>DASTMQ010000463.1:0-13221 GCA_035714005.1 Hyphomicrobiaceae bacterium
CACGTCACCCGGGGCGATCAGGAGGAAGGCATGGCTCACCCCCACGTGCGGGTCACCCGGCGGCAAGCGCTACGAAAGGCTGCGGGCGCGCTCTTCATTCCCTTCACGCTGCGGGCGGGCAAGGCACCCGCGCAGGGCGGCCGCAGGCCGTTCGACGGCGTAACCCTCAATATCTCGTGCTGGAGCGCCACCTATCCCAAGCTGATCGCCGACTACCTGCCCGAGTTCCAGGAGCAGACCGGCATCAAGGTCAACTACGACACGCCGGGCTTCCCGGTCTACAACCAGCGCGCCGATCTCGAGCTGTCGACCAAGGGCAGTGGCTTCGATGTGCTCAACGTCACCTTTATTTACACCAGCCGCTGGATCGGGGCCGGCTGGCTAACGCCGCTCGATCCCTTCATTGCCGATGCCAACAAGACCCCTGCCGATTGGGACTTTGCCGATTTCGTGCCCGGTTCGGTGCAGCCGATGCGCGACAAGACGGGGGCCGTCTACGGCATTCCCTGGATCTCGGATGTGCTGATCGCCGCCGCCGCCCGCTTCGACTTGCTGGCCGCCAACGGCTTCGGCATGCCCGATACACTGGACGAACTCGACAAGGCACTCCAGGTCGTCAACAAGAAGGATGGGGTGAGCGGTTTTATCACCGAGAACCATTGGGGATGGATCTACCCGGCGTATTTGCAGGCCTTTGGCGGCAATGTGTTTCGCAATCCGCCGGACGACCTAATGCCGACGCTCGACACCCCGGAAGCGGCGGCGGCGGCCGAGATGCTTGCCAGGCTGCTCAATAGCTATGGCCCGGAGGCCGCAGCCGGCTACAGCTATGACCAGGTGACGGAAGCGCTGCGGGCCGGCCGCATCAACTATTCCACCCACAATCACGCCTTTTGCGCGCTGCTCGGCGAGGAGGGTAGCAAGGTCGTCAAGACTTCGAACTTCAGCATGATTGCCAAAGGACCGAAGGGCCGCTTCCCCGGCGTCGCCTCGCATGGCTGGGGCATTCCCGTCGGCGCCAAGAACAAAGACGCCTCCTGGGAATTCATCAAGTGGGCGCTGTCCAAAGACCTGATCCGGCGCATGACGCAAAAGCACGGCCTCGGCTCGGTGACGCGCAAGTCGCTGATCGGTTCGGCCGACTACAAACAGCGGATGGTGATTAACGGCATCGACACCGGCCAGCTGTTCCTCGATTCGATTGCCATGTCCGAACAAGGCTACATGAAGTACCGCACGGTCCACGTCTATCCGCAGGCCAACGCGCAGATCACCCAGGCGCTGGGCCGCATCATCTCCGGGCAAATGAAGGCCAAAGAGTCGCTGGCGCTGGCGCAGGCCAACACGCTTGCCGATCTGAAGCGGGCAGGTGTCAGGTTCTGAGCCACGCCATGCCAGCTCGGCGGCTCGCCTGGGGTGCCCAGCGTCGGCGGTCCTTCCTGCTCGGCATCGCCCCGGCGGTGCTGGTGCTGGCCATCATCACGATTGCGCCCGCCGTCTACCTGGTGGCGACCTCGCTCACACCGCTCAACTTGACGCTGCCGGGCACCGCCTGGGATTTCAGCGCCCCGGCGGCCAACTACCTTGATTTGGCCGAGGATCCCCGCTTCACGCGCTCCGTTTGGATCCAGGTGAAATTGTCGGTGGCAACCGTCATTGGGCAGCTGCTGGTGGGCCTCGGCGTGGCATTGTTGCTGAACGGGTCGAGCCGCATCCGTAAGCTGGCCCGCTCGGGTTTCCTCATTCCCATGGTGCTACCGCCCATCGTCGTCGGCATCCTTTGGCGCGTCATGTACGCCGTGGACATCAGTCCATTCCATCGTTTCATGGCCTTCATCGGCCTGCCCGTACCCTCCCTGATCACCGATCCCAATTGGGCGCTCACGGCAATCGTCATTGCCGAAACCTGGGAGTGGTTTCCGTTCACGATGCTGATGGTGCTGGCCGCCTTGCAGATGATACCAGCCTCGCCGCTGGAGGCGGCGCGGATCGACGGCGCCAACGACTGGCAGATCTTCCGTTTCGTGATGTTCCCCTACATTCAATCGACGTTGGTGGTGGCCGCAATCTTCCGTCTCATCGACAGCATCAAGGCGTTTCCCTTGATCTTCGTGCTCACCGACGGCGGGCCGGGCGACGTCACGGAGGTGACGAACTATTATGCCTACCGCCAGGCCTTTACCTTTTCGCTTTGGGGCTACGGCAGCGCCATTGCCACGCTGATGGTGGCGGGCGTCTTCGTGCTGAGCTACCTGATCGACCGACTGACCGGGGTCGCTCATGCAGAGGCAGATTGAGCCCGGGCCAGTCGCGGCGCGTCCCCTCCCGGCGCCGCCATCGCGCTACTGGTTCCAGCGCCACCGTCGCCGGCTCGGTGACATCGGCACCGTCGGCCTGCTGCTACTGGTTCTCTTCCCCTTCGTCTGGCTGGTCCAGATGTCGTTTCGGCCGAACGCGGATATCCTTGGCTACGAGCTCCTGTTCACGCCCACGCTCGCACACTACCGGGCGCTTTGGACCGGGGCCTTCCCCGCCTCTTTTCTCAACAGCATGATCACCAGCCTTGCATCGACCGTGTTGGCGATGGCGATCGGTGTGCCCGCCGCCTACGCCCTGTCGCGCAGCGGCTTTAAATCTTCGCGTCGGATCGCGCTCTGGGTCCTGGCCACCCGCATGGCACCGCCGATTGCTTTCACGATCCCGTTTTTCCTCGCCTACCGCCACCTGGGCCTGTCGGATACGCTGTTGGGCCTTATCATCGTTTACCTGACGTTCAACTTGGCGCTTGTGATTTGGATGATGCAGCCCTTCTTCGACGGCGTGCCACGCGAGCTAGAAGAGGCGGCCTGGATCGATGGTTGTGGCGTCTGGGAGGCCTTTTGCCGCGTGACCTTGCCGCTGTCGGCCCCCGGGCTCGCCGCCACCGCGGTCATTTGTTTCATCTTGTCGTGGAACGACTTTTTCTACGCGCTCGTGCTGACCCGAACCAACGCTTCAACCGCTCCGGTCGCGATCGTAAACTTCATTCAGTACACGGGCTGGGAGTGGGGTCGGATTGCTGCGGCGGGGACGTTGGTGATGCTGCCGGTGGTCTTATTCTCGATGCTGGTTCGCAACTATCTGGTGCGCGGACTCGCCGCCGGCGGCGTCAAGGAATAAGGCGCAAGGCGCGCGCGCCACTTTTCGAGGGAACCAGCGATGAACGCCTTGGCGGCAAACGAGACGGCCTGGGACTATGTCGTGGTTGGAGCGGGCTCGGCAGGCTGTGCCGTCGCCGCTAGGCTGAGTGAGAGCGGACGCTTCCGCGTGCTGCTGCTCGAGGCGGGCGAAGACGATCCGTGGCTTTGGCTGAAAGTTCCACTGGGCGCGGGTTTCGTGCTGTTGTCGCAGCGCAGCCTGTGGCGCTTTTATACCGAGCCGCAAGCCAACCTTGGCGGGCGCCAGGTGTTCTGGCCACGCGGCCGCGTGCTGGGCGGCTCTTCCAGCATCAACGGCATGCTGTGGGTGCGCGGCGAGCCGGCCGAGTTCGACCATTGGCGCCAGCTCGGCAATCCCGGCTGGGGATATACCGATGTTCTTCCCTTTCTCAAACGCCTGGAAGCCTATGCTGAGGGCGATGCCGCCAGCCGCGGCAAAAGTGGCCCAATACACATCACCCGCTTTAATCGCAGCACGCTGGCGGAGGCATTCCATGCGGCCTCAATTGCGGCCGGTGTGCCCGCCACCCCCGACTACAACGGCGTTGCCTACGAGGGTGTCGGCTACCTGCAGAGCAATACCAAAAGGGGGCTGCGCTGGGGTGGGCGCGAAGCTTACGTGTATCCGGCGCGCGGCCGCCCCAACCTCGTGCTGGCAACCGGGGCGCAGGCAACCCGCGTCGAGATTGAGCAGGGGCGTGCCGTCGGCGTCGCTTATCGTCGTGGTGAGCGGCACTATTTTGCGCGCGCCGCGCGCGAGGTCATCGTCAGCGCCGGGGCGGTGCAAAGTCCGCAGCTTCTGGAGCTATCCGGGATCGGGGACAGGGAGCGTCTGGCGGAGCTCGGCATTGCTTGCCGCGCCCATCTGCCGGGTGTCGGCGAGAACTGTCGCGACCATTGGCACACGCGCCTTTCGTTTGAGTGTCGGCGTCCCATCACCTTGAACGACATTCTCGACAATCCTCTGCGCAAGGCATTTATGGGGCTGCGCTATCTCCTGCGCCGAGACGGCGAGATGGCGGCCTGTACGGCTACGGTGCACGCCCTGGCCAAGACCGAGCTGGCGCACGACAGGCCCGACGTAAAGATTCAGCTGCATACGCTGAGCGCGGCAGACCCTCGCCATCCGACCGAGTTGGTGTTGGATAAGTTTCCGGGCTTCGGCATCGGCACTTTCGTCTTGCGTCCGCAGTCCACGGGTTCGGTGCACATTGCCTCGGCCGATCCGCAAACCCCGCCGATCATCCGCCCCAACTACCTGACCGACCCCGGCGACCGCGCCACCAGCATCGCGGCGCTGCGGCTCGCCCGCCGCATCGCGGCGCAGCCGGCCCTCGCGCGCCTGATCGTGCGCGAAGTGCGGCCGGGCCCCGAGGTGCAATCGGATGCGGGTCTGCTCGAGCATATCGCCAGGCTCGGCGCCACCTCCTACCATCCGATTGGCACCTGCAAAATGGGTAGCGATGCCATGGCGGTCGTCGACCATGAGTTGCGTGTGCACGGGGTCAAGGATCTGCGCGTTGCCGACGCCTCCATCATGCCGACGATGGTTTCATCCAATACCAATGCGCCGTGCTTCCTGATTGGTGAGCGCTGTGCTGATTTTATGCTGCGCGCAGCCAGCGCCAACGCCGTTGCCGATGGCGTCCTGCAACCGGCTCTTGTCGACTAGCGCCAATGCCTGGCGGGCGGCGCGTGAGCTTACCGGCTGTTGGTGCTTGGGGTGGGCCACGCTATTTCCGGAATAGTGGCTGGCAGGCGCGGGGTTGGACTGCGCGCCTGGCATGTGGGCCCGCACAAAACTTTAAGGTTGGCAAGGCAGCCCGTTGCCGGGCTAGGCCAAATCGAGGGCGTGACGTTTCAAATCCGCAAGTTCGGCAATCTCAAGGGTCGCCTCGTGGGTCGCCGCCAGCACGACGCGGGGCGCAACGCCGGCAGCAAAGGCTTCCTGCCAGCGCTCTGCGCACAAACACCAGCGGTCGCCAGGATTGAGACCGGCAAAGCCGTATTCGGGGCGTGGCGTCGACAGGTCGTTGCCGCGCGCTTTCGAGAACGCCAGGAACTCCTTGGTCACTTCGACGCACACCGTGTGCACGCCAACATCCTCAGGCCCCGTCTCGCAGCAGCCAGTCCGGTAAAAGCCGGTGGTGGGATTAAGCGAGCAAACCTCGATCGGCTCGCCGAAGACATTGCGCTGTTGATCCGCCATTGCCCTACCCAAGGCCTCGCAGGTGTGCTCGTGCCACCAGTCCGTTCTCGCCGCCACAAGAGGCCTTTGATAAGGGTCCAACTTTCGCCCGCAAGCAACGCTTTTCGCGTTGCACAGGGCGCGACCTCGGCCTCAGCCGGCGCCGCCGGCATGCTCGAATGGCGACTTCTGTAGTCGGGCATGCAGCTGTCAAGCCACAGCTGCATCCCCCGATGGCGCCAATCGCGGGCCAAGGTGCGGGCTGGCGCCGACCCACGAATTCATGAGCAATGTCAATTCGCTTCAACGCTGGCAAGCAGCGGGGGCAAGGAGGCAAGGGCAGGCAGCCGAGCGCGCTGGACGATCTGGGCTTTGCCTTTTTCAGACCGCATCTTGCGCTGCCCTTTGTCCCTCCATGCTAATCGCGCGGACCATCCGGGCTTGGGGGCGGCAAGACCCTCGAAGAATCGACGCAAGGATCCGGTGTCATGGCCATCCAGTCCGTGGTGGTGGTGGGAGTGATCTCCGTCTGCGGCACGATCGCGGTGAGCATGACGCGCCACGGCCTACCGGGCCGCTGGGGATGGATCGGGGCCAATGCCGTGGTGGTGGTCGTCGGCATCCTGGCGCTTGCGTTCGCCCTCGATTGGGCGGGCTGGCTGACGGCTGCTCTTTTTGCTCTGCTTGTCGTTTCTCCGCTTGCGCTTTTGGATCGCGCCAGGGTTGCCGCACAACGGGGGCAATGGCAAAAGGCCGCGCGCCTGCATGTATGGGCCGTTCTCTTGCATCCAAGTTCATGGGCGCGCATCGGCTTGCGGCTCAGGCGCGCGCGCAGCATCGCTGGAGCGGCCGGCTATATGGCGGCACTCGGTCGGATCGAGGCCACGGGTTCGGGCAGACAAAAGGCGTTTGCACGTCTCATGCTAGCGCAGGAGCGCCGCGATTGGGACGGCGTGCTGGTGCTGGCGCGCGCTCGGGGTGTCGACTATTCCGAAGCTAAACCACGCGAGATTCGCGCGCTTGGCGAACTGGGTCACCTCGAGGAGATGGTGCAAACCTACGCGGAGGCCGAAAAGTGGCTGCTGCCGCAGCTGCGCCAAGAGTGCAGGCTGTTCGTGTTCGCGTTTATGGGGCGCACCGCGGCGGTCCAGCAGGTGTTGGACGCGGCGCTCTCGGCGATGGACGATGCAGGCAAAGCCTACTGGACGGCCGTCGCCCGGCTAGGCGCGGATCGCCATGACGAGGTTGGGCGCGCGACGCTGCTAAGGCTTGCCGAAACCGGGGCTTCAGAGGGCGTGCGACGGAGCGCTGCGCAGCAACTGCAGCGAGCCGTTGCCGGCGAAGCGCCCGCCCCGAGCAGCGCGGAAACCGAGCGCATTGTCGAGCGCATGCTGCAAGGCTCGGTTCAGCGCTTGCGCGAGCCCCAAGTCCGTCCACCGCTCTTTAGGGCCAGCGCCAAAGCTCACATCAGAGGCTTCTTGTTGTTGGTCCTAATCGTCTTGTTGGCTTTGCTGCAAAGATTTTTTCGCTAGCGATCATTGGCGGCCTCACCGGTTCATTAACTGGCCGCGGCCATCCGGTTGGCCACGCGCCGCTCGGCGGCGCTCACGATGGCTGCGCGCAACTGCGCGAGTGAGACCAGATCCGGCCCGACGCTGAGCCGCTGCTCCCGCGCCAGCAGTCGCAGATCCTCCTCCCTGTCGATGGCCGCGAGCGCGGCCAGCGCCGCCGCCCGGCCCAACGTGCGCACGATCACGACAACATTGAGTGAGAAGGGATCGAAACTCGTGCTGCTGGCCGCGGCCTGCGGCACCGAGGTCTCCTCGGGGCTGTCAACGGCTGCGGCCGGCTTGGGTGTCACTGCCTCCCTTGGCAAGGGTTCAAGCCGCAGCCGGAGCTGGGCGATCTCCCGTTTCAGCGAACGCAGGAGCTGCTCGCGTTCCTCGGCGGCCAAATTGGAATGTGTCTTGAACGCGCGCCGGAAATAGGCGTCTTGAGCGGCACCCGATAAGGCTTTCGTCTTACGCATGGCTCCTAGGCCGATTTGCTGCGCCGGTGCGTTCCAGCGAACACTTCAGTATGCAGCTTGCGCAAATGCGCTAACGCCTCGGCGTATTTCTGTTCCATGGTCTTTTTGCGTTCGTCCCAGTCGAAGGCGCGCGCAATACTGTCGAGGACCGGCAGCCGCGTCGTCAACAGGGGGTGATCGAGGGCAATTTGCTCGATCAGGAGGCGCTCGTGGCCGGCGCCCGTCAAGCAGTTGGGCAGGCAGGCATAGCGCCGTTCGGCAAACGGGATCGACGCCAGCTGTTGGGCGTTCTCGACCCGTTCGATCAGAAGGGCAACGCGATCCAGCGCAAATTGGGAGACGAAGTCCGGGCGGAATGGCACCACGATCTGATCAGCCATGTCCAAGGCGGCGTGCGCGGCGAAGGAAAGCCCAGGCGGGCAGTCGAGAATGACAAGATCGTAGTCCATGCCAAAATGGCGCATCAAGCGTTTCATGCGGCTGCGAACGAGAAGGGCAACGGCGTCCGCGTGCAGGTCCTTTTTTGACTGCTTGAGATACAGCTCGCCCTGAACGTCCTCCAATTGCTGTGAACCGGGCAACAGCGACACCCGGCCAGGCGCCGTGCGGGGGTGGGCGACGTCGCCGACGTTGTTGACGATATAGACGGACTCGTCGCCCGCCACGTTATCGAAGCGATCGTAGAAATAGTCGGCAATGGTCTGCCCGGAACGGGATGCCTTTTCCCAACCCTCGCCGCCGAGCAGCATCAAGGAGGCATTGCACTGCGTGTCGAGATCCATCAACAGCACACGTTGGCGTCCCCACGCTGCCGCGGCATGCGCCAACATCACGGAAATGGTCGATTTGCCGACGCCGCCTTTTCTGTTCGATACGGCAAGGAACCGCGTCATTCTATGCCTCTGCGCCAATACCCTGCGCGCCAACTAAGCGATTCTCGGCCGGCGTGCAGTCTTGCACCGGCCGAAAAATTCAAGGTGATTCTGTCTTTTAGGCGGGCGCCGCCGGCCGCAGGCGCCCGCGCGGGCAAGGCCACAGGCGCGCCGAATGCACCCCGAGGCGATCAGCAGTGGTCCTGGCGCGTGAGAGAGTGCGCTCCAATCGCTCCTCGCCCGGCCACCGCCTCGCCAGCCACCCTCGCCCAGCCACCCCCACCCAGCCACCTGGCCCGGTCATCTCGCCTCGGCGCGTGGTGTCAAAGCGTGAGCCGAGCCGCAAACGGGTGAAGTGAGATTTTCATCGACGCTCGGGTTTTAAACCAGAGGCCATCGGGGTTTTTTCTACTGAGTTCGAAGTTGGCAATGCCATAGCTTCCCGTTAGGAGCCCCGCGTAAGGAGTGTTGCCGGACATGTTACGCATCCTCATTGCCGATGATCACGATGTTGTCCGTTCAGGACTGCGCAAAGTCCTTGAGGCGCAAACCAATTGGGAGGTCGTGGCGGAGGCCCGGGATGGCAAAGACGCCATTAACAAGGCGACCGAGACCAAACCGGACGTTGCCGTACTCGATTACGCCATGCCGCTCATCAACGGCGTCGAGGCAACCCGCCAAATCCGCGCCCGTCTGCCAAAGACGGAGGTTTTGATCTTTACGATGCACGACAACGAGACGCTGATCCAAGAGCTGTTGAGCGCCGGTGCACGCGGCTACGTGCTGAAATCCGATTCACGGCGCCACCTGCTCGGTGCGATAGAATCGCTGGCGCTGCACAAGCCTTTCTTTACGGCCAAGGTTTCCGAGTCTCTGCTCGATTCCTT
Organism: Hyphomicrobiaceae bacterium; assembly: GCA_035714005.1. Lineage (GTDB taxonomy): Bacteria > Pseudomonadota > Alphaproteobacteria > Rhizobiales > Hyphomicrobiaceae > AWTP1-13. Next base: position 9,174 of record DASTMQ010000463.1, read on the forward strand.
TTTGTCGCGGCCGGCCCGCGAAAGCTCGGCGCTGAGCAATCGGGAACGCGGCGTCGTGCAGCTGATTGCCGAAGGCCACACCAATAAAGAAATTGCCAACGTCCTCAACATCAGCCTCAAGACCGTGGAAACGCACCGCGCAACGGTCATGCGCAAGCTCAACTTATCGTCGTCGGCCAGCCTCGTTCGCTACGCCATTCGCAACAGCATCATTGAGGCATGACCGACGTGGGCCGATGCCTGGCGCGCGATTGCCGCCGCGGCCTCCACAACGGGTGCTGGCGTCCAGGCCGGAGGGGCCGCGGCGGCAGGCATCTGCTCATGGCATTGGCTGCTTAGCTGAGCTTGTGACGGCGTGCCAAAGGTTCGAGCCAGCGGTCCACCTACTGGCGTTGTCCCGTCATCCCATTCTGCAGCGCCGCCCCGATCTCGTCGGCGCGCATGCGCAGTTGCAATCCATCCGCCCGCGATTGAAACTCATCGGGGGTGATGAGAACTGTGATGGTTCCCAGTCCCAGTTGGCTGCCCATTTCTGCCTGGATCATTTGTGGCCGGCCGTCGAGCCCACTCCTGACCGCGGTCACCTGACCAACCTTGACGCCATCGGCACTGAAAATCGGTGTACCTGCCAAGGACGGGTCGCGCTGCGCCTCTTGTTGCGCGGGCGGTCGCAGCTCGGCGGCGGCCGCTTGGCAGCGCGGTGACAAGTTGGCGCGTTTCTCGCTGATGCACTGGGCGATGGAGCTTTCACCACCACACTGTGTTTGGATATCGTTCCAGCAGGCCTCGGCGACACGGCCAACTTTCTGCATCGTTTGTTGAATATTGCGCGAGGCATCGAACAGCGCCAATTCGCACTGATTGCTGAGCTTGTCCTCATGCGCCTGCATGCATAGCAAAAGCCGACCTTCGCCGGGGGTGACCGTGCTACAGAAATTGCGCAATTCTTCGCGGCACGCACCCTCGATCCGTCCAACGGCACCGGCAATACGATCGCGTAGCTGCGAGCGCTGACTTGTAATCATGTCCTGGAAATCGCGCATCGGTGACGGCCGGGCAGTGTTCGGTGCCGGCGGGGCTTGGGGCGCCCCTGCCTGTGGGGCTTGGGGTGCCCCTTGCGGCGGGTTCTGCTGTGGTTGGGCCAGAACGTATGGGCCGCAGGCCAGGAGGACGCAAACCGCCGAGCCTAGGGCAAGCGCCTTCGAGCTGACTGACATACAGGGTCTCCTCGGATCCAATGAGGTTTCTGTCTTGTCATGAAGAGCATGGACAGTATGGAGAGCCGGAGGCTGAACCCGGAGGGCGTCAGGTGGAATCGGGTCAAACCCGCAATCCGCCAGCGACGGTCTGCATTGCCTGCCAAAGAGAGTGCTGGTCCGTCGCGACTGCAACCTCCGATGACCTGCGCTACCACCACCTTCAGGGGCGCGCGCGCGATTGGCGGCGCGGCAAATCCATGACAGTGCCGATCGACGCGCTCATGGGATCAGGTGCTGCCTGATGGCCTCGGCAACGGCTTGGCTGCGGTTGCGCGCGCCGAGCTTGCCTTGCGCTTTTTTCAGGTGACTGCGTATGGTCTCCTCCCCGAGCTCGAGCGCCTTGGCGATCTCCGCGGTTTGCCGTCCCGTTGAGACCAAGCGCAAGACGGCGAGTTCGCGCGGCGTTATGCGGGCGCGTTTGCCCATGAAGCGAGGATCGTGATCGATCAATTGCTCGAGCCGCAGGGCAACAAAACTGGCGGCCGCAAACAGAATAATACGATACGGCTGGGTTAGGATGTTGCCGAGGCTCTGTTCGGACCAATAGGCGACCAGCCAGCGGCGGCCGACCGAGCACGTCAGCGCATCACGCATGCCATATTTGAGTGAGAGCTCGTAAGGCCAGCGGTCGATGCCGATGGGATCGAGCATCTGCATGGTTTCGGTCCAGGTGCAGGCCATCAGGCTGGCTCGAGCCATCATGATGCCGGGATCGTATTCGCGCCTGGCCATGGCGGCATAGGCCTCCCACCAACCATCGGGGACGGAGGCGTGGAGAAAGACATCGCGTCCCAACCTGGTCGAGCGCCAATCGGACGTCTGCAGGGGTATGCGAGCGGCGCCGAGCACGTTGAGCGCCAGAAACTTCGACGCAAATGCGTGCAAGACCTCGAGCACCTCGCCCGAGCTCCTGGCCTGGGCAATACGATCGGTGAACTCCGTCAAATGCGGGGTTGTGGGCAGCCGAACCGATGCGGCGGCGGAAGCCATTGTCGTGCCTGCTCGAGGCGGTGCTCGGCCAGCATACATTTGCTTGGCCGCGGCGATATCGGGGGAAATCCGGGCGGCGGGCTACGGCCAGCAAGGCCCAGCCGCTATCGGGCCTTGGTAGTTTCCTGGCCAGAGCCTCGCGCTCAAACGGCGTTGCAGCCCCGCCAGCGCTTGCGCACGGGCAGGCGGCAGCAGGGCGCTCGGGCCCCAGGGCGCCGGTGCCAGGCGAGCTGAGCCGACAAAGTCCCATCGGGGCGCAGGGGCGCGGAGCTGTGTGTGAGCAACGGAAACGGGAGGCCGTTGGGCCTCCCGCTTTGAGATTGCGAGAGCCGTCGCGAGCGCACTAGCCGGAGCCGTCGCCAACGTTGAATTGGCGGGCGCGCAGGCGTTGGTTGGTGATGTCGGTTGCGAAAAAATCGGTGAGCGCGAACGCAGACCACAGCAGGGCAACGGCGTGATGACGCCAAGTGAGGGCCGTTGAACCCTCCGCGCCAAGCCAGTAGGCCTCGATCACGGCGGCGACCACGATAGGGCTCGCGGCGATGAACTTGTCGAGCGCCGCCGTGAAATCGTCACCCCGACCGGTCTGATTGGCGAGCGTCCACTGCTGCAGCACGGCATAAGCGCCGAAGGCTGCCGTCACCCTCACCCAGAACATTTCCGCCTCACCCAGCGGTGGGTTGAACTTTGCTTTAACGTACAAGAGCCAAACCAGCCCAACATCGACGGCCAAGGCCGCCAAGATGCTGATCGTCCTTGAGTTGTAGTGTCTTTCGCGCGCGATCGCGACATGCTCTGTAGCGGCCATCGCTCAATGATCCTTGCCTGATTGTCGATGCGATCGGTTAACCAACGCGCAAGCGATTCTGTTGGTTCCAGCTTGCAATGGGAGCGGCGGCGAGGTGCCCGGGAGCTCTGACCATAGCAAGGCAAGTCCCGCGGCTGCGGGCAGATCCGCAGCGCAAAAAAAGTGTGCGCGAGAGCTGCTGCGCCGCGGGCGGTGCTCGTCTCAACAGACCTGACGCGGCGCCACGGCCTCAGCCCTGGGCACCAGGCGCAAGCATCGCGATCGCTTGCCTCAGCGTGTCATGCAGCGCATAGGACCAGACGGCAAAGCCCGCCGCAAACAGCAAGGCCGTTATGAACGCGGCAAGTCCACGACTGCCGAACGAAAGGCGTTCGCCGATACGCGCGGCTAGCAAGACAAATAGCGAGAGTGTAACGAGCGACACCCAATCGATGGCTGCCCAATTGATGGCCGACATGGCGTCTCCTCCTTCATGGAACGCTGTGTGAGCCATCTGAAACGAAAAAGACCGGCAACCAGTTTCGCAAGGCTCGACGAGTTCGTTGCCGACCTAGCGCTTTCAAGCGCTATTGTGGGAGCCGGATCGCCATGGCGGTCGACCGCTCACCTCCCCGTGGCGCAGGGGTGAGAGCAGCGCCCGCAAGGTCGCGCGGCAGCTTGATTTTTCGCTATCGGCCTTCGCCGCCTGCAAGGCGCTGAGCGGCCGTTTCGGTGCTATCGATGCACCTTGTCCGGCTCACTTTTAAAAAAAAGAACCTTTGCGGGCAATCCGCCTGGCCCGCCAGTTTGTTCCTGGGCTTGCGTTGCGTTGCGTGGCGGGCCGTTGTCGCGCTCGGGCAAGCGAGCTCTCCGCGCGCCAAAGTTATCCACAGTGTCGTCGGCCAAGGCCGGAACGTCGTCCGGCGCCGCACGGTTTCTCGCATGCTGGATCCTGTGCCGCGTATCAAACAAAAACGAGCAAGTCATGAAAGCACTTGAGCTTGCTGCGACC
>DASTMQ010000464.1:0-7869 GCA_035714005.1 Hyphomicrobiaceae bacterium
GCCCAAATTGCTTTGGTGCTTCTGGTAGCTGGTGGTATCGGCGCGATACCAGGCCTCGCGAAAGACCTCGGTCGGGCCTTCGATTTCAAGTGGCAGACGTAGACATGGATGGGGTCGTGGTCCGTTCGCGGTCGCACCTGAAAGTGTAGGACCGGCCGGGAAAAGCTGGCGATGTTGACGCTGACGGCCGGCGTTTGCGGGTCGTCGCCGGCGCTTTGCAGCAGGAATTTTTCGGGAAAAGCGACGATCCATTCGGGCTCTCCCAGCAACAGGCCCTTGCGCACGATCGCGGCGCAGACGATGTGGGTGCCGTTGGCGTCCTCGGGCGCCAGCAGGTCATAATCGTTTGTGAGCCCGCCCGCCTCCAAGGCGCGCGCCAGCGAGGCGCGATGCCACAGTTCCTGGAAGCCAAAAATATCGGGATGCAGCAGGGCAATGCTGCGCTGCGTCCATTCGATCTTGCGCGCGTATTCGCTTTCAGACCAGCCGTCCCGATCGCGGTAAAGCGCAAGCCCCGGCTCGTTGAGATTGTAGAGATTGAAAGTGCCGATGCTCAAGGCGCGTAAATTCATCGTTGGTGCCTCTAAAAAGCAGTGCCTATGCGGGGACACGGCGGTCGGGACTGCCGTCCGGGCTTCGATGCGCGCGCACGCGCACCTCCTGCATCCCCCAGCAGGCGCGAGGGGGAACGTTAAAACCGGGCCTTAACTGCGGTGTCGGGAAAGTCGCTAAAAAGACCGTCGATCCCCAAGGCGTAAAACATTTTCAATTCCAGCACCGGGTCATCCTTATAGTCGGAGGCCAGGCGCCGCGGCTCGTTGCGGAAAGTCCAGGTGTGGACGAACAGGCCGACGTCGTGGGCATCCTTGATCAGGCTGCTCGCGGGCAGGAGCACGCGATCGCGTTCGTCGATCTTGCCATCGCCGTTGAGGTCGTCGGGTTTGCCGTCGCCGTCGGCGTCGATCTGCTTGGCTGCAACGATGTAGCGCTTCCAGGGGCCGACGCCGTCGGCATAGGTCTTGATTTCGGCGAGGCCGGCCTTGGAGACGAGGTCCTTGAAGGTGCGCGGGTCCCCCGCGCTGGTAAAATCGTAGGGCCGATCGAGCGGCGGTTTCAGGACGATGGCGCCATCCTTGTCGACATCGTCGGCATCGACCAGCTGCACCAGGCGCACGCGCGTCTTGCTCCTCAGATACTTGAGGTTGGCGACCTCGAAGCTTTGCACGATGACGGGGGAGGATGGCTCGGTCCAGCCGGCGGCATGGATAAGCTCCAGCAGCCGATCCTCCAGTTTGAGCCCTTCGGCTGCATGGAAGCTTGGGTGCTTGGTTTCCGGATAGACCCCGATAACGCGCCCTAACTGGGCCGACTTGGACTTGGCAAGATCGATCACCTCCTGGAGGGTCGGAATCTGGAAGGCGCCGTTCATGGACTGGTCGCGCTCGGGCATGGCCTGCTTGGCGCGCAGCTGCCGGATTTCCGCCAGCGTGAAATCGCAGGCAAACCAGTCGGTGATCTCGATGCCATCGACCGTGCGCGCCCGCCGCCGGTCGGCGAAGCCGGCGCGATCGGCAACGTCGGTGGTGCCAGCGAGCATGGGCTCGTGCCGCGCAATGAGCACGCCGTCCTTGGTTGCCACCACGTCCGGCTCGATAAAGTCGGCACCCATCTCGATCGCCTTGGCGTAGGCCTCGAGCGTGTGCTCGGGGAGATAACCGCTGGCCCCGCGGTGGGCGATCACCAGGGCGGGCCGGCCATCAAGCGTCGGGGCTCCCTGAGCCACGGCCGCGGCGGGGCCAACCGCCCATAGGCCGAACAGCAGGGCGCCGAGGGCGGCGCGCGCAAATGGGCAACCTGGGCTGGCGCCCGCCGGTGTCGACATGGAGGTCCACTCGCTCTCGCTTAGCGAAGCGGCTTTAATGCCAGAACTCCGTGACGGTTTTGTAGCGTTGCGGTGACCTCTCCCGTGCCTTGGTCTGCGTCCGGTCGCCAACGCCAGCGGCACGCAGCGGCTGGGGATCACCTGTCTTCACCTTACTCACGATTTTGCCGCCGCAATCGCCGCCCTAACCCGCCGCCTTCAACGGCGTCTCCAGCAAGCGGGTCTGGCGATATTTAAGGTCGCGATACTCACCGGATAGCACCGGTGGATACTTCGCCTCGCCGGGCGGGGCGATGCACTCCACCATCGCGTCGTAGTTGGGATGGTGGAAGAAAGCCATCGAGAGGCGCTTCGCACCGGCGGCGCTGCGCGGCGGAGTGACCACGCGATGCAGGTTGGAGACCCAGCGATCGTTGGTCCAGCGCATGAGCAGGTCACCAATGTTGCAGACAAAGTTGCTGGGATCGGTCTCGACATCAATCCACTCGCCACGGCGCGTCTGCACCTGCAGCCCGCCTGGGACATTCTCGCCGTTGAGGATGGTGAGCAGGCCGTAGTCCGTGTGCTCGCCGCCGCGCAGTTGCCCGGGCTTGGGCTGCTCTTTGAGCTCCGGATAAAAGTTGAGCCGCATCGCCGAGATGTGCTTATCGATCTTGTCGTCAAAGAAGTGCTCGTCGATGCCAAGCCCGAGCGCCGCAACGCGCATCAGGACGCCAACCAAGCGCTCCATCTCCGCATAATAGCGCGCCGCTGCCTCGGCGAAGCCAACGGGCTGGCGAGGCCAGATATTTCTTATGAAGTAGCGCTGCCCCTCGGATGATCTGTAGTAGGGCTCGTTCGGCCAGCTTTCGCGCCCGAGGTGGTAGTACTCCTTTAAATCGGGCGGCGTCATATTGGCGTTGCCGTGGCCAAGCGCCTCGTAGCCGATGGGCTTATAGCCGCGCGGGCTCTTGATATCAGCGGGCGTTACTTCCTGCTTCTGCTCCATCGGCAGGGCGAAGAACGCATGCGCCGTGCGGTTGAGGGCGGTGATGATCTCGGGGGGAACGCCATGGCCGGTGACGGTGAAAAAGCCGATCTCGGTGCAGCTGCGGTCGATCAGCTGGCCCAGGCGCAGGCGGGCGCCGCGATCGCTGGAGCGGGCGTCCGTGAGATCGATAATTGGAATTTGCGTTTGCATGACGGGCCGCCCTCGTAATTTTGACATGAATGGTAGTGGGCGGCGCCATCGACCACAATCGTCTGAGCGGTGAGAAAGGCGAAAAAGTCCGGTCGGGCGAGGAAGGCCACTCGGCGGCCTGTTGCGAGCGGCGGCGTCGCCCAACGACCGTCACGATTTCTTAGCGCACGCGTTGCGCAATCTTCATGCGAGGCGACTAGACTTTTGCACCATGGACCGAACGCTCATTGCCCTGGGGCTCGTGCTCCTCAGCGTGCCTCTCTTGTTCTCCCTCACGCGCGGGCTGATCGAGGCCGTGCTGATCGCGCCCTTCTTCGGCGCGCTTGCCTACTACGTGCTGCTGAGCGATTGGGAGTGAGGGCGCAGGAAACCTGACCGTTGCGCTTGCCCAATAAGCAATGAGCGGTGCCCAACTGCTTGCTGCTGACGTGGCGGATGTCAGTTGCCGAACCGGTAGCTGAGACCCAGCATCAGTTGCGGGGACCAGAGATAGGTTTTCAAGGTACCGCCGCCTTCGAGCTCCGTGGCGAGGTGCGAGTAGCTGACCTTACCTTCGGCAAACAGCGACCAGGCATCGGTCAGCCGATAGTCTAGTCCGCCCAGGACCTGGGCCGCGCCACCGGCAAACTGGTACTCCCAGGTATCTTGGCCTGGAAAGGCTTTGAGTTTGACTTCCACATGCGGGATGGCGACCCCGCCGCCGGCACCGAGGTAGGGCACCAGCCTGCCGTCGGCGAGCGCGCCGAAGCGGTAGAGCAGATTGAGCATCAACAGATTGTTGCCGTCGGTGAATTCGAGGTGCCGGTAGATTGGATCGGTTGCGAAATTGAGCCCGGCGTAGGCCTTGGAATGTGTGTAGTCGATGCTCACACCCCAACTGGCGTTGGCGTTGAGCCAGTAGGTGGCCTGTACCCCCCAGTAGGGCGGCATTTGAAACGACCGGCCTTCCCAATCGACGGTGCGGCTGTCGCTGAGCGCGCCCTTGTGCAAGGTGACCGGGCTGTTGAAATTGGTATTGGCACCGCCGTAAACGCCAATTTGCATCTCGGCGTGGGTTGCACCGCACGCGAAATTGGCAGCCAGGGCCGCGAGCGTGGCGGCCAGGCCTCGGAGCCTCGGCAGGCGGCGGCTCATTGTCAGCATGGAGCCCCTAAGGTTTGACGGCTCCTCCTCGCCTAACAGCGTTATTTATATCTTCCGTGACGAGTGCGCCGATGCTGCAAACGCCCGTGACTTTTGCGCAACGTTGCGGCGCCAGCGCTTAGGCCGCCGACAGCGGCGCCAACGGCGAGACCGCGCTCCTCGGTGCCGCGCCGGCCGGTTGGAAGCTGTCGGCGCGCGCCAGTTGCCAAGCCGCCTGGAAGCGCGGGTGATCCGTGCCCGCCAGCAGCTCGCCGGGCTCCAAGACGCGGTAGAGGTCGGCAAAGGTGACGACGCGATCGGGCGCCGCCCGGCGCATGAAATGCTCGGGTCTGAGCTCGCTTGGATGCTCGAGCCCGGCCGCCGCGACCAGTTCGGCCAACGCCTTGACGGTTTCGCGATGGAAGTTGGCGACGCGCACGGACTTGTCGCTGACGACGATGGCGCGCTGGCGCAGGCGGTCCTGGCTGGTGACCCCGGTCGGGCAATGGCCGGTGTGGCATTGTTGGGCTTGAATGCAGCCGACCGCAAACATGAAGCCGCGTGCGGCATTGCACCAGTCGGCACCGAGCGCCATCACGCGCGCCATGTCGAAGCCGGAGGTGATTTTGCCGGAGGCGCCGAGCTTGATGCGGTCGCGCAGGCGGGCGCCAACCAGCGCCGAGTGCGCGAAGGTCAAGCCATCCCTGAGCGGCATGCCGAGATGGTCCATGAATTCCAGCGGCGCGGCCCCGGTGCCAGACATCGGGCGCAAGGAGCAGCCAGGACTTCTCATCCCGGATCTCGATGGACACCCGCACGGCTTCGGCCCACGCGATCTTCTGGGGGTCGGGATGGTCCTCTGTCACCGGCGCAAAAAGCCCGGCAATGTCGCCAAAAGGGCGTGCCGACGACGGCACGCACGGGATCGAGCAAGGCAAGATCGTCGGCATGCCGGTCGGCGATGAGAAACGAGCCGGAGCGCTGCGTCCTCGCAACCAGGGGCCTGCCCTTCGCGAGAGCGCGGGCAAGAGCCTCTTCAAGGAACGCCTTCAGATGCGTGTTGGCGTCAAGGTCGGCAAGCTTGGCCGTAAGATCGAAAGCTTCGTTCCCGGTGAGTTGGGCAAATTCGTCGCGGACCAGCTCCTTGCTGCCCCAACACCACACGGTGTCCGACTTGGTCAGGATCAGGTTGCCTTCCGTGTTGTGCGTGGCGCTGCGCAAATCGTGCCAATCTTTGGGCTTGCGGAAAGTGAGCGCCTGACAGTGCCTCGGAAGCGAGAGCAACGGCAGCGCGTTCAGCCTGATCAGAGACGCGCCGGTGCCAGGACGCGGGAGCGGGATGTTGACGCCCGCGGCCTGCGTCCAGCGGACTTTGGCGTCATATTCCGAGCTCTTGTCCCGGATGTTGCGCCATAGCCTCAGCATCAGCGCATCGAACGTTCGATGCTTATGAAGTGAGCGTCGACGCCCGCTTGCCTGGCCTCATCAAGGAGTTGTTTGACGGCAGGCGGCACGCCCCCTTCTTTCAGCCCGGTCCAGTAGAGGCCATGCGGAAAAGCTCCTTTTGTCTTCGCCGCCGCGCGCAGCAGCGACATCACGCTCTCATCGCGGCCGCTGTAGCCGGCAACAATCAAACCAAACCTGGTGCTTGCCTTGAGCAGGCAGTCCGAGAGCTTCGGGTTTTGTGTCGCCAGATCATGCGGCAGGTTCTTGATGCTGTCGTACCGGAAGTCGCCGTGGAGCTTGCAGTAGATCGGGAATTCTTCATTGTCGAAGGCGTGAACGGCGGCGTGCGAGCCTTCGAGGTGGAAGGCAGCAAGCGACCGGCCGGCGACTTCGGCAACGGCCTTCTCAACGACTGTGTCGAAGTTGGTGGTGAAGACCATGCGCGTCAGGCCAGAGGCCATCAGCGCAGCCAGCACGCGATTCCCGACTGACAGCGTGACTTTGTCTTCCGAGAGAATGGCGCTGAGATACTTGCGCTGCCTCTCTTTGTTGGCGCCGAAAATCTTCTCGAAGTAGGTCGTGTATTCCTCCGGCGCCCATTGTTCGGGGAAGCCTTTGGACGTCATGCGGGTGCGGACCGCTTCGATCTGGACATCCTGCCGCGATATGTCCTGATTTTCCTCACGGCAATAGTGGCGCTGCTTCAGGTCCCAGATGATGTCGGACGCCGTGGGAAGCCCGGCTGTTGCCGACGACCCCGCGCCCAGGAACCAGCCGAAGTTCTGGGGTCTTGCGCAGAATATGCCGGTGAGCTCCGCCTGATCCATCAGCGCCCGTTCCACTTGGCGTCGTTGCCAGCGCGCGACAATGGTCCGGGCGGCGCAACGGCCTCGTTGTGAGGGTCATCTGCGAATCGCCTCCCCACCTAGCGTACGAGTCCGCCGCACGACGCCAGTCATTGTTCACAGCCGGAAAAGGCCTTTGGGACTGATTTCTCCAGCTAAGTCTGATATTCTAGGCCGCATTAGATGTTATGTCTGATGCGCTCCAGAACATCAAAATTGACAATGATTTTGAATTTTTGATATTCTACACCATATCAATCCATAACTTTGATATAGGCAGACGCATCATGAAGTACGGCACACGAGAGATCACGAGCGAACTGAAGACGGCGCGGGAGGGAAAACAGCTGACCCAGCGCGCGCTCAGTGCGCTCGCAGGCGTGCCCCAGGCGCACATCTCTAAGATCGAAAGCGGTGCCGTAGACCTCAAGCTGTCGAGCCTGATCGAGCTGGCGCGGGTTCTCGATCTCGAGCCGATGCTCATTCCGCGCAATCTCGTGCCCGCTGTCGAGGCGATCGTGCGCGGGCGTCAAGAGGAGAGAACGCCCGCCGCCCCCAAAGCCCTGCGCGAACTGAAAAGGCTCCAGGACGCGATCAATCATCTGCAGCACACATCATCGCCGCATACGAAAGGCCTCGATCAACTGCAAAAAGCCGTTCAGGAACTGACGTACCTGCGCCTTGGCCCGGCAGAAGCGGACCGCCTGCATGCTGCGCTAACGGCGATACGTGCGATCACAAAGCATCCTGAGCGCGACGCCCGCCTTTCGAAATGGGCCCGCGAACTGCGTGACCTCCGGAACAGGCTGGTGCACGGCAGAGCGACGGTCGCGCCGGGGCCGCGGCCGGCCTATTCGCTCGAAGACGAGGACGACGATGCCTGACGTCTCGGTATTGGAGATCCTGCTCTACGGCGAGCCCATCGGTACCCTGACCCGAGTCCAGGGTGACCGCAGCATATTCGCTTTCAACCAGTCCTACGTGGACGACGTGAACCGTCCCACGCTCAGCTTGTCCTTCAAGGATGCGCTCGGCGGCCTTATCACCGAACTCGCGCCGACGCAGACGCGCGTGCCACAGTTCTTTGCCAACGTACTTCCCGAAGACTCCATGCGCGAATATCTGGCGAAGCGCGCCGACGTGAACCCCAAGCGCGAATTTTTCCTGCTGTGGGTGCTCGGCAAAGACCTTGCCGGCGCAATGACGGTCCGGCCGGCTGACGGGGAAGCGTGGCCGCCGGAGGCGGCTAACAAAGACGAGAAGGAGCGGGAAGCCCGCCGCCGCAAGGTGCTGCGCTTTTCACTGGCCGGTGTACAGCTCAAATTCTCCGCGCTCATGAACGCGACCGGCGGCCTGACCATCCCGGCGGAAGGCGTCGGCGGGTCGTGGATTGT
>DASTMQ010000465.1:0-12843 GCA_035714005.1 Hyphomicrobiaceae bacterium
CGTTGGCGCAGGCGCGCGCGGCCAGCCCGGCCCGGGCGATCGCGCTGGCTTGGCGGGCAATCTCGAGGGCGCTGCTGCCGCCAACGGAGGCGGCCAGGGCCAGCTTCGGTACCGCGTCCCGCAACGCCTGGCGTTCCGGCGCGCTCCAGCCCTTGACCAAGTCCCAGGCCGCATCGAGCGCCGTGGCATCGTAGAGCAGGCCGGTCCAAAAGGCGGCCACGGCACAAATGCGCCGCCAGCGTCCGCCGTCGGCGCCCCGCATCTCCAGGAACTGCTTCATGCGCACTTCGGGGAAGAGGGTCGTCAAGTGGTCCGACCAATCATCGACGGTCGGCCGCTCGCCGGGAAGCGCGGGCAGACGCCCGGCCATAAAATCCCGAAACGAGGCGCCGGCCACGTCGATGTAGCGGCCGTCGCGATAAATAAAGTACATGGGCACATCGAGGGCGTAATCGGCGTAGCGCTCGAAGCTCATGCCGGGCTCGAAGGCGAACGGCAACATGCCCGTCCGCGCCCGGTCGGTGTCGCGCCACACCTCGCTGCGTAGCGATAAAAAGCCGTTCGGCTTGCGGTCGCAGAACGGCGAGCAGGCAAAGATTGCCGTGGCGATCGGCTGCAGCGCCAGCGATACGCGCAGCTTTTTGACCATGTCGGCCTCGTCGGCGAAATCCAAATTCACCTGCACGGTGGCGGTGCGGTACATCATGTCGAGACCGCGCGAGCCCACGAGCGGCATATAGCGTGTCATGACGCCGTAGCGTTGCTTCGGCATGCGCGGCGTCTCCTCGAACGTCCAATTGGGGGAGAAGCCGACGCCGAGAAGACCGATGCCAAGCTGATCGCCAACGGCGCGCACCTGATCGAGGTGCAATTGGGTCTCCGCGCCCAGTTCGTGCACGGTCCTGAGCGGGGCCCCGGACAGCTCGAATTGGCCGCCGGGTTCGAGCGAGACCGTGCCGGCGTTAATTTCCCCGCTTGGCCGCTTGAGGGCGATGATGTTGTCCGCTTCCAAAATGGGGATCCAGCCGAAGCGGGCGATCAGCCCCTCCATCAAGCTGCGCACCCCGCGCGGGCCCGCGTAGGGCACCGGACCAAGGGTGTCGGTGTGGAACAAGAACTTCTCGTGCTCGGTGCCGATGCGCCAGCGTTCCTTCGGCTTTGACCCGGCGGCGATCCAGGCGACCAAATCGTCGCGCGAACCAACAGGCGGGCTGGGCGCACTGTCCTCGCGGGTGGACATCCGGCGGCTGTTCCTTTGGGTTGGTCGGGCTCGGCCGCCCTGCTCGGGTCTCGGCTCGCCCCTTGTTATGGAAAAGACCGGCCGGGCACAAGCCTTTGGCGGTTGTCGCCTCAACGCCAATCGCCAAGCGTGGCATTCACGAGGGCGAGGGCGGCAACCGCGGCCGTGTCGGCGCGCAAAATGCGCGGGCCCAAGGAGATGCGCACGGCGAATGCCTGGGATGTGAGGAGCTCACGCTCGGCATCGTCGAAGCCACCTTCGGGTCCGATCAGCAACGCCAGCGGACCGGGCTCAAGCGCGCCGAGCGCGGCCAGCGGATCGGGCTCGTCACTGTCCTCGTCGCAGAAAATGAGCCGCCGCCGGCGGTCCCAGTGCGCGATCGCCGCGACGAGCGTTTCGGCGTCGAGCACGTCGGGTACCCGCAAGATACCGCACTGTTCGGCAGCCTCGATCGCATTGGCGCGCATGCGTGCACCATTGATCCGTTCCGGTGTCGTGCGGCGGGTAAAAATCGGACGCAACCGTGCGACGCCCATCTCGGTGGCCTTTTGCACCATGTAATCGAGCCGCGCCCGTTTCAGCGGAGCGAACAAATAGTCGATGTCGGGGGTGGCTTGCTGTGGCCGCACCTGGGTCTCGGCGCTGAGCGTCGTTGTCGACTTGCGCGCTTCGGCGATGCGCGCGCACCACTCGCCGTCGCGGCCGTTGAAGATCAGGATCTGATCGCCAAGACCAAGGCGCAACACGTTGCGCAAATAGTTGGCCTGATCGGCGCGACAGGGGACCAAAGTGCCGGGCGCCAAGGCGCTGTCCACGAAAAGGCGGTGGGCACTAAAGTCGTAGCGGCGCATGGCTTACCCTTGCGGTGCGGATCGATCCAGGATCGCCGGCGCGCGCTCCTCTACACCGGCACGCCCAGCATCAAGCCGATGTTTTGCAAGGCCTGCCCCGCCGCCCCCTTACCGAGGTTGTCGAGCCGCGCCACCAACACCGCCTGGCCGTAGGTGGCGTTGGCGAAGACCCGGAGCTCAAGGGCATTGCTGCCATTGAGGCCCTCGGGCTCGAGGCGGCCGCCTTGGCCCGCCGGCTCGCCGACGGGGACCACCGAGACGCCCTTGGCACCCGCGTAGTAGCGCCTCAAAACCGCCTCGAGGTCGCCGGCGCTGGGCTTGCCCGGTAGCGTGTCGAGATGGAGCGGCACGCTCACCAGCATGCCCTGCCGAAAGCTTGCGACCGCGGGCACAAACAGCGGCCGCCGCGTCAGCTTGGCGTATTTCTGCAGCTCGGGAACGTGCTTGTGCTCGAGGCCGAGGCCGTAGAGCTCGAAGGCGGGCGCCTTTCCAGCCTCGTAGGCCTCAATCATGGTGCGGCCACCGCCGCTATAGCCGCTGACCGCGTTCACGCTCACGGGATAGTCGGCGGGAATCAGTCCCGCCTCGACCAGGGGACGAATGAGGGCAATGGCGCCGGTCGGATAACAGCCGGGATTGGTGACCCGCCGCGCCTGGCGCACGGCGGCGGTCTGGTCCTGGTCGAGTTCGGGAAACCCATAGACCCACCCGGAGGCCAGGCGATGGGCGGTGCTTCCATCGACGATCTTGGGGGCCTGTTGCCCCAGCTGCTCGATCAGCGCGACGGCCTCCTTGGCGGCGGCATCGGGCAGGCAGAGCACGACGAGATCGACCTCGGCCATGACGGCCAGCCGCGCCTGCGGGTCCTTGCGCGCGGCCGGTGCCACGCTCTTGAGCTCGAGGCTGGCTGAGCCCTCAACCAGCCGGCGGATCTCAAGGCCGGTGGTCCCGGCCTCGCCGTCGATAAAAATTCTGGGTTTCTTGCCTGTTGCTTGGCCCTTGGCCAGGCTTGCTTTGGGCTTGGAGGCGGTCTTGGTCGGCATGGTGGTGGTCTCGATGGAGATTAGACAACAAAAAAGCCGCGCTTGACACGCGGCTGGCGAAGCGACGCCCTTGCAGGGAGCGTCATCGCAGCCGCGGGTCGAACCGGCGGCGTCGCGGGGCCATCTTCGCAATCGTCATCATGGCCGTTCTTATGGGGTGCGGGAGGAGGGCTGTCAATGGCGGCCGCGGCCAAGGCGGCTTTTGTGGCTCTTCAACGCCGCGCCGGCGCCGGCAACATCGGCATCAGCAGGGCCGACAACGGCACGGTGGCAAGCACCATGACGGCGATGATCGTCATGGCCGTGGTGACGCCGAAGCCATCGCCGAGGAGCCCGATCAGCGGGGGCGTGGCGGCCGAGGCGGCGATGGCGCCCGTATAGAAAATGCCAAACGCGCGCGCCCGCCGTGTCGGGGCCACCAGCTCGGGCACCGTGCCATAGAGGGCCGAGGAGGTGCCATTGAGGCAGGTGCCGAGAAGCGGCATCAGGACGAGGCTGGCCGGCAAAGGCATCGGCAGCAAGGCGATGATGCCGATGGCGGTCAGCCCTTCCGTCAGCAGGACGGTGTTGAGAAGCCCGATGCGCGCGCCGAGGTAGCCGCACACCAGCTTACCCGCCGCGCCGCCGACGAACAGCAACGACAGCGCCGTGCCGATGCTGGCGATCGAGGCCTCTTTGGCTTTGAGCAGGAACGGCAGAAAGGTCAAAAAGCCGCTGCGGCCTGCGCAGTCGATCATGGCGATGGCAATGAGCAGCAGGAAGCCGTGCTGCGGCGGCGCCCGTGCGGGTTGCGCCACAGCCGCGCGCTTGGCGGCATCCTCGTCCGGGCGCGAGCGGGCGTTGACCGCGGCCGGCGCCAGCGCCAGCACGAGGGCGGCGCAGGCGATGCCAAGGCCGCCAAGGATGAACAGCGCGTGGCGCCAGGGCATGGCGCTCAAGAGCAGGGCCGCCAGAACCGGCATGGCCATTTTGCCCAGGTCGCCGGTGAAATTATAAACGCCGAGCGCGGTACGCGAACGCGCGCCGGGAAAGACGGCACTGACCAGGCTCGAGGCAATCGGGTGCTGCACGCTGGCGCCAAGGCCGCCGAGCGCGAGCGCCGCCAGCAAGCTGGCAAGGCCAAGGCTGGCGCCGGCGAAGAGGAAGGCAATCGCCGACAGCACCGTGCCACCGACTAAGACCAAAACCGGGCCGCAGCGCTCGGCCAGCATCGAGGCGGGAATCTGCAATGCCGCCATGATGCCGGTATAGCTGGCGCGCAAGAGCCCGACCTCGGCGAAGCCGAGGCCAAACTCGGCCTGCCACACCGGCAGCAAGACGTAGATGAGGTCGGTGTAACCATCATGCAGGATGTGGGCGGTCGCGGCCGCCGCCAGCGTGCGTCGCTCTCGCGTCGCCACGCTTGCCGGCGCGGCGGCAGGCGCCTGTTCGCTGGCCATGGCTTAGGGTTCCGCGTCGTCTGCCGGGCGCCGCTGGCGCCAAAGATCGGGGCGCCGCTCGCGGGTGATGCGTTCGGCCTCGCGGCTGCGCCAGCGGGCGATGCGGGCGTGGTCGCCGCTGAGCAAAACTGCGGGGATGCTGAGGCCTTCCCATTCGCGCGGCCGCGTGTACTGGGGATATTCGAGCAGGCCCGCGGCGAAGCTCTCCTCGGCGAGCGAGAGGGGTTGGCCGACCACCCCCGGCAACAGCCGCACGACGGCCTCGATCAGCACCATGGCCGGCAGCTCCCCCCCGGCAAGGACGTAGTCACCGATCGAGATCTCACGCAAGCCGCGCGCGTCGATGACGCGCTGGTCGATTCCCTCGAAGCGCCCGGCAAGCAAGACCACGCCCGGCCCCTGTGACAGGCGCTGGGCCGTGGCCTGCGTGAAGGGTTCCCCGCGCGGCGACAGGCAAATCGCTTCGGCCTTGGGGTGGTGGCTGCGTGCCTGATCGATGGCCGCGCCGACGACGTCGGCGCGCAGGACCATGCCGGCCCCGCCGCCGGCCGGGGTATCATCGACGTTTCTATGCCGGCCCAGGCCGAAAGGACGCAAATCGACGGTCTCCAAGCGCCATAGCGCCTTGCGCAACGCTTCCCCGCTCAGCGAGCCGGCGAGCGGTCCCGGAAACAGCTCGGGCAAGAGGGTGAGCACGGTGGCGCACCAGGGCGCGGGCGAGGCGGCTGGGCTTGGCATCGACACGGTGGAGGTGGCTCGCTTTTAGGCCGCAGGTTGACCTTCATCCCACGGCGGCCGCGGCGACGGCAAGCCGCAGGCGCCATCGCTCCCACCCGCCGCAAGCCCCGGCCTTGCCACCCACGGGTCGAGGCCTCAGCTCGGGGGACCTAGCGAACGCCGGGCGAGCGCGCCCTCGATCTCGCGCAGGTAGCGCTCGACGGCCGGCCGTGGCTCGGTCTCTCCGGTGATCGGCCGGCCCACGACCAGGTAGTCGGCGCCCGCCAGGATGGCGGCGCCGGGAGGGGTGATGCGGGCCTGATCGCCGGCGGCATCGCCGGCAAGGCGAATGCCCGGGGTGACGATGGCGATCCCCGGGCCAACTACGGCGCGCACCACCGACGCCTCGGCGCCGGCGGCAACGATGCCGTCGCAACCGGCGGCGTGGGCGAGCCGGGCACGGCGGGCGACCAGGGCCTCGGGCATTTCCCGCAAGCCCTGTTCGGCGAGATCGGCCGCCGTCAGATTGGTCAGCACGGTCACGGCCAGCACCCTAAGGGAGGTGCCGCTCTTGCCGGCAACGGCCGCGCGCAGGGTCTTGAGGTCATGACCGTGCACGGTGAGGAAGGTTGCCCCGGTCGCGGCGGCGTTGCGCGTCGCCCGCTCCACGGTGTTCTCGATATCGAGCAGCTTCATATCGAGAAAGACCTGTTTGCCCTCGCCGGTGAGCGCGCGGGCAAAGTCGAGGCCGCCGCTCATGACGAGCTCGAGCCCGATTTTATAAAAGCTGATGGCATCGCCCAGGCGCCGAACCAGCCCGCGCGCCTCCTCCACGTTTCCGGTGTCGAGCGCAACGATCAGCCGCTCCCTTGCCCCGAGATTGGCCATGCCTGTCTCCGCCCCCATGCCGCCTTGACCGCAACCGCAGCGGCGCTGCCGTTTTCGTGGCCATCTTGGACCCGAGGGCGCGGCCAAGACAAGCCGACGGAGGCTGCTTGGCAGGGGCGCGCCGTTGCAGCGGCCAGCGTGGCCGCCCGTTAGGCTCGCTCGCCGCGCAGCAGCTTTGGCACCTCACCCGTTACGCCCGCGGCTTCGGCCACCAGGACCTGCTTGAGGGCCGGAAACTGATCGAGCACGGCGAGACCGAAATCGCGCGCCGTGCGCAGCAGCGTCCAGTCGTTGGAAAACAGGCGGTTGAGGGCGTCGTAGCTGGCCGCCGACAGCGCCGAATCGAGCCGGCGCCAGCGTTCGTAGCGCTCCAGCACGAGCTGGCTGCCGGTGTCGAGGCCGAGCCGGGCGGCATCGGCGATGACCTCGGTCAGGGCCGCGACATCGCGCAGGCCGAGATTGAGACCCTGCCCGGCGATCGGATGCACGACGCGGGCCGCATCGCCGACGACGGCGAAGCGGTCACTCACAAGGGCGCGGGCCAGATGCATCTCGAGCGGCCAGGCGGCGCGCGCGCCCACCGCCACGATCTCCCCCAGTCGGTAGTCGAAACGCCGGGCGAGCTCGGCGCGAAATTGCGCCGCCTCGAGCGCCAGCAGCTCCTGGGCGGCCGCGCTTGCCTCACTCCAGGTGATGCAGGAGCGATCGTCGGTCAGGGGCAGGATGGCAAAGGGGCCGGATGGCAGAAAGTGCTGCAGCGCCCGGCCGTGATGCGGTTTGCTATGGCCAACCGTGGTGACAATGCCGGTTTGTGGATAGCTCCAGCGCAGGATCTTGATGCCAGCCGCCTCGCGCAGGCGCGAGGCGCGACCATCGGCGCCAACCAGCAGAGCCGCGCGCAGGCTTGCGTCGGGGAGGGAGATATCGACGCCGTGGGCATCGACAACAAAGCTCAGGATGGGTGAGGAGCCCATCAGCGCGATCGCCGGACGCGCCGCCGCGGCCGCGAGCAGGGCCTGCCGCAGCCGCTCGTTCTCGACGATGTAGCTGGCGGGCTCCGCGGCTGCCAGCGTGTTGTCATAGGACAGCAGGATGGGCCGGATGGCGTCGGTGAGGCGCGAATCGGTAATGTCGATGGCGGTGACGGGCTGGGCGGCTTGCGCGAGGGCTGGCCAGACGCCGAGGGTGGTGAGGAGCCGCTTGGAGGCGGCCGACAGGGCGGAGGCGCGAAGGTCGCGGCCGGCCGTCGCGCTCAAGGCGGCGCGATCAACGAGGGCGATGCGCGCGCCCGCGCCCAAGGCGTCGGCCAGCGCGCAGGCCAGCGCCAGGCCGACGCTGCCGCCGCCGCCGATGGCCACATCAAAGGCGGCTTGCGATCGCATGGCTTGCCTGTCCCCGCGCTTGACAGGGACGCCCGGGGCGCCTCCTGTGGCGGCAGCTTGATCCATCTAGCTCAATAGGGTGCGGCATGGGCATCTCGGCCGAGAACCCGCCAGCGGCCACGGCCGTCGACAGGTTGCTCAGCATCCTCGACCTCGAAACGCTGGAGGACAACCTGTTTCGCGGCCGCAGCCCGCAGCAGTCCTGGCAGCGTGTATTCGGCGGCCAGACGCTGGGGCAGGGTCTGGTGGCGGCCGTGCGCACCGTGCCGCCGGAGCGGGTCGCGCACTCGCTGCACGCTTACTTTTTGCTGCCCGGCGACCTCAACCGCCCCATCATCTACAGCGTCGAGCGTGTGCGCGACGGCGCGAGCTTTACCACCCGGCGCGTGACCGCGACCCAACACGGGCGGGCCATTTTCGTCATGAGCGTGTCCTTTCACATACACGAGCAGGGTCTGGAGCATTACAGCACCATGCCGAAGGTGCCGCCGCCCGAGGACCTGCCGAGCGAACAGGACTTGAAGGCGCGCATGCTTGCCGAGCTGCCGGAGGTCATGCGCAAATACTGGGAACAGGAGCGTCCCATCGAGCTGCGTCCCGTGGATGTGTCGCGCTATTTCTCGCGCGAGCAACGGCCGGCGGAGCAAATGCTCTGGCTGCGCGCCAGCGGCCGGCTGCCCGATGCCTTCCCGCTGCACCAGTGCGTGTTGGCCTACGCCTCGGACTTCTCCTTGCTGGACACGGCGCTGATCGCCCACGGCAAGCTGATGTTCGACAAGGACATCCAGCTTGCGAGCCTGGACCATGCCCTGTGGTTTCACCGGCCGTTTCGGGCGGACGAGTGGTTGCTCTATGCGCAAGACAGCCCCTCAAGCCACGGCGCGCGGGGGTTCTGCCGGGGCAGCGTTTTTAGGCGCGATGGCGCGTTGGTGGCCTCCGTCGCCCAGGAGGGTCTGACCCGCTCGCGGCAGTCGGCCTTCGTGCCTCGTTGATGGGCAAACAAGCATTTCTGCCCAAATTATAGGCAAGGGCGCGAGCGCGCCGATGCCCTCGGCGTTTCATTTTTTCAGAATATTTTCAAGTACATAGACAGATTCGGAGCAGTTGGCACGGCTCTTGACTAGGAACCCTTGCGCCGCCGAGCGAGCGGCGTGTGATGCCGCATGCTCACAGAGCGGGCAAGGCGGCCGGAGCACAAGGGGAACCAAATGAAGCTCGTAACGGCCATCATCAAGCCGTTCAAGCTCGAGGAAGTCCGCTCGGCGCTGACCGATCTCGGGCTACAAGGCATGACCGTAACCGAAGTCAAGGGTTACGGGCGGCAAAAGGGGCACACCGAAATCTACCGTGGGGCCGAATACGCGGTCAGTTTCCTGCCCAAGATCAAAATCGAGGTGGTGGTGCCGGAAGGCACCGTGGATAAGGCCGTGGAGGCCATCGTGCGCACCGCCCGCACGGGTCAGATCGGAGACGGCAAAATCTTCGTGTCGCCGATCGAACACGCCGTCCGCGTCCGCACCGGCGAAACCGACGACAGCGCCATCTGACCTTGGCGCCCAGCAACAAGCAAGCCCGCCGCATTCTTTTGGAGGCACCACACATGTCATTAGGTACGTCACGCCGAATTGTCAGATTGGCAGTCACGGCGTTCCTTTTCTGTCTTGCCGCCGCCTCGGCCTTCGCGCAAGCGCCCGCGCCCCCCACCCCCAACAAGGGCGATGTCGCCTGGATGCTGACGGCATCCGTCCTCGTGCTGTTGATGACGGTACCGGGACTTGCGCTCTTCTACGGCGGCTTGGTGCGTACCAAGAATATGTTGTCCATGCTGATGCAGGTTTTCTTTGTCGTTTGCCTCGTCTGCATCATCTGGGTTCTCTACGGCTACAGCCTTGCCTTTTCCGAAGGCGGCTCGCTCAATGCCTACGTCGGCGGCCTGTCCAAGGCCTTCCTCGCCGGCGTCACGCCGGAGTCCACGGCCGAGACCTTCACTGATGGGGTCGTGATCCCCGAGTACGTCTACATTTGCTTTCAGATGACCTTTGCCTGCATCACGCCGGCGCTGATCGTCGGGGCGATGGCGGAGCGGATGAAATTCTCCGCGCTGGTTCTGTTCATTCCGCTCTGGGTCACGTTCGTCTACTTCCCGATCGCCCATATGGTCTGGTATTGGGCCGGCCCCGCCGCTACCGTCGGTGCCGCCAAGACGCTGGCGGCGGCCACCGGCGACGCCAAGACCGCGGCACAGGCCGCCATGGATGCGGTGACGGCCAACGCCGGCCTCGCCTTCGGCTGGGGCGCGCTCGACTTCGCCGGCGGCACGGTGGTGCACATCAATTCGGGCATCGCCGGGCTGATGGGTGCCTTGCTGGTCGGTCGGCGTGTCGGCTACGGCAAGGAGGCGATGCCGCCCCACTCGCTGACCATGACGCTGATCGGCGCGGCGTTGCTGTGGGTCGGCTGGTTCGGGTTCAATGCCGGCTCGGCGCTCGAGGCGGGCGGCACGGCGGCGCTGGCCATGATCAACACCTTTGTCGCCACGGCCGCGGCAGCGTTAGCCTGGATGTGCGCCGAGAAGGTGGCCAAGGGCAAACCCAGTTTGCTCGGCGGCGCGTCGGGCGCGGTCGCCGGCCTCGTTGCGGTCACGCCGGCGGCCGGCTTTGCCGGGCCAATGGGGGCCATTTTGCTCGGCATCGTCGCCGGCTTCGTGTGCATGTTCTTCTGTTCGGCCATTAAGAATATGCTGGGCTACGACGATGCGCTCGATGTGTTCGGCGTGCACTGCATCGGCGGCATTGTCGGCGCCCTCGGCACGGGAATTTTGGCGGCACCGATCCTGGGCGGCACTGGCGTGTTCGACTATACGACCGGCAAGGTCGGCGACTACGACATGCTCGCCCAGTTCATCACCCAGGCTAAGGCCGTGTGCCTGACGTTGATCTGGTCGGGCGTCGGCTCCTTTATCCTGTTCTCTTTCGTCAAGCTGGTGGTCGGGCTGCGGCCGGGCACCGATCAGGAGCGCGAAGGCCTCGACCTCGTCGACCACGGTGAGCGCGCCTACAACTACTAAGACGCGCGGGTTTGCGGCGGGGACGGCGCTCCACTGGCCCTGCTGCTTGCCTCGAGCACGCGACTTCCCGGTACCGTGCTCTGAGCGCCCGGAGTGCCTACTCCGGGCGCTTTTTCCACCTGCCACCGGCCACGATCAGGACGCTGCCGCGGCGCGCCGTCGCCAGCAGGCGCAAAAGATGCGGCCGCGCGAGGGCAATGCAGCCGGCGGTGGCGGGGTAGCCGGGGCCGGCCACGTGCATGAAAATGGCGCTACCGAGGCCCTGGATCCGCGGCCTGGCGTTGTGGTCGAGGGTGACGATGATGTCATAAAGGCTATCGCTCCGCCAAAGCTTCTCCGCGCTCGCCCGATAGGGGTGGCGCACCCACCGATTGTAGTTGCGGTCTCCGACGGCGTCGCACCAGCCATCCGACGCCTTGAGCGCGCGCACGGGCAGGCCCGTGCGCGGCCGAGGCAGTCGATCGGCGCGATAGAAGACTTCGCTCAGACGCCAGCGCCCGATCGGTGTGGCACCGTCGCCCTCGCGCTTGCGCGCACGGCGGCCACGAGATCCAAGGGCACACGCCGCCGTCATGCCCCCGCAGTTAAGCTGTCCCCGGGTGGCCGCGGGCGAACGCGCCAGGACAAGCATGGCTGCCGCCTTAGGCATCGGTTTTGCACGCCTCTCTTGCAAAGCTCCTCCCTGGGCAATATCGCCCACAATCTATGTTTCCACCCTTAATCTGGTGCTAGAGTATAGCCCTCAATGAACCCCATACCGCCGAGAACCCTCATACCATCGAGAACCCTTAACGGAGCCGATTAGCATGAGCACAGCGCGCAAGATTCTCATCGTCGATGACGACGAGGACCTGCGTGAGTCGCTAAAAGACCAACTCGCGCTGCACGATGAATTCGACGTCGTTACCGCTGCCACGGCCGGCAAGGGTGTCGAGGCCGTCAAGGCGGAGCATCTCGACCTCGTCCTGATGGACGTCGGGCTGCCCGACATGGACGGCAGAGAGGCCTGCAAGCTGTTGCGCAAGAACGGCTTCAAGCTGCCGATCGTCATGCTGACCGGCAACGACTCGGACGCCGACATGATCCTTGGCCTCGACTCCGGGGCCAACGACTACATCACCAAGCCCTTCAAGTTCGCCGTGCTGTTGGCACGCATCCGGGCGCAACTGCGCCAGCACGAGCAAAGCGAGGATGCGGTGTTCACCATCGGCCACTACTCGTTCCGGCCCGCGTCCAAGATGCTGGTCGACGAGAAGGGCTCGAAAATCCGTCTGACGGAGAAAGAAACCTCGATCCTCAAGTATCTTTATCGGGCCGGCGAGAAGGTGGTCACCCGCGACGTGCTGCTGCAGGAGGTGTGGGGCTACAATTCCGGCGTAACCACGCACACGCTGGAAACGCACATCTACCGCCTGCGCCAGAAAATCGAGAAGGATCCCTCGCACGCCGAGCTATTGATCACGGAGACCGGCGGCTACAAGCTCGTGCCGTGACGCGCAGCGTCACGTCCGGCAAATGTTGGCGGCGCCACCGTCACGTCGCCTTAAACTGTCGCAGCTCATTGGCGGTATAAAGACCATCCACCGAGCAATGCGGGCAGAGCGCCTGCACGTAGCCGTCGCCGCCGAAATTGAGGCGCCTGCGCCCCGCGCTCTGGTCTTCCAGAACGGCGAAACGCATTTCGCAGGCGAGGCAGTCGAAGCCAAAATACCAATGCCCGGCGATGACCTCTTCGAGCGGCAGCGGGCTGGCGCGGTAGGTCATGCTCAACCCCCAGATCTGGCGCGGCCGTGCACGAACCCGGTGGGCAATCGTGTCCCGAACCGACGCGGTGCGTCTCCTTCAACTCCGGCTGTAGACCTTCGCAATACTCCCGCGTTCACAGCTCTTCAACACCCCTCTGGACCGCCGCCCGCGAATCGCTCGACGGTGGGGATGGCGTGAGGCCCCGCAGGTTGCGCGCGCCGAGTGAGGTGGAGGGTGGTGATGGCCTCGATGAAGATTGTGGAAGCCTTGCAGCAGGTTGCGATCTTTCGGGGCCTCGAGCCGTCCCAGCTTGAAGCGCTCGCCCGGCACACCGAACGCATCAAATTTGCCGCCGACGATTTTATCACGCGCGCCGGCGAGGCGGGCACGGGTGCCTATCTCTTGGTGTCGGGCGCCGCAGAGCGTCTTCCCGAACCCGGGCTCCAGGACGCGCCCGAAGTGGTGCACCC
>DASTMQ010000466.1:0-2901 GCA_035714005.1 Hyphomicrobiaceae bacterium
GGCAAGCCGCGCACCAATCGCTATTCGGCATCCAAGGGCATTGTCGGTCTGCGACGGGCGCAGGCCGCCTACTATGCACGCCGCTTCGGCGTCAAACTCAATCCCGAGACGCAGGTGGTGGCGACCTTGGGGTCCAAGGAAGGCTTTGCCAACATGGCGCAGGCGATCAGCGCCCCCGGCGACGTCATTTTGTGCCCCAGCCCGACCTATCCGATCCACGAGTTCGGGTTCATTATTTCCGGCGCCGCCATCCGCCACATTCCCGCCGGTGCCGGCGGCGCGACGGCGGGCGACCCGCACACGGAGTTCTTGCGCGGCATCGAGCGTGCGGTGAAGCATTCCATTCCGCGACCGCTCGCCGTGGTGTTGAGCTATCCGTCCAACCCTACCGCCTCGACGGCCGATCTCGGCTTTTATACGGAGGCGGTGCAACTCGCCAAGAAACTCGAGCTCATCATCCTGTCCGATCTCGCCTATGCGGAAATCTACTATGACGACAACCCGCCTCCCTCCGTGCTGCAGGTGCCGGGTGCGATGGACGTGACGGTGGAGTTCACGTCCCTGTCAAAAACCTATGCCATGCCCGGATGGCGCATGGGCTTTGCGGTCGGCAACGAGCGCCTGATCGCCGCGCTCGCGCGCGTTAAATCCTATCTCGACTACGGCGCCTTCACCCCGGTGCAGGTGGCGGCGGCGGCCGCGCTCAACGGCCCGCAGGACTGCGTGGAGGAGATCCGCAAGACCTACCGGGCGCGTCGCGACTGCCTGGTGGAAAGCTTTGCCCGTGCCGGCTGGCCCATTCCCGTTCCCGCCGCCTCGATGTTCGCCTGGGCACCCATTCCCGAAGCCTACCGCCAGATCGGCTCGGTGGAATTCGCCAAGATGCTGATCGACAAGGCCGACGTGGCCGTGTCGCCAGGGCTCGGCTTTGGCGAGTACGGCGAGGGCTATGTACGTATTGCCCTGGTCGAGAACGAGCACCGGATCCGCCAGGCGGCGCGCAACATCAAAAAGTTTCTCGCGCGCGCCCCCGAAACCATGCATAACGTGATCCCTATTCCGCAAAAGGCATCGCGTTAGTACTGGTTCGCATGAGCCAACCGTTGAAGCTTGGCGTCGCCGGCCTTGGCACCGTGGGCGCTGGATTGGTGCAGCTCTTCGAAGAGCACGGCGCCCGGCTGGCGCTGGTGCTCGGCCGCGAAATCAAAATAGCCGGCGTCAGCGCCCGCGCGCGCCACAAGCCGCGCGCCATCAAGCTCGAAGGCCTCCCCTGGTTCGATGCCGCCGAACAGTTGGCGGTCGACCCTGGCATCGACGTCTTCGTCGAACTGATCGGCGGCGAGGAGGGGGTGGCGCGTGCCGCCGTCGAGGCCGCGCTGAAAGCCGGCAAACATGTGGTGACGGCCAATAAGGCGCTGTTGGCCAAGCATGGCAGCGAGCTGGCGCGGCTGGCGGAAGCGCATGGCGTCGCCCTCAACTTCGAGGCGGCGGTGGCGGGCGGCATCCCGGTCATCAAAACCCTGCGCGAGGCCCTGGCGGGCAATCAGGTCCGCCGCGTCTACGGTATTCTCAACGGCACCTGCAACTACATCCTGACCCAGATGCAGGAGGAACACCGCGCCTTCGCCGAGGTGCTGAAGGAGGCGCAGGACAAGGGCTATGCCGAGGCCGATCCCACCTTTGACATCGGCGGCTTCGATACCGCCCACAAGCTTGCGCTTTTGACCAGCCTGGCCTTCGGCACCGAGGTCGCGCTCGATCAAATTCACGTCGAGGGGATCCAGGGCATCAGCCAGGCCGATATCGAAGCCGCCGATGATCTCGGCTACCGCATCAAGCTGCTCGGGGTCGCCCTTCTCACCGACAGCGGCATCGAGCAGCGCGTGCACCCGGCGATGGTGCCCAAGCATTCGGCCATCGCCGAGGTCTCTGGCGTCACCAACTGCATCGCCATCGATGGCGATTTTGTCGGCAACGTCTTGTTGGCGGGACCCGGGGCCGGCGCCAAGGCGACGGCGAGCGCGGTTGCCGGCGATATTCTCGACATTGCGCGCGGCGCCTTTGCTACGCCCTTTGGCGTGCCGGCGGCGCGGCTCAAGCCCTATCGGCGTGCCCGGCTCGGGCAACACCAAGGCGCCTATTATGTGCGCTTGTCCGTGTTCGACCGCCCGGGTGCCATGGCCTCGATCGCCGGCCGTATGGGCGAGCGCGGCGTCTCGCTGGAAAGCATCGTGCAGCGGCGTCCTCGCTGGGCCCTGCCCGGGATCGATGCCAGGCCCAAGCCCGGGGCACCGACGGCGGTGATTTTGATCACGCATGAAACGACCGAGGAGGCCATTCGCGCCGCGCTCAGCGCCATCCACGCGGATGGCAACGTCTCCGAACCGCCGCAAATGATCCGGATCGAGCCGCTGTAGGGCATATTGCGCTGTTTGCGAAGCTTGGAGAGCACGATGATAGACAGCATCCAAGGCCATGACGTCGTCGGGGGGCTCGATCGCGTCTTGGTGCTCGAGGTCGCGCGCGTGACGGAGGCGGCCGCCATTGCCGCGGCGCGACTGCGCGGGCGGGGCGACGAAAAGGCCGCCGACAAGGCCGCCGTCGACGCCATGCGCCATGAGCTAGGCAAGGTGCACATCCAGGGCCGCGTCGTCATCGGCGAGGGCGAGATGGACGAGAGCCCGATGCTCTACATCGGCGAGGCGGTGGGCCTTGGCGATGGCCCCGAGGTCGACATCGCCGTCGATCCCCTCGAGGGCACCACGATTTGCGCCAAAGCCATGCCGAATGCGCTGGCCGTGCTGGCGATCTCCGAGCGCGGTGGGCTGCTGAACGCGCCGGACATGTACATGAACAAGATTGCCATCGGTCCAGGCTATCCCGAAGGCATCATCGATCTCG
>DASTMQ010000467.1:0-3004 GCA_035714005.1 Hyphomicrobiaceae bacterium
GCGGAGGCTTCCAGCGCCTCGATTCCCAACCGTATCCTCGGGACCCTCCGCGATGCGCTCCACGCCGCCAGCCGCGAATCGACGGGCGAGGTCAGCGAGAGCGCGCGGGTTGCCGGCGAGCCCGTGGCGAGAGCCGCGCCGGTCCCGACCCCGGTCGCTGCTAACGTACCGGTACCGCCCCAGCCGGTTCGGCAGCCGCTTCCCCAATCGACCCCGCCGCCGGTCAGCGCCGCCGAAGCGCTGAGGCTCGCCAAGGCGCCCGCGCCGGCTGATGGCGAGGAGAGGGAACCGACAACCCGGGTCGTGCGCGCCGTGGCTCCGCTCAAGCCGATGCGGGCGACCCCCGCCATGGACGACGTCGGCAGGACGCAGGCCGTCCGCGGCAGGCCCAAGGTGATGCGCTCTACCTTCCACCAGGATCCGGTCGTCGGCTGGCTGGTGGTCGTCGGTGGGCCTGGCCTCGGGGCCTATCGCCCAATTTTTGAGGGCAACAACAGCCTCGGCCGCGCCAGGGCCCAGCGCATTCCCATCGACTTTGGCGATGATTCCATCTCCTCGGAGGAGCAGGCCTATATTCGCTACGATTCGGCCGACCGCGCGTTCCTGTTTGTTCCCAACCTCGCCAAGACCAACATCGTCTCGATCAACAACAAAAAGCCGACCGGGGCCGTGCCGCTCCAGGCCATGGATGTGATAACGGTAGGGCGCACACAGCTCGCCTTTGTGCCGTTTTGCGGCGATGAGTTCGACTGGTCGGAACTGACAGATCTCAAGGAGTAGCAGTGGCGTTCCAATATGCCGGTTGCGCCAGCCAAGGCGCGCGAAGCTATCAGGAGGATGCGGCCGCCATCCGCACCGCCGCCGGCGAAGAGGTCGTGATTGGCAAGGCGCATGCCGGCAGCGCGGCCGAGTTCACCCTGGCGCTCGCCGATGGCATGGGCGGACATGCCGGCGGCGCGTTAGCGAGTGAACTTGCCTGCCGTGCCTATCTTGCGGCCATGGCCGCCTCATCGGGCGACCTTTCGGCGCGCCTCGACGAGGCCCTCGCCCTCGCCAATGCCGCGATTGCCGATTACGTGCTGGAGCATCCGGCCCTCAACGGCATGGGCTGCACGCTGGTTGGCACCGCTTTTGGTGCCTTTGGTATCGAATGGGTCAGCGTTGGCGACAGTCCACTTTATCTCGTCCGTCTGGGTAAGATTGAACTCCTCAACGAGGATCATTCCCTAGCCCCCGAACTCGACAAACTGGCGGCGGCTGGCAAGATTAGCCGGGCGGAGGCCCGCAACGATCCCCGCCGCCATTTCCTGCGCTCCGCCTTGACCGGCAGCGCACCCGAACTGGTCGATCGCCCGCGCCGGCCGCTGCGGCTCGAGCCCAACGATGTGGTGATCCTCGCCAGCGATGGCATCGGCACGCTGGAGAAAGAAGAGGTTCTGGCCACCGTCGAAGCGCATGCCTCGGCAGGTCCGGCCAGCATGGCCAATGCCCTGTTGCGCGCGGTGGAAGCCAAGGCTGAAATCTACCAAGACAATACCACCATCGTGGTGGTCGCCGTCGGCCCCAACTGAGGCCGCGGGCGGGCCCGCCCCCGCGGCCCCGAGTGTCGCGCCGCATTGCGGCTGCCGTGACAGTCACCTGGATCGGAGCTACGGTTGGGAGGGCAGATGCCGCTCTTTGTTGATCTATCGAGAGCGGCCGGGACCGGTCGGCGGCAGCAGCAGCGTTTCGCAGCGCAGCCTCCGTGCGCAGGGTACCTTGCCGGTCGCGCGATTGCGGCGGTCCGCTCGCGCGATTTTTCTTGGCGCCGGCGGAGCAAGCAATGCGGACAAAAGTGAAGGCGATCGAAACTCTGGCCTGCGATGCGGGGTGGCGCAACTACCACTTCGTCAAGCTGATGACCGACGAGGGTGTGGTTGGGTGGAGTGAATTCGACGAAGGCTTTGGTTCACCGGGCGTTGGCGCCATCATCGAGCGCCTGGCGCCGCGCGTCATTGGCCAGGCGGTCGGCGAGCACGAGCGCATCTACGCCGAGCTGCATTGCCTTACCCGGCCCGGTTCAGGCGGCGTAGTGGCCCAAGCCCTGGGCGCCATCGAGAACGCTCTTCTGGATGCCAAGGCGCGAACGCTCGGCGTGCCTTGTTACCAATTGTTGGGCGGAAAAATCCGCGACCGCATTCGTGTCTACTGGTCACACTGCGCGACCTGGCGCATCAACCAGTCGACCTATTATACGCCCGCGATCACCGAACTCGACGGCGTCAAGGCCATCGGCCGGGAAGTGCGCGAAAAAGGCTTCAGCGCGCTGAAGACTAATATTTTCCTCTACGAGGGGGACGGCAAAAACCCGAGGGGTTGGCGGCCCGGCTTTGCTAATCCCTTCTTTCCCGAGCTCAACGTCGACAGGCGCGTGCTCAAGAACCTGCGCTTGCACCTAGAGGCGATGCGCGAAGGGGCCGGGCCTGACGTGGACTTGCTGCTCGACCTCAACTTCAACGCCAAGACCGAAGGCTATCTCAAGATTTTGCGCGAAATCGCCGCCATCGACATGTTCTGGATCGAAATCGACACCTTCAGCCCCGAGGCGCTGGGCTATATCCGCCGGCAAAGTCCGCATCCCATCTCCTCGTGCGAGACCTTACTTGGTGTGCGCGAGTTCATGCCGTACTTCCGCGAACAGGCCATGGATGTGGCCATCATCGACACCCCCTGGAACGGGGTGTGGCAGTCCATGAAGATCGCCGCGCTGGCCGAGGCGCACGAGGTCAATGTTGCCCCGCACAATTTTTACGGCCACCTTTGCACCATGATGAATGCCCACTTCGCGGCCGCCGTGCCCATCCTGCGCATCATGGAAACCGACATCGATCGGCTTGCCTGGGATGACGAGCTGGTCAGCCACGCGCCCGTCTATGAGGCCGGCCACCTCGTCCTGCCCGACCGCCCGGGCTGGGGCACCGAACCCAATGAAGCCGCCATTCGCGCGCGACCGCCGAAGGCGCTG
>DASTMQ010000468.1:0-4930 GCA_035714005.1 Hyphomicrobiaceae bacterium
TATCATCGGCCCCGAGAGGGAGTGCCGCCTTTGCTGTCGCCGGGATGGTAGCCGTACATGTTCCAGAAGATCCTGATTGCCAATCGCGGCGAAATTGCCTGCCGGATCATCAAAACCGCGCGCAAGCTCGGCATCAAGACGGTCGCAGTCTACTCGGATGCCGATCGAGACGGCCTGCACGTGCGCATGGCCGATGAGGCCGTGGCAATCGGCCCTCCCCCCGCCGCCCAGTCGTACCTATCGATCGACAAGATCGTCGATGCCTGTCGCCAGAGCGGTGCCGAGGCGGTGCATCCGGGCTATGGCTTCCTATCGGAACGCGAGGCCTTTGCGCTGGCCTTGGAGCAGGCAGGCATCGTTTTCATCGGGCCAAACCCCAAGGCGATCGCGGCCATGGGTGACAAGATCGAGAGCAAGAAGGCGGCGGCGCGCGTCAAGGTCTCCACCGTGCCCGGCTACCTGGGCGAGATTGCCGATGCCAAGCACGCCGTGCGGATCGCCGCCGAGATCGGCTATCCGGTCATGATCAAGGCTTCGGCGGGCGGCGGCGGCAAAGGCATGCGCGTTGCCTATTCGCCCAAGGAGGCGGAGGAAGGCTTTGCGCTGGCACGCTCGGAGGCCAAGGCCAGCTTCGGCGATGATCGGGTGTTTCTCGAGAAATTCATCGAAAATCCGCGCCATGTCGAGATCCAGGTGCTGGGTGACAAGCATGGCACCGTCATTCATCTGGGTGAGCGCGAATGTTCGATCCAGCGGCGCAACCAGAAGGTCGTGGAGGAGGCGCCCTCGCCGCTGCTGGACGCGCGCACGCGCAAGGCCATGGGAGAGCAGGCCGTGGCGCTGGCCAAGGCCGTCGGCTACGACAGCGCCGGCACGGTGGAATTCGTGGCCGGCCAGGATCGCTCGTTTTTCTTCCTCGAGATGAATACGCGCCTGCAGGTTGAGCACCCGGTCACCGAGCTGGTGACGGGCATCGATCTGGTCGAGCAGATGATCCGGATCGCCGCCGGCGAGAAGCTCGCCTGGCGGCAGGCCGACGTGAAGCTGAGCGGCTGGGCGGTGGAATCGCGCATCTACGCCGAGGACCCCTACCGCAATTTCCTGCCCTCGATCGGCCGCCTGATCCGCTACCGGCCCCCGCGCGAGGGCAAGGATGCGAGAGGCACGATCCGCAACGACACCGGCGTCTATGAAGGCGCCGAGATTTCCATGTTTTATGATCCGATGATCGCCAAGCTCGTCAGCCACGCGCCGACGCGCGAGGACGCCATTTCGCTGCAGGCCGAGGCGTTGGATGCCTTTGTGATCGACGGCGTCGAGCACAATATTCCCTTCCTCGCCGCCCTGATGCAGCACCCGCGCTGGAAGAGCGGTCGGCTATCGACCGGTTTTATCGCCGAAGAGTTCAAAGGCGGCTTCCGGCCGCGCCCGCTCGCCGGCGAGGACCTGGAGGTGCTCGCCGCGGTGGCGGTGGCGATCGATCACCTCGGCAATGCGCGCAGGCGGGAGATCACCGATCAGATGGGAGGCCCGAGCGTGCGCTTCGCCCGGCGCCGGATCGCAAAGATTGGCGCCGAGCGCATCGCGGCCGAGGTTGAAGGCGGACTGCTGGGCCCGACCAAGGTGACCCTGCTGGCTGCGAGCGGGGGCGCGAGCAAAGTCTTGGAGCTCGCCTCCGACTGGTGGCCGGGTGCGCCGATTTGGCAGGGCAGCGTGGCAGGCCGCCCCGTGTTCGTGCAGGTGCGCGGCATTCTCAACGGCTACGACCTCGCTTACCGGGGCGTGCACGCCAAGGCTTATGTCTATACCGAGCGCGAGGCCGCGCTCGCCGACCTGATGCCGCAGAAGCTCGCGCCCGATACCTCCAAGCTCTTGATCTGTCCGATGCCCGGCCTGGTCAAGGCCATCCACGTCGCCCCGGGCCAGGAAGTGAAGCCCGGCGATGCCTTGTGCATCGTTGAGGCGATGAAGATGGAAAACGTGCTGCGCGCCGAGCGCGAAGGGGTGGTGAAATCCGTGCACGCCAAGCCGGGGGACAGTCTCGCCGTCGACGCCGTGATCATGGAATTTGTCTAATGCCCCCGGCGCCCGCAATCGGACTTGCGGACGCTTCTCTTTTCATTGACCCTCGCGCGCCAACGGCGCCAGCCGCCTCAAGGACATCCAGCACCATGCGCAGCTTTCATTTTCCCGGGCGTTCAGCCGTTTATGGGCGGCGGGCGATGTGCGCCACCTCCCACCCCGCCGCCAGCCTGACGGCGATCGAGATCCTGCGCCAGGGGGGCAATGCGGTCGACGCGGCGATTGCCACGGCCGCGGTGTTGGCGGTGGTGGAGTGTCCGATGACCGGCATCGGCGGCGATTGTTTCGCGCTTTTAGCCAAGCCGGGAGCGAAGGCGCCGCTCGCGCTCAACGCCGCCGGCCGCGCGCCCGCGGCCGCCAGCGCGCAATGGTATGCCAACAAGGGCATTGCTCGCATCGAAACCACCAGCGTGCACGCCGTCACCGTACCCGGTGCCGTCGACGGTTGGTGCCGTTTGTGTGAGGATCACGGCAGCATGCCGCTGGCGCGCCTGCTCGAGCCCGCCATCGCGCTCGCCGAGCACGGTTTTGTCGTGGCCCCGCGCGTCTCCGTCGATTGGGCGCGTGCCGCCGCGAAACTGGCCCGGCATCCCGCCGCGGCTAAGCATTTCCTGCCGGCGGGGCGCCCGCCGCGGCTCGGCGAGGTCACGCGCTTCCCGGCGCTGGCGGCAACCCTGAAGCGCATCGCCAAGGAGGGCCGGGCCGGCTTTTATGCGGGCGAGGTCGCCCGGGACATGGTGGCGACGCTGACGGAGCTCGGCGGTTTGCACACGCTTGAGGATTTTGCCGCCCAGGCGGCAAGCTACGTCGAGCCGATTTCGACGCGCTACCACAACATAGACCTGTTCGAGCTGCCACCGAGCAACCACGGGGTGGTTGCCCTGATCCTGCTCAAGATGCTCGAGCGCTTGGGCCGGATCGGCGACGGCGTGTCGATCGAGCGCTATCACGTGCTGATGGAGGCGGCGCGCCTGGCCTATGCCATGCGCGACAGCTTTGTGGCCGACCCCGATGCCGCCCAGGTGCCGCTGCGCCATCTTCTCGATGAGCGCGTGATCGACGGCCTGGTGGAGCGCATCGACCGCAAGCGGCGCCGGCCCGAGCTTGGTCCCATGCCGCAGCCCTCAGGCTCCGATACGGTATGCTTTGCCATCGTCGACGAGCAGGGCATGGCGGTTTCCTTCATCAACTCCCTGTTTGCCGACTTCGGTTCCGGCATCGTCACGGATCGCACGGGCGTAAACTTCCACAACCGCGGTGAGGGCTTCGTGCTGGAGCCAAACCACCCGAACGCCATCGCCCCGCGCAAGCGCCCGCTGCACACGCTCATTCCCGCCATGGGCTTCGAGGCAGGGGCGCTGGCGCTGGCCTTTGGCGTCATGGGCGCCCACTTCCAGCCGATGGGCCACGTCTATGTGATGAGCAATCTGTTCGACTACGGCATGGACCTGCAGGAGGCCATCGACTGCCCGCGGGTGTTCTTCGAGGGCGATGCCCTGGTGGTGGAAGAAGCGGTGCCGGCGGCGGTGGTGGCCGGGCTCGAAGCCTTGGGCCACAAGGTTAAGACGCGCGAGCTGCCGTGGGGTGGGGCACAGATCGTTGCCCTGGACCGTGCGCAGGGCGTCCTGATCGGCGCCTCCGATCCGCGCAAGGATGGGATGGCGCTGGGGTACTAACGGCATGAGGTTGCTATGTCCGAGGAGGCGAGCGATCGGCGCAGCGTGCGCGTGCGTCTGGAGGGCCACGTGCAGGGGGTCGGTTTTCGCTACTGGACGGAGCGCGCGGCCACCGACCTCGGCCTCGACGGCTGGGTGCGCAATCGGCGCGACGGCGGCGTCGAAGCGGTCTTTACGGGTGACGCGGCTGCGGTTGCCAGGATGCTCGACCGCTGTCACCAAGGTCCGCCCGGCGCACGCGTCGATTTCGTCAAAGTCATGGATGAGGGCGAGGTGCCGCAGCCGGGCTTCGAGGTGCGTCCGACCGTGTGAGGGCGCTTTAGATCAGGCGCTCGGCGGCCCGGCGCAAGCCCTTGAGGATTGGCTCGTAGGCCTCCTCGTCGCGGGTTTCGGGATAGACCATGTAGACCGGGCAGCTAAAGGCGCGCGCGCGCGGCGGGATACGCAGCCGGCGCCGGCTCAGATGCTGGCGCACTAAGCGCCGTGGGAAGTAGCCGGACGCCTCATTGGCCAGGAGAAAGTCGAGGCCGAGCGAGCCTAAATCCAGGTGTACGCTGGTACTGCTCAGGTCGGGATAGGCAGCGGCGTGCTCGGCTTGGAACTCCGGCCCCCAATCCATCAACACGTAATCGTTGGAATGGCGGCGCCGGCCGGGGCTGCTGGTGACGAGCACGAATTCCTCATCGAACAGGTGTTCGATGGTGAGCCCGGGCGGCTGGCCGGGCCGGTACATGATGGCAAGATCGAGGGTGCCTTCAAGCAGGCGCTGGATCATTACGGCCGACAGCGAGGCGCTGGCCGAGATGGCAATGTCGGGGATGTTGTCCCGGAGCCAAGATATCCACTTCAGCAGAAAGCCGTCCCAGAGCGTCGCTTGTGCGCCGACCGCGAGGTGGTCGCGATGTTGGCCCGACAGGCCAACCTCGAGCTGCGCGTGCTGCCATAGCCGCACCAAGGCCAAGGCGTGCTTCTGGAACTGCTCGCCCGCCGCTGTAAGCGTCGCCCCGTTGCGTGAACGCTCGAACAACGAGCGGCCGAACTGTTCTTCGAGCACTTTGATTCGGGCGCTGACCGTCGATTGCGTAACGTTCATCTTGCGGGCCGCGTCGATGAAGCTACCGGTCTCCGCGACCATCAGGAAAGTGCGTGCAAGTGCGATATCCATCGGCTAT
>DASTMQ010000469.1:0-3972 GCA_035714005.1 Hyphomicrobiaceae bacterium
TGGAGTGCTTGGCACCCTTTGGCCGGTTTCAGATGCGGCAACGGCGCTGTTGATCGCCAGGTTCTACGAGCTGCACTTGGGCGGCGGCCTCTCTCCACCCACGGCGCTACGCCGAGCGCAAGCCTGGCTGCGGGAGGCCAACAACGAGGACCTGGCCGCATACGCGAAGCTGGCAGCCGCGCGCGGTCGGCTCAACCGCCGCCGACTCGCCGAGATCGAGAGGGACGTCAGTGCAGACGGGCTTCGCCGCTCGCGCAACAGTGCCCTGGTCGAATGGATCAAGCCCGACGCGACAAAGACGACGGGCAGGACAGCGACCGCCGCCGGCAAAAGCATCGCGCGCCCCTACGCGCATCCTTATTTCTGGGCCGGGTTCATCTATACGGGACTGTAGCTTGTGGCCAGCGTTTGCGTTTGCGAGCCTTGCGGGGAAGCGGTTCCCAGTCTGGGAGGGC
Organism: Hyphomicrobiaceae bacterium; assembly: GCA_035714005.1. GTDB lineage: Bacteria > Pseudomonadota > Alphaproteobacteria > Rhizobiales > Hyphomicrobiaceae > AWTP1-13. The sequence continues at coordinate 456 of DASTMQ010000469.1, forward strand.
ACCGATCTGGTCAGGAACGGTCAGAAACCCCATCGCAGATTTGTCGATCATCGAAAAGTCAGCCGCCGTCGCCGTTTCTGAGACAAAGCTTTTGGCTCCCCATTGATTTTGCCAACCGCGGCCAAGCTGCTGGCACAATCAAGGGCGACAGCAGTTGCGTTTTCCGTCCTTTCACGGCATTTTGGGTCGTGGGGGATTGCTATGCATCTTCATTTTTCGCTTGTCGGCGTGGCTGTATTGGGTGTGGCCGCCTGCGCGTCTGATCCTCCCGAACAAGGTCCAGTCGGCTCAATCACTCCGCCGCCTGCGACCGTTGTTGAGACGCCTGCGCCGCCGACCGTGGCCAACGTCGAGAAATCCTCGCCGTCGCCGAAAATTGCTAAAGCGCCAGGTCCAAAAACGCCGAGCAAGTGCAAGGGACTGCCGCAGCTTGCGTGTATCAACGTTGAAGGCTGCGAGTGGATCAAGCCCGCGACATCAACCGACAGAGACGGTCGCCTGTTGACGAATTATTGCGGGCTGAAGGCTCCGACTTCGGCAAACGAATGAGCGGAGCGCATCGGCGCGCGGACCCGTGAATGCCTCGCTGACACAAACCGGCAACGTACTGCAGACGAGGGCGCAGGCGCTAAAGCTGCGGCTTCCATCCGGGCAGCGCCTGTTTGCCGGGCAAGGCGAGCCGGTGATTGGGTCGGTACCCGACGCTCCTCAAGCGCTGTTTGCTTTTTTCTGAGCACGGCTGGGGCGAGCGGTCGCGCGGCGCGACGAGTTCAGCGCCACGGCGGCGCGAATAAGCGCCTTCAACGCTGCTTCATTGATCTTGTCGCCTTCATGAATATCGATGGCACGTCTGGTGTTGCCTTCGAGGCTGGAGTTGAAAAGACGTGCGGGGTCCTCCAGCGAGGCGCCCTTGGCGAAGGTCATCTTCACGACAGTCTTGTACGTCTCACCGGTGCAGATTATTCCCGCGTGCGACCACACGGGGACCCCTCTCCATTTCCACTCCTCGACCACGTCGGGATCGGCTTGTTTGATGAGGCTTCGGATCCGAGCCAGCGTCTCGCCTCGCCAATCCCTGAGCTCCTTGATTCTCGCATCTATCAACTGAGAGGCAGATCCTTCTGCCTGGGCTTGCGTCGAGCCCCCCTTGCTCGTCGTTCCGCTTGTGGTGGTTTTCTTCATGGTCGTTTTTTTGCTTTCTCAGTGGCTGTGGTCGCTCGCCCGTCCACTGCCCCGATCTGGTGATCATCGCATGTTGCTGCCAACCGGGGCTTCCCTGTGACCGCTCACAGACGTTCGCCCGGTAATTGGCTGGCCTGCTTCACCCAGGCGGCGAGCCGAGCCTCGTCGAACTCACCGTCCGCATGGATGTTAAGGTAGCGCGTGCTTTTGCTCTTGGACTCGCCAGGAGGGACGGGACTGAGCGACGTGCCGCGGAAGAAAGCCACTTTGAGGTGGTTTGTGAAGGTATGGATACCGAGGAACCAGCCCTGGCCCTCGATCCCGTAAAGCGGCGAGTTCCATTTGACGGCCTTGCGCACGCCGGAAACGGTGCCAACGATGAGCGCATCGAGGCGCCGCCCCACCTCGCGCTTCCAGCCCGGCATGGCGGCAATGTAGGCCTGCACGGGGGCGTCGCCTTCCGCCTTGGGGATCTGAGGGTTGCCGCCTGCGAGGAGCGTTGGCTTCGCGAGCTGGCGGGACCTCGACTTCGGTGCCGACGTGCGCGGTTTGGCCGCCCTCCCCGCGACCGGTTTGGCGCCGACCGGCTTGGTGCCCCGCGCCGACGTCTTGGAGGTCTTGCCGGCCATTGTGTGCACTCCAACTAATCGACGTTGGCAAATGAGGGGACAAAGCTTGCCCGCTACGGGTGGGCAAGCTTGTGCCGGCGGCTTTAATCTGTCCGCGCCAACACCTGCTCCAGGTTTGCAAAGAACCGCTGCCACCCGAACTTGGCACCCTGGTAGGCCTGCTGCTGATCCGACCGGAAGCCCGACTGCTCCATGCGCAGGTGGGTCCCCGTGCCCGACGGGGTGAGGGTCCAAGTGACGACACGCTCGAGGCCATAGGCGGCCCACGTGTATGACAGCGTCTTGTTCGGCTCGATGGCCAGAACCTTACAGTCGACACTGCCCCAGTCGGCACGGAAATCGAAACGGTGGCCCACGACAGGCTTGAAGTCATTCTTCATGAGCCATTCATCGATAAGGTGTGGTTGCGTCAGCGCGCGCCAAATCTTCTCCGGTGGAAATGGAATTTCTCGTTCGACAACAACGGAACGCGTCTCAGGTTTGCTCATTGGTCCATCCTTTTGAGGAGATCTTCGAGTTTGTCGAACCGGCTTTGCCAAAAACCGGCCATTTGGCTGGTCCAATCAATCAGCGGGGCCAGTGCAGCAAGCTGCGCGCTGTAGTGCGTCTGGCGACCTGCGTGGCGATCGCGCACCAGTCCGGCCTGCTTTAAGACCCCAAGATGCTTGGAGACGGCCGGTTGTGAGACCCCGGCCCGAGCCGTCAGGGCCTTGACCGTCTGCTCGCCGCCACGGCACAGGCGCTCGAAAATCGCCCGTCGCGTGGGATCGGCGAGCGTTCTGAAGAGCACATTGTGGGCGTTTGGCATTTCGAGATCAATAACCCCGGGGCTATGAATTGATGTATAACCATCGAGTTATAGGTCAGTCAAGCCTGACCACAACCGCTGACCGCAGCATCCATGTTGAGGCGTCGCCGCGCAGCCGCCAAACCGCAAGGCCTAAGCCGCAAGACCGCCGCTCGCCTGACGAGCCGCGATGCGACCTCATCGGCCGCGCGCCGGCGATCCTGCAAAGAGCACCATGTTTCTAAGATGCGGAGCGCACAAGGCTGGCCACTGGTCGCAGGCGGCTGCGAGCCTTGAGGGTGAGGCAAGTTAGGCCGGAGACTTTTGCGCGTTTGTCCCTCGCCGCGGCGCCCCGCGCTTGCCTGGTGCGCCGTTTTGTCGGCTCCGGCCTGCCAGCTGGCGCCGCAGAGCCGTTCGCTCCTGGTAAAGCTCGCCCAACAGATTGCGCATGACCTCGAGCGACTCCTCGGCCGAGGTCGTGTCTCGCCGGGCCGCTTGCAGCCGTTCGATGAACGAGCGTTGCAGCATCAGGCGCAACTCGGCGTTGCCTACCTGCGCGTTGTTCTCGCGCAATCTCTCCAGCCTCGAAGTTGCCGGCCGCCGCCGATTTTCGTGCTTCTCGCAAGCCCGGGCTCGTTCGTGCGATCGCGTCGACTTGTCACGCATAAGGACGCCAAATGTTGCTGGCGACGACCCCGATTTGGCTCGGGCGCTTGCCCGTCAAAATGGCACTTCGACCATGGTGCGCCATTCGCTGTCAGCGATGATAATCATCCGTCTACTGAGGGTGATATCTTGCACCGAGGCTCTTGCCGCAAGCTCCTGCGCCCGTCGCATCGCCTCCCTCGCCGCGTCCTCAAGGCTCGGCAATTCAATGCCATCTTGGTCGAGCACGGTGACTTGACCGCGTTTGACGTGG
>DASTMQ010000470.1:0-3007 GCA_035714005.1 Hyphomicrobiaceae bacterium
GGATTTGAGGGACCAGATCCATGCTCGACCTCATCATTCGCAACGCACGATTGGCCCCCGGGCCGGCCGGACGGACCGGCGCCGGGCCCGAGCTGGTCGACATCGGCTTTCGCGACGGGCGCATCGCCGCCATCGAAGCCAATATTGCCGCCGAGGTTGCGGACTACGACGCCGAGGGCTGCCTGTGCTGCGCCGGCCTGATCGAGACCCACATCCACTTGGACAAGTCACGCATCGTCGAGCGCTGTCAGCCCGAGCCCAGCCGCAGCCAGCCCGACCACATGCGCCGGGTGCAGGCGGTCAAGGCCAGCTTCACGGTCGAGGACATCTATCAGCGCGCCAAGGCGACGCTCGAAAGCTGCCTCAAGCACGGCGCCACGCGCATCCGCACCCACGTCGAGATCGACGCCCCGGTCGGCGTCAAGGGCGTCGAGGCGCTGCAGCAGCTCGCCAAAGATTACGCCTGGGCCGTCGATCTCGAACTTTGCGTGTTCCCGCAAGAGGGACTGACGACCGCGCCCGCCGCCGACGCCGCCCTGGTTCAAGCCCTGGAGATGGGTGCCAAGGTGATCGGCGCCGCGCCCAACTATGACGTCGATCACCCCGGCCAAATCACCCGCATCTTCGACCTGGCACGCCGCTTCGATGTCGATATCGACATGCACATCGATTCCGGCCACGACCCCGCCAGCCTCGATACCCACCTTGTCGCAGATTTGACCGAGCAGGCGAGATTAGGCGGCCGCGTCGCCATGGGCCATGCCACCAAGATCTCTGCCCTGCCGCCGGCGCAGCAGAAGAGCATTGCTCGCCGCCTGGCCGACGTCGGCGTCGCCGTCACCGTGTTGCCGGCGACCGACCTGTTCGTGCTGGCGCGGCACATGGACCACAACGTGCCCCGCTGCGTGGCGGACGCCAACCTGTTCGCGCAAGAGGGCTGCAATTGCTCGATCTCGACCAACAACGTGCTAAACCCGTTCACCCCCTTCGGTGACGGCTCGCTCATTCGCATGGCCAACCTGCACGCCAATATCCTGCAGGTCGGGGATCAGGCGCGTTTGAGCGACCTCTTCGCCATGATCACCCACCGCTCGGCCAAGCTCCTCAACCACAAGGACTACGGCCTCGAGGTCGGCAATCCTGCCGACCTCGTGATCATCGATGCGGGAAATGAGGCCGAGGCCGTCGCAACCGTGGCCCCGGTCCTCGCCGCCTTCAAACGTGGACGGCAAACGCTGGAGCGCCCCCGCGCCCGCTTGTTGCGAGCAGCAGCACTCTAATCGGCGCAGGCCTTGGAGAGCTGACGATTTGGGAGAATACGGAGGACGCATGGCGCGCATCGCCGTTGCCGGTTTTCATCACGAAACCAACTCCTTTGTGACGGAGACGACGGACTTTGCCTATTTCGCGAGCCACCGCGATCGTCCCCCGCTGGTGCGGGGCGAGGACGTGCTGACATGGCTCGGTGACACGAGCTTTGCCCTATCCGGGTTCTTGGGCGACATGCGGGCCGCGCACGATCTCGTGCCACTGCTGTGGACCAGCGGCGGCGCCGGCGGCACGGTGACGGCGGACGCCTATGAGCGCATCGCCGGCGAATTGATCGGCCGCCTCAGCGCGGCGATGCCCGTCGATGCCGTCTACCTCGATCTCCACGGCGCCATGGTCAGCGAGCCCTTCGAGGACGGCGAGGGCGAGCTGCTGCGACGCGTGCGCGCCGTGGTGGGGGATCAAGTCCCCATCGGCATCAGCCTCGACTATCACAGCAACGTCACGCCCGCGATGGTCGCGGCCAGCGATAGCCTGATCGGCTACCGCACCTACCCCCATGTCGATCGATTCGAGACCGGGCAGTTTGCGGCCCGCGCGCTCTCGCTGCTGCTGGAACGCGGCCGCCCCACGGGGCGCGCGCTGCGCAAGCTGCCGTTTCTGATCCCCCTCAACGACCAGTGCACCCTAGTCGAACCCTCAAAGCGCGTGGTCGCGCGCTCGCTGCTGGCCGAGGGCGAGCTCGTCAACCTTTCCTATCTTGCGGGCTTCCCGCCCTCCGACCTTTATTGGTGCGGGCCGGCCGTAATTGCGCATGCCTGGAGCCAGCAGGCGGCCGACGCCGCCGCCGATGCGCTCGCGCGCGAGATCGCGCTCAGCGAACCCGAATTCGCCGTGCCCATGCTGTCGCCCGAGGACGGCGTGCGCGAAGCCATGCGGATCGCGCAAACCGCCAGCAAACCCGTGGTGCTCTGCGACACCCAGGACAATCCGGGCTGCGGCGCCACGGCCGACACCACCGGCGTGCTCGAAACCTTGGTCCACCTCGGCGCCGAGGGGGCCGTGGTCGGCTACCTCTGCGATGCGGAGGCCGCCGCGGCGGCGCGCAGCGCCGGCGAGGGCCAAGAGATCACGCTTGGGCTTGGCGGCCGCTCCGGGCCGGCGGGGGTTACACCCTTCCACGCAACCTTCCGCGTCGCCCGCCTGGGCACGGGCAAGATGCGCACCACGGGCAAAGTTTCGGGGGGCCGCGACGTCGATTTGGGGCCGATGGCGCTGCTGCAGGTCGGCGGCATCAGGATCGCGGTGACGAGCAAGCGCATGCAGGCGCTGGATCAGGCGCCCTTCCGGCACTTAGGCGTGGAGCCCGCCCGGCAGAAAATCTTGAGCCTGAAGAGTACCTGCCATTTTCGGGCCGAGTTCGAACCGCTCGCGGCCAAGGTCATCGTGGTGATCGCGCCCGGCGGCTACCTCGCCGATCCCGCGAACTATCCCTACCGGCGCCTGCGCCCCGGCGTGCGTTTGCGTCCCCTCGGACCCCACTTCGAAGGCCTGAAGGCCTAAGGCCGGCTCATCCACGGGTACACGGGGACGCGGCTCGCCTATTCACTCCGCAGCGCATCAATCGGGCTCAGCAGCGCCGCGCGCCGCGCTGGCAAAAAGCCAAACAGGATGCCGACGCCCGCCGCCGCGGCAAGCGCAAGCAGGATCGTTTGCGGCGGAATGAGAATGGGCCACT
>DASTMQ010000471.1:0-4567 GCA_035714005.1 Hyphomicrobiaceae bacterium
CCGGCGCGGCGATCGCCGCTAGCAGCGACAGGGCAACAAGTGCCGGAATAATGGGCTTCATGATCATCTCCTGAGAGGGCGATCTTCGTCGCCTCCGGGGATGTCGCTATCGCGCGCGCTTTTAAACAGATGGGGTCACACATCGGTGATCCCTTTTGATGTTTTGCCGGGCAGCACGGCGACGCCCCCGCAGCCCCAGCCTTGCCACCCCCTCGCCACGCAGAAGGGCGCCGCCGCACCTGCTGTTGCCGCGCGCAACGTCTCGGTTGCGGGGGTCGCAAGCTTGCTACGGGTGGCTTTTCGGGGCATGCGCCGCGCCGGTGAGCCAGCCTCGGCTCTGCCTGCGGCGCACCGCGATGGTGGCCTTAGGCGATTGCCGCAAAGGACCGGCGACGGTCAGGGTTTGGCGCGCCTGAATGTAACGAGGACATAGCCCGACCCGGTCGTGGCCTCGAAGGTGGTGGGCCGATCCTTGTCCACGTTTCCCGCATTGTCGCAGATTTTCAGGGTGTCGCCGGCAAGCACATAAATGCCCTTCCAGGCCTGGCCCTTGAGCGTCCCCTCGGTGTGCTCAAAGTCAATGGTCGCCGGCTGGGCCTTCGGGTCGGTTCGGAGGCGTCCGGCAGAGAGGAGCTTGCCGTCCTTGGACCTTAGCTTGAAAGCATTGCCGGCAAGGGCCAGCCGATGTCCCACGACGTCATCGGCGGCTTTGCCCTCGCGCTCGGCCGCAACCGCGATCCAGGTTCCCTGCACGGCCTTTGGCACGGCCTTTGGCACGGCCTTTGGCACGGCCTTTTGCGCGGCCTGGGCCGGCAATGCAAAGATGAGGAGAGCCCCAATCATTGCCGAGATCAGCCAGCGCATGGGAGGTGTCCTGTCCTATGCCGTCCTGCGATTTTAATGCCTGAACCTGGCATCGCCTGCGGGCCGCCAAGCCCAGCGTTTGCGCGCGTGAGGGTCCGCGATCGCTAGATAGCATGGCAGGTGCCGCCAGGAAACCTAAGGGCATGCGGGATCAATAGGCGTTGAGGGTTGAGCGCGGGCGGCTGCTTGTTATCCCGAGCTCGCGCCACCTCTGGAGGCGAGGCTTGCTGCGCGGCGGCCGCCTGCAAGGGTTGAGCGTGAGGCTAGTGGGGGCCGAACAAGGCGCTCACCGACTCGCCGTTGTGAATGCGGCCGATCGCTTCCGCGAGTGCGGGGGCGATCGACAACACGGTCAGTTTGGCGGGCCGGCTGTTGGTCGCAAGCGGGACGGTGTTGGTGCAAACGATTTCGCTCACGTCGGGCTGGTCGGCGAGGCGCTGCAGGGCTCCCGCAGCGAAAATGCCGTGCGTGCAGGCGATCCGGATCGACTTGACCTTGAGCTCGCGCAAGCGCTCCAGCAGCTCCAGGACGGTGCTGCCCTTGGCGATTTCGTCGTCCAGCACGATGACATCGCGACCGACCACGTCGCCGATAATCGAGCCGATTTTGACACGGTCGTCGCTGAAGCGCTGCTTTGCTCCCGCCGCGACGGTCGTGCCCAATAGTTCCGCAAATCGCGCCGCCTGCTTGGCATTGCCAAGGTCGGGCGAGACGACGACGCCGTTTGACAAATCGTATTGGCGGAAGTGCTGGGCCAGCTCGCGCAAAGCATGGAGATGGTCGACCGGTATGCTGAAGAAGCCGTGCACCTGCGGGGAGTGCAGCGTCATTGTCAGCACGCGATTGGCGCCGGCGGTGACGAGCAGGTCGGCAACCAGCCGCGCGCCGATGGAAATGCGCGGCGCATCCTTCTTGTCGGAGCGCGCGTAGGCATAGTGGGGCATGACGGCCGTGATGCGGCGTGCCGATGCTCCCCGCGCCGCGTCCAACATCAAGAAGAGCTCGAAGGCGTGCTCCTGGACGGGTGCGACCAGCGGCTGAATGAGAAAGACGTCGCGCTCGCGACAGTTCGCCTGCAGTTGGACGCCCAGGCAGTCGTTGGCAAAACGCTCAAGCTTGCAAGGCAGTAGCGAGACTTTAAGGTGACCGCAGATTTCGCGCGCCAGCTCAGGATGAGCGCTTCCGCTGAAAACGGCAATTTCGCTCATGCCGGCTCCATCGCGCACTGGCGTTGGTGAGATGCGCCGCTTATGCCCGACGTCGTCGCAATCGGCAAGAGACCCCGCAGGCACAGCCAAAAGCGAAGTTGTGGCGGTGTTTGCGTTTCGCGCGGGCGAAACGCCGCGCTGGTTGTTTGCTGCGGGCTTAACCACATCTATGGCTTGGGTTTGGACGAGGGTACCTGTCGATGTTGGTCTTGGCTGCGCGAGCACCTCCTTGCTGTGGTTTGGGCGCCCCGGGCACGGCGGTGCAAAATGCATGATCGAGCCCCTACCGGACGAGGATCGCTGCCGGGAAAAGTTCAATCCGCGCCCATGTCGGCGCCACAAAACCTGCGGATGCCTGCATGAGCGGAGGACTTCTGGCGCTGTTGGATGACGTGGTGGCGTTGATGAAGCTCGCCGCCGTCACCATCGACGATGCCGCTGGCCAGGCCGCGCGCGCCAGTGCCAAGACGGCCGGCGTCGTCATCGATGATGCGGCCGTTACGCCGCGCTACGTCACGGGGCTTGCCGCGCACCGCGAGCTGCCGATCGTGGGTCGAATTGCGGTCGGTTCGCTCAAGAACAAGCTCTTGATCCTGTTACCGGCGGCCCTGCTGCTGAGCTATCTGTGGCCACAGGCCATCACGCCACTGCTGATGCTCGGCGGCTTGTACCTTTGCTTGGAAGGGGCGGAAAAAGTCGTGCATATGCTGGGGGGAGCGGACCACGGGGCGGCACCCCCGGCTACGCAACCGGCGCTCGACGCGGCGGCCTTGGAGGAGGCCAAGGTTACCGGCGCCATTCGCACCGATTTCGTCCTCTCGGCCGAGATCATGGCGATCGCGCTCGCCAGCATCCAAACGCCGGACTTGGTGACGCGCGCGCTGGCGCTGGCCGTCGTCGCCGTCATGGTCACGGCTGGCGTCTACGGGACGGTGGCGCTGATCGTCAAGGCCGATGACATCGGCATCCATTTGGCAAAGCGCAATGGGCGATGGTCGGGCCCCATCGGTCGGGCAGTGGTCCGTAGCATGCCCGCTTTGCTCGCGTTCTTGAGTTTTGTTGGCATGTTGGCGATGCTGTGGGTTGGCGGCGGCATTCTTCTGCACGGCCTTGCCGAATTTGGCATCGACCGGCCGGAGCACCTCCTCGAGAGCATTTCCGAGGGTGTCCGACAGTCTACCCCGGTGGGCGCCGCGTTCTTTTCCTGGCTTGCGACGGCGTCGGCAGCGGCGGTTGTCGGGCTGGCCGTCGGGGCGCTGATGCAGATGGTCATGGCCCTGACCGTGGCGCCGTTTCGCCGCTCATGACGCCGAGCCGTCGCGGGGCTTGGCCGCGGCGCGGTGGCGGTCGGGCCGGGCAGCTGCTGGGGCGTTTATCCCCCATAGCGGCTGAGCACCGCTGCAGGTCGCGGCCAGGCATTTGGCCAGCAATACGCATGGACACGTCCTCGGATACGCGAAACATTATCCGTTGGGGCGCGCCCGCTGCGCCCCTTAGTAAGATGCCCAACGGCTAAACTGCATATCGGCGCGAAGTCCCGGCATTGAGGTTCTGATGCAACGGATCACCATCACCATCGATGACGAGCTTGCCGACGAAATCGACAAGCTGGCGCAGTCGCGGGGCTATCAGAATCGATCGGAGACGGTGCGCGACCTAGTGCGGGCCGGTATCCTGGAGACCCAGCATCACGCCCACCAGTCCAGCGAGTGCATGGCGAGCGTGGTCTACGTCTACGATCAGGAGACCAGGGAACTACCAAAGCGATTGGCCCACGCCTACCAAGAACACCACGATCTCTCCGTGGCGACCGTGCGCATTGCACTTGATCACGACACGGCGATGGAAGTCGCCGTGCTCAAGGGCAAGACGGCCGAGGTCGAGCGCCTCGCCCAGCGCATCATCGCCGAGCGCGGTGTCCGCCACGGACGGCTTATCATTATTCCGGCCGAGATCGAAAGCGCCCGCCACGGCCACGGCCAGCGCCAGCCGCAGCCGCATCAACACATCCGCGTCCGCTAGGCTCGGGCTCCCGACGCCTGCTGCGGTTGTCGACCTCGATGGCTGGTTCGTCGCGGTTGCAGCGCGTGAAGAGTATCAGGTCGAGCTTGCGATATCCTTCCTGCTCGGGCTTGGCGGGCGCAAAATCAAGGCTTTGAGTGGAGCGGTGCCGTGCCTTGGCTTTGGCCGCAATTTTTACGTTTGGACAACGTTTGTTGGCCGGCGGTCAAAGTGGACGGTCAAAAAAGTGTGCCAGGGGGTGCGCCATGCTGCTTCGTCGTGGCGACGGCTTGGGCGGGCCAGCAACGAGCATACGGGGACGACGCAGCCTGGAGGTGGAAGCAATGAGCCGTAAGATCGTCAACGCCATCTGCCGGCGCCTTCCGGGCGCCGAGGTGTCCGACCCTTGGGGTGGCGGGCACGACGCCTGGAAGGTCGGGGGCAAAATGTTTGCCTGTATCGGGGCGGTAATGCCGGGCGTCTCCGTCAAGACC
>DASTMQ010000472.1:0-1845 GCA_035714005.1 Hyphomicrobiaceae bacterium
GGGTGTCGCCGACCGGCAAGCTGTTTGACCTCTTCAAGAAAATCGATGGGGTACCCGATCCGGCCGAGGTGACGCGGCTCGCCGCCCTGCACGACGTCAATTTCCTGCCGCCCCCAGACGCAGGGCGGGCTTGAGCGACGCGGATATTTCGCCTTGGCGGCTGGCGCCACCCGGGCGGTGGCCGCCGGACCTTTTCATCGGTCGCAGCATCGTCGCGCGCGCCGTGTGCCAATCGGCGCCGGATTAGCGCGCCCCGCGCGATGCGCGCGCGCGGCTCGCTGCTTTTGGCGCCTTGCTGCTCGCCGTGCGCGGCGTCCTGTTCACCTGCTCTTTGGCAAAGCCGGCAAGCTGCGCGTAGCCCTTGACGATGGCCTCGCGTTTGGCGTGGCTCAGAACGTCGTCGATGTCGGTGAAGCCATCGGGCGCCCGGCGCTCCACCTCGTCGATCACCCCCTCCGGTCCACCGCGGCGATTGTTGCGCACGATTTCGGCCGTTGCCGGCAGCCGCTGCGCCTCGTAGACGGCCAGCGCTGCGCGGCCGTGCTCGGCCGAAGCCAGCTGATCGGCCAGGCAACGCGCGTCCAGGATCGCCTGGCTCGCACCATTGGATCCAACCGGGTACATGGGATGCGCAGCGTCCCCCAACAGGGTCACGCGCCCGTGCGTCCAGCGCGGCAACGGATCCTTGTCGGCCATCGGGTATTCGTAAAATGCAGGCGCACCGCGCACGAGCTTCACCAGGTCGACGTGCGGCGTCCGGAAGCGCGCAACGTGCGCCAACACGTCCTCGAGCACGCCCCGCCGGTTCCAATCTTCTCGGCGCGGCGGCGGGTTTGATCCATCACCCATGCGATAGGTCACGACCCAGTTTATGAGCTGCTTTCCTCCCTTGCCGCGCGCGATCGGATAGAGCACCAGCTTGTTGTTGAAGCCGCCCCCGACAATCATGGTTTGGCCGTCGAGAAAGCCCTTGGCGAGCGTAGCCCCGCGCCACATCAAGACGCCGTTCCACTTGAGGCCGCTGTCGTGCGGATAGAGCTGCCGCCGCACGGCCGAATGAATGCCGTCGCAAGCAACCAAAACATCACCGGCGATGGTGAGGCGTGACCCCTTAGCGCCCGTGAAGCGGACCTTAACGGCACCCTCCTCTTGCCTGAAGGAGTGAAAGCTGTGGCCGCAACGCACCGCGGCCCGACCGAGGCGCTGCCGTACCGCATCGCGCAAAACTCCCTGCAGGTGACCGCGATGGATCGAAAACTGCGGCACCCGATAGCCAGCGTCTAGGCCGCGCGGCTCGCGCCATATTTCCTGGCCGAAGCGGTTGGCATAGATCAGCTCGCGCGTGCGGACCGCCACCTCGTCGAGCCGAGGCAGCAATCCAAGCTCGGCCAGTTCGGCAATCGCGTGCGGTAGCACGTTGATGCCGACCCCAAGCTCCCGAATTTTCGGTGCAGCCTCGTAGATCTGGCATTCGATGCCGCGCGCCTTGAGCATGAGCGCCAGTGCAAGCCCGCCGATCCCAGCGCCGACAATAACGACGTGCATGTGGTTTCCCCCCGTTGGGTCGCGAAGGAAAAGCATAGTTGCCTCGGGGGCGGCACAAAAGACAACCGCCGAGCCCGCCCCGCCGGCGACGGGCCGCGACACCGCTCGCGCCGGGGACTTGCCCGCATGGCGACCGCTCGCGTCGCCTGCGCCCCTTGCCTGGGCCCCCGGCCCAAGACTTGGCCGCCAGCCCGGCAAAAAAGCCGCGCGATACGGGCCGACGATGCCGGCGACGCCTGCCGGGATCTTTGCTAGGGTTTTGCCGGCGTCTGGCAGGGCTTGGGTTCGGGCCGGACCAGC
>DASTMQ010000473.1:0-1563 GCA_035714005.1 Hyphomicrobiaceae bacterium
TAGCACTCGCCGGCATCCGCGGCGGGCCCATCACCCTCATTCTAGCCGGCCTCGCCGTTTCCGCCACTGCGACGGCGCTGATCTCGCTTGCCCTCAACCTGTCGCAGAACCCCTTCGCCTCCATCGAGATGGTGTACTGGATGATGGGCTCGCTCGCCGACCGGAGCCTCACACAGGTGTGGCTGAGCGGGCCCTTGATGCTCGTCGGCATGGGCCTCTTGCTCCTCGTTGGCCGGGCACTCGATGCCCTGACATTGGGCGAGGACGCTGCGGTCAGCCTCGGAATCGATGCCCGTCGCACGCGGCTCGCGATCGTGGCGGGCACCGCGCTCAGCGTCGGCGCCGCCACTGCTGTCACCGGTATCATCGGCTTTGTTGGTTTGCTTGTACCGCATGCGCTGCGTCCCCTGATCGGCCATCGTCCCGGTCTCTTGCTGCCGGCAAGCCTGTTCGGCGGTGCGATCCTGGTGCTCAGCGCCGACATCGCCCTGCGTCTCATTCAGCCGTGGGCGGACGTGCGCATCGGCGTGCTGACCGCGCTCTTTGGTGCCCCGTTTTTCATCTGGCTGGTCCTCAAGACCCGCAGCGAGCTGGCGCCATGAAGCTCGAGGCCAACAACCTCAAGGTCCAGTTGCAGCGACGCCAGGTCCTCAACGGTGTCGACCTCTCGGCGGCGTCGGGCGAGCTCACCGCCGTGCTCGGGGCCAACGGCGCGGGCAAGACCACGCTGCTCAGGGTCTTGGCCGGCCTCATTCCGGCCGCCGCCGGTGAGGTGCGGCTCGATGGCCGCCCGCTCGGCACCTGGGGGCGCAACGATCTTGCCCGCAGCCTGGCTTACCTGCCGCAGCAGCGCACCGTGCACTGGGCGCTCTCGGCGCGCAACGTTGTGGCCCTCGGCCGCTTACCGCACCAGGCCACGGGGCAACGCGAAACCACCACCGACCACGCGGCCATCGAGCGCGCGATCGCCGCCATGGACATTGCGCCGTTGGCGGGCCGCCCGGTCTTGGCCATGTCGGGTGGCGAGCAGGCCCGCGTACTCTTAGCGCGGGCCCTGGCGCAGGAACCACACGTCCTCGTTGCCGACGAGCCCGCCGCCGGCCTCGATCCGGCGCACCAGCTCGCACTGTTCCATCACTTTGCCGCCTTTGCGGCCAGCGGCCGCACCGTTCTTCTGGCCCTGCACGATTTGTCGCTGGCCGCGCGCTTTTGTCACAAAATCGTGCTGCTCAACGGCGGCCGCGCCCTGGCCGCGGGGCCGCCGGCGACAGTCCTCACGCGCCCCCACCTGGCCACCGCCTACGGCATCCGCGCCGAGTATCGCACAATTGATGGCATACCGGCTGTGCTGGCCCTCGACGTGCTGCCATGATGCCGCCCCGCTTCGCTCGCTTTTGAGCGCGGAGTGCCATTGGCAGGGGGCGATCATTGCTGCGATTTTGGCGGCGGCCGCGGCGCGTCAATCTGGCCTTGGAAGGCGGCGGGGCGCACGGCGCCTTCACCTGGGGCGTGCTTGACCGCCTGCTCGAGGAAAAAGACCTGGAGATCGGCTGGATCAGCGGC
>DASTMQ010000474.1:0-8021 GCA_035714005.1 Hyphomicrobiaceae bacterium
CCGCGGTCGCAACACCGACGCCGGGTGTCATGATATTCATCGGGCGCCCCCTGGCGCTGATCTTTAGGCTCGGATCTGTGCATGCCGCGATTCGGCCGCGCAAGGCAACGAGCAGCGGCAACTCAGGATTGAGGCCGCGGCAGGCGCACCACGGTTGCCGTCGCCAGGGCGGCAATGCCTTCGCGGCGGCCGGTAAAGCCGAGGGTTTCCGTGGTGGTGGCTTTGATGCCGACACGCTCGGGCTCGATATCCAACAGCGCCGCGATGCGCGCGCGCATCGCCTCCCGGTGCGGGCCGATGCGGGGAGCCTCACAGACGATGGTGACATCGACGTTCGTCACCTGGCCGCCCCTGTGGCGGACGCGCGCTGCCGCCTCGCGCAAAAACAGGTGGGAAGAGGCGCCGGCCCAGCGCGCATCGGTGTCGGGAAAGAGGGCGCCGATGTCGGCTTCACCCACGGCGCCGAGGAGCGCATCGGTCAGCGCGTGCAAGGCCACGTCGGCGTCGGAGTGGCCTTCAAGCGCGCCCGTGTGTGGGATGCGAATGCCACACAGCCAGACATGATCGCCCGCCACCAGGCGATGCACGTCGAAGCCGAGGCCGGTGCGCACATCAAGGAGCGATTGGGTGGCCATGGCCAGGTCCTCGGCGGTTGTGAGCTTGCGATTGTGCTCGCTCCCCAGCACCAGCGCCACGGGCAGTCCCGCCCATTCGGCGACCGCCGCATCGTCGCTCAGGCTTGTGAGCCCCGCCGCGGCGGCGGCGCGATGGGCCGCCAGGATCGGCGAAAAGGCAAAGCCTTGCGGGGTTTGCGCCCGCCACAAACCCTCGCGATCGATGGCGTGGGCGATCCGGCCCGCGGCGTCGGCGCGCTTGAGCGAATCGGTCACCGGCAGGGCGGCAATGGCAGCGGGCGCCTCGGCCAGCGCGGCCAGCACGCGCGCGATGACATCGGCCGTGACGAAGGGCCGGGCGCTGTCGTGGATCAGGACGCGATCGGGGGCATGCGCGCTGAGTGCCAGCAGGCCTTGCAGGGCCGATTGCTGCCGCGTCGGCCCGCCTGTCACGGGCGGCAACAGCCGCGCCGAAGCCGAAGGCCGCGCGGCCTCGTAAAGGGCGCCATCGCCGGCGCCAATCACGACCTGGATCAGGTCGATGCCCGGCTCTGCCAGCATGGCCTCGACCGAGCGCGCCACGGCCGAGCCAGCGCCGAGCGGGCGATACTGCTTTGGCACCGGGCCGGGCGCCCGCGCCCCGCTGCCTGCGGCCAAGATCAAGGCGGCTGTTTTCACGGGTGCTCTCGACAACGGCCGGCGTTCCATCCATAGCTCCGCCGGCCCGGCGCCACAACGGGGGGGGGCCGACACCTCCGGCCGCACCTGCCACGCCGACGTTTCGCGCTTGCGAAGCCCGCATCGGCAGGCTAGTCTGCACAAGAGAATGGCAACAATATCTTCTGCCTAATAAATGGGCAATCTAGAAACGTCGGCGGCCAGCGCCGAAAGAGCGCTTCGCATCGGTCCGCACCAGGTGCCGGGCGGCGTCATGCTGGCGCCCATGTCGGGGATCACCGACCAGCCGTTCCGCAGCCTCGCCCTGGCGCTCAAGGCCGGTTTGGTGGTGTCCGAAATGGTGGCGAGCGAGCACCTGAGCCGCGACCGGCACGGCGCCCGCGGGCGCACGTCCGCCGCCCAATCGGGGCCGCAGGTGATACAACTCGCCGGCTGTGAGGCCCACTGGATGGCCGAAGGCGCGCGGGTCGCCGCCGACCTTGGGGCCGATATCATCGACATCAACATGGGCTGCCCGGCGCGCCAGGTGACCGGCAAGCAGGCCGGGTCGGCCTTGATGCGCGACCTCGATCACGCCGAGCGGCTGATCGCGGCGGTCCTCGGCGCGGTCAGCCTGCCCGTGACCGTCAAGATGCGGCTGGGTTGGGATCAGCACGCGCTATCGGCGGCCACGCTGGCCAAGCGGGCGGAGGCCCTCGGCGTGGCGCTTGTCAGCGTGCATGCGCGCACGCGCTGTCAGTTCTTCAAGGGCCAGGCCAATTGGTCGCTGGTGGCGCCCGTCAAAGCGGCGGTCAAAATTCCCGTCGTCATCAATGGCGATATCGTCGATCCCCTCAGCGCCAAGGAGGCGTTGGCGCAATCGGGTGCCGATGCGGTGATGATCGGCCGCGGCGCCTGCGGTCAGCCCTGGCTGCCGGCCCGCATCGCCCGCGCGCTCGCAACCGGCGAGGACCCGGGCGCCCCGCCGCTGCACATCCAAAGCGAGGTTGCGCTGCGCCACGTCGAGGCGATGCTTGCGGCCTACGGCGCCGGCGTCGGGCTGCGCAATGCGCGCAAGCACATCGGTTGGTATCTGGCCGCCAGCGGGCGCTCGCCCGAGGTCGTCGGCACCTGGCGGCGGCGGCTTTGCACCTCGGACGATGTCGCCAGCGTGCTGGGCGGTCTCGCCGCCTTCTATCGCTCTGCCCAGGAGATGGCCGCATGAAACCCGAGCTCGTACGCGAGCGCGCCGGCGCCGCGCCGCGCCGCCACATCGAGCACGATCTGCTGCTCGCCGCGCTGCCGCATCCGATCCTGGTGCTGGGCGACGACGATCGCGTGCTTTATGCCAACCCTGCCGCGGAATCCTTCTTTTCGCTGAGCCAGGGCATGCTCAAGCGTCAGACGCTGCCCGATATCATCGCCTTTTCCAGTCCGTTGGCCGCCCTGGTCGGTCAGGTCCGGCGCACGGGCGCCGCGGTCAACGAATACGGCGTCGAAGTCGACCTGCCGCGCAGCGGGGTGCACCGCCTCGTGGACGTGTTCGCCGGCAGCTTTCCCGAGCAGCCGAGCCTGATCGTGTTGATGCTGCAGCAGCGTTCGGTGGCGCAGATGATCGAGCGTCAGCTGACGCACCGGGCCGCGGCGCGCTCCGTCTCGGGCATGGCGGCCGTGCTGGCGCACGAGATCAAAAATCCCCTGTCGGGCATCCGTGGCGCCGCCCAGCTGCTCGAGCCGGGGCTGAAGGACGAGGATCGAGCCCTGACCCAGCTGATCTGCACGGAAACCGATCGCATCCGCACTTTGGTCGACCGCATGGAGGTGTTCGGCGACGAGCGCACGCTGGTCACCGAACCCGTCAATATTCACTCCGTGCTCGACCACGTCAAACGCCTGGCCGAGACCGGTTTCGCGGACGGCATCGTCATCAACGTCGACTATGATCCCTCCCTGCCGCCCGTACCGGGCAATCGCGACAAGCTCATCCAGGCCTTTCTCAATCTGGTGAAGAACGCCGCCGAGGCGATCGCAGAGTTGCGCGAGCCGGGTCGCATCGTCTTGCGGACCGCCTTTCGCCCGGGCATGCGGCTGTCGGTGCCCGGCACCGCCGCGCGCATCGCCTTGCCCTTGATGATCGAGGTGGAAGACACCGGGCCTGGCGTGGCCGAATCGCTTAAGGCGCATCTGTTTGATCCCTTTGTCACCACCAAACGCAAGGGAACCGGGCTTGGTTTGGCGCTGGTGGCCAAGATCATCGGCGACCACGGCGGTGTCATCGAATGCGAATCCGTGCCGAGACGCACGGTCTTTCGCGTGCTGCTGCCGCTGCAGGACTAACAACGCAGACAACAGACTAGGAAGTGGTCAATGGCTGGTGGAACTGTTCTGATTGCCGACGATGACAGCGCGATCCGCACCGTGCTCAATCAGGCCTTCGCCCGGGCGGGCTACCTGCCGCGCGCGACGGGCAATGCCGCCACGCTCTGGCGTTGGGTTTCCCAGGGCGAGGGCGACGTCGTCATCACCGACGTGGTGATGCCCGACGAGAATGCCTTTGACCTCATTCCCCGCATCAAAAAGCTGCGCCCGGATTTGCCGATCATCGTCATGAGCGCGCAAAACACCCTGATGACCGCCCTCTCGGCGGCGGAAAAGGGTGCCTTCGAGTACCTGCCCAAGCCGTTCGATCTGAGCCAGATCGTCAGCGTCGTCGGCCGGGCACTGGCCGAGCCGGGACGGCGCAAGGAACGGCCGATCCCGGAAGCGGAAAGCGAGGAGCTGCCGCTGATCGGTCGCTCGGCGGCAATGCAGGAGATCTATCGCGTGCTGGCGCGGCTGACGCGCACCGACCTCACCGTGATGATCACGGGCGAGTCCGGCACCGGCAAGGAATTGGTGGCCCGCGTGCTGCACGATTACACCAAGCGACGCAACGGGCCGTTCGTCGCCATCAACATGGCGGCAATCCCACGCGAGCTCATCGAAAGCGAACTGTTTGGCCACGAAAAAGGTGCCTTTACCGGGGCCCAGACGCGCACCGAAGGCCGCTTTCAGCAGGCGGACGGGGGCACCTTGTTTCTGGACGAGATCGGCGACATGCCGATGGAGGCGCAGACCCGGCTGCTGCGCGTGTTGCAGGAAGGCGAATACACGACGGTGGGGGGACGAACCCCCATCAAGACCGACGTGCGCATCATCGCCGCCACCCATCGCGAGCTCAAGTCGCAAATCCAGCAGGGGCTCTTCCGCGAGGACCTTTACTATCGGCTCAACGTCGTGCCCTTGCGCTTGCCGCCCCTGCGCGAACGCTTGGAGGATATCGGCGACCTCGTGCGCCACTTCTTGCGCCAGACGGCCAAGCAGGGCATGGGCCACAAGGCCATCGAGACGGCGGCGATCGAGCGGCTCAAACACTACCATTGGCCGGGCAACGTGCGCGAGCTTGAGAACATGGTGCGTCGGCTGAGCGCGCTGCATCCGGAAGACACCTTGACGTTGGAGATCATCGAGGCGGAGCTCGCGGACGCGGCCCCGCCACCCAGTGCCGACGCCGGCGCGGCCCCCAAGGAGCTCTCCGAAACCATTGAGCGCTACCTGGCCGCCCATTTCGCCAGCTATGGGCGCGAACTGCCGCCGCCCGGCCTCTATGATCGCATGCTCCAGCACCTCGAGCGTCCGCTGTTGATGGCCGCATTGGCGGCCACGCGCGGCAACCAGATCCGCGCCGCCGCCCTCTTGGGCCTCAATCGCAATACCTTGCGCAAAAAGATCCGCGACCTCGACATTCAAGTGTTCCGCACGCCGGTGGGCTGAGGCGACCAATGCCCGGCCCGGCCCGGCGGCAATGTGTGCCGGCGAGAGCCGGTCGCAAGGCTCGCCCCTTGGCGCGCGCCGGCGCGGGGGCGGCGTTGCCGGGCACCGAGGCCACCGAGGCCCGAGTGAGCCTTGCCTTTAGGCTCTGCTCGATCCTGCAATCCCGAGGCCTTAATCCCGAGCCTTAATTCCGAGCCTTAATTCCGGGCCTTAATTCCGGGCTTTAATTCCGGGCCCTCATGCCAGGCCTTGCCCCCCGATCCCACCGCGATCCGAGGTCCGCCGCGCGCGAGCGCGGTGCTTGCGCTTCAAGGCCGAGCGTCTATTGTGGCCGGCGAGCGTCGGGCACGCGCCCGCACTCATCCCCCATCGAAGCGCACGCGCACTGCGGTGAGCGCGCGCGGCTTGCGACCTCACTCACAAGGATTGCTGATGGCTGAACCCCTTGAAGTTCAATTCGCGCCCTTGTCGCAGGCACCCCGCGGCACGCTCGTGCTGTTGGCGGGCGAGGAGCTAGCCCTTGGCGCCACCGCCCGCGCCCTCAATGAGCGGGCCAAGGGCGCGCTGCAGCGCGCCGCCGCCGCCGCCGGCTTCAGCGGCAAAAGCAAGACCGCAATCGAGTTGCTCGCCCCCGCCGGCATCGAGGCGCAGCGCCTGGTCATGGTGGGGTCGGGGCGTCCCGGCACGGAACTCGATCGGCTGCTGCTTGGGGGCTATGCCTTCGCGCAGGCCAACGCGCGCAAGGGCGAAAGCGCCACCCTGATCTGCGACCCGGCCGATCCCGGGGAGGCCGGCGTTGAGAGCTTTGCCGCCGATCTGGGGCTCGGCGCGCTGTTGCGCAGCTACGCCTTCAAGAAATACCTCACACGCGCCAAGCCGGAGGAGGGGGCGGAGGCCGAGGCCAGCGATGGCCTGAGCAAGCTCCAGATCCTGTGCGAGCGCCCCGAGGCGGCAAGCAAGGCCTTCGTTCCCCGCAAGGCCCTTGCCGACGGTGTTTTCCTGGCCCGCGATCTCGTCAACGAGCCGGCCAATCGGCTTGGGCCCGTCGAGTTCGCCGACCGCATGCGCGAGCTGGAAGGCAGTGGCCTTGCGATCGAGGTGCTCGAGGAGGACCAGCTGAAGGCCCTCAACATGGGGGCGCTGCTCGCCGTCGGCCAGGGCAGCCAACGTCCCTCCCGCGTCGTCGTTTTCACATGGCATGGGGCCAAGTCGAAGCGCGCCAAGCCGCTCTGCTTCGTCGGCAAGGGCGTGTGTTTCGATACCGGCGGCATTTCCATGAAACCCGCCGGCGGCATGGAGGACATGAAGGGCGACATGGCCGGGGCGGCATGCGTCGCCGGCCTCATGCTGACGCTGGCCAAGCGCAACGCCACCGTCAATGCCGTGGGCCTCGTCGGTCTCACCGAGAACATGCCCTCGGGTCACGCGCAGCGGCCCGGCGACATCATCACCAGCATGTCCGGCAAGACCATCGAGGTCTTGAATACCGATGCGGAAGGCCGCTTGGTGCTCGCCGACGTGATCTGGTACGCCCAGGAGCGTTTCAAGCCGCGCTTCGTGATCGACCTGGCGACCCTGACCGGCGCCATCATGGTGGCGCTCGGCAAGGAATACGCGGGCATGTTCTCCAACGACGATCGGTTGGCCAGCGAACTCGCCGCCGCCGGCGAGATCAGCGGCGAGAAGGTCTGGCGCATGCCGCTCGCCAAGGCCTACGACAAGCTGATCGACAGCAAGAACGCCGACATGAAAAACATCGGCGGCCGCTTCGGCGGCGCCATCACCGGCGCCCAGTTCATCCAGCGCTTCGTCAAGGACACGCCCTGGGTGCACCTCGACGTGGCGGGCACGGCCTTCGATTCGCCCCGCAACGACATCAACCAAAGCTGGGCCTCGGGCTGGGGCGTGCGGCTGCTCGATCGCCTGGTGCAGATGAACTACGAAAAAGCCGATCGCTAGCGGCGAGCCAAGGCCCTGTAACTACGTACTTATCTGTAGTGATTTTCCATAATATATCTTATGCGAATAGAGGATTGTCCCGCCCCTGCCTGCGGGAACTGTCGTTTTCAGATGAGGATTTCAGCATTGCAGAGGAGGATTTCAGAAGCACGCCGCGTTGGCTAAATCCGTCAATGCGCTATGGCTACAAGGTTGTGGCGCCGCGTGTATCTCAACAGATTGCAATCACGTCCTTTGCTGTGCAGCTTCCCGTCGATGATGAGGCTCATCGCGAGCGCAGCCGCCTCAAGGAAGCATGCCTGGTGTTCCGGCGAGAGTTCTTCAAACGTCCAACCCGGTGCTATTCCGGCACGCGGCCTTATGTTGCATCGGCCCCACACGTCGAGAAGGACGCGGTGATTGTTGCCGGCGCGTGCCGCACTGCTGTTGAGTTCGGCGACTAGCGATCGTAGCAGCGGGAACCACATCTCTGCGGGGATACAAACGGTGCCCAATCTAATATCTTTGCCCAGAAGCGCCTGCTCAGTCGCGGTGTCGGCTTGCACGATGTGGGCAGGCGGAGTTCGCCGCTGCAGACGAAGAGGCCGCAGATCAAGGCTGCCGACGAATCCGATAGGTTTCAGGAATAGGCGGTGCTCAGGGCAACTTAGCGCGACGGGGAGTATCCATTGAAGCTTGAGGTGAGGCTTAGCCCCCGCAGCGAGGCAGCTCTCACACACCCAGGGTTCATTGAACCGATCGTTCGAGATCCAGGGTTGCCACGCATCATCGACGTCCTCAAAAGATGTTTGGTGTGATCGCGGGAGGAGCAGAGAATATCGCGCGGCGTATCGACGGAAAAGTTTCCGACCTGAAGTCAGCTTCGTAAATCCGGCGAACAGCGAGCTCGCTGTCATGCGTCTCACGTGATCGGCGGGGATGCCTGTGTGCGCCTCGAGTCTGCCGAAAAGTATCTCGGGGGGATCAATGTCGAGATCA
>DASTMQ010000475.1:0-4218 GCA_035714005.1 Hyphomicrobiaceae bacterium
CGCCCCGAGGTCCGGCAGCGGTTGACGCTGAAATTGGCCCTTAAGGCTGAGATGGCGGCAGCTCACCCCGACCGCGGCGGCAGCAGCGCTGCCTTTGTCAAAGCGGCACAGGTGCTATGAGAAAGCCAAGCGCGGTAGGTAAACGGTTTACACAAAGAGCGCACCAGGAAACGCCGTGCGAGAGCAGCCCGGGTAGCGTCCGGCAGCCGGGGCGCGCACCACCCGCACCGAGGAATCGAGCCTGCCGCCCCTGGGCAGCCCCAGCGCTGCGCGGGGGCTGATCTGCTGGGGGTGCCCATGGGGTGCCCGGCGAGCCGCTATTGGGCACCCTTTCTGCGATAAATGGCTGATTTTATTGGTCGGAGCGGGGAGATTTGAACTCCCGACCCCCAGTCCCCCAGACTGGTGCGCTAACCAGGCTGCGCTACGCTCCGAACCTTGTCTCAGGCAAAACCTAGTCCCGCCACACCCAGCTCATTCCCGGCACCAGGCCGGTCGGGGCGCAACGACGGTTCGCCCCTGTCATGCCATGACGGCGGCCCTATGGGAAGGGCTGCGGCGATGAGAAGCGAAGCTCGCGGCCTCACGCCAAGCTGATGGCGCGGGTCTCCCCTGACGAACTTCAGGGGAAAAAGTCATCGCTCAGGACGTAGGCCACCAGCGCCAGGACCTCATCGTCCTTATAGACCTCCTTCCACGCCGGCATGCCGCGAAAGCCGTTGTGCACCCGATCCCAGACAAATTCGGGCTTATAGGTGCGCGGCTGCAGCTTTGGCGCTTTGCCGGGGTAGGCTCTGGCGCCATGGCAGTGCGTGCACTGGTCATGCCAGATCTTTTCCCCCTGCGAGATCACCGCCGTATCCTTCAGCAGGGACGGCGGGATTGCCGGCGGTGGATCGCGCGGCGGCTCCGGCTCGGCGGCGGCCGGCGTCGGCGCCTGTCCCACGGCGCGCTCGGCCAATCCCGCTCCCAAGGCCGCCAGCACGGCAAGGGTGAATGCGATCGAGCGGATCAGGGCGCCCTCCTTGAAAATTTCAATGCTGGGAACATCGGTCGATAGGCGAACAAAAGGAGGCGGATTTGGCATCCGCCTCCTTTGATTATGTTGAACTTATCGGTCGTGTCAATTTGCCGGCACGATCTTGTAGATCTTGTCGTGACCGCCGACGGGGCCCGTCGAGATGCTGGTCAGGGCATAGACCTCGCCCTTGTCGTCCTGCGCGAAGGCCAGCATGTAGGGCAGCTTGTCCATGCCATCGACCACGGCCTTTTCCAGGGTGAACTTGCCGTCGGCACCCTTGGTGGCAATGAAGAGCTGGCCGTCCATGGCGTCGAAACCCTTGGACCAGTCGCCGAAGATATACTTGCCTTGCCAGGGCTGGTGCGCGCCGCGGTAGACGTAGCCGCCGGTGACCGAAATCCCCATGCAGTTCTGCTTCACGGCCGTGCAATTGGCATAGACCAGAACCGGTTCGGTCAGACCAGCCTTGTCACAGGAGGCCGGGTGGGCGTCGGGCTTCTGGAAGTCGAAGCACTTGTCGCCTTCCATGCGGCGCCAACCCATGTTGTTGCCCTTGGCGATGACGTCGACCTCTTCCCATGAATTCTGCTGCACGTCACCGCACATCAGGGACTTGTCGCCGCCCATGTCGAACGAGCAGCGCCAGGGATTGCGCAGCCCGTAGGCCCAGATTTGCGGCTTGGCATCGCTGCGACCGGCGAAGGGATTGTCGGCGGCGATACCGTCCGGCTTGTTGACGTCGATGCGCAGGATCTTGCCGTGGATGCTGGTCAAATCCTGACCGTTGCCGGTCATGACGTTGTGGCCGATGCCCCAGTCGTTGGCATAGCCGCCGTCACCGGTCGAAACGTAGAGCATGTTGTCGGGACCGAAGCCGATCCAGTGACCGTTATGGTTGAATTGCGGCCAGTCGATTTGCGACACGATGCGCTCGTTGGTTGGATCGGCCTTGTTCGGATCCGCCTTCGAGACCTGGAACTCGCCGACGACGTTGGTGTGTGACCACCATAGCCTGCGATCGAGCTCGGGCCCGCGCTGCGGTACCGAATAGGCAACATAAAACTTGCCGTTCTCGCGATAGCTCGGATGGAAGGCAATGCCGAGCAGACCGCGCTCATCGAAGAAGTGATGCAGCGTTATGATTCTGGCCTGCAGGTCGAGGAACGGCTCGGGCAACAGACGTCCCTTGTTGTCGATGATGCGGACCACGCCATGCTGCTCGATCACCGCCAGCCGCCCGGTGCCGTCTGGAATCGACACCATCGCCAATGGATGCGTGAGGCCGCCGGCGACTTCCTGCAGTTTCACCTTAACGTCGGCGCTCGCGGGCGCCGCTGCGGCCGCCACCGCGGCGGCAGCCATGCAGGCATACTTCACCATGAAGCGCATGCTTATTCCTCCCAATGCTTGCAACGATGGTCCAAGTTTGGATGGCGATTAACACCGTCCCCGTACCATGCGATAGCCTAGTCGTCCGTTGTCTTCGTGTCGATAGTGGCTACCCCCTAGGGAACGGTTCTTCTCGCACTGCACCCAACAATGGGGTGCTCACGTACCACTGACCCAGCGCTGTGTCAGAAGCGTGGCGATGAAGCAGCCGACGGCGGCCGCGCTGGCCGGCAAAGCCCCCGCGGAGGCCAGAAACAAGGCGTCAACCAAAGAGATCCCAGCAATCAAACTGACCACCGCGCGCGGCACGTCACCCGGCCCGCGGCGTCGCAAGTAGGATAGCGCTTGCCCGATCCAGGCGACCAAGGCGGCGGCAACCACGCTCACCGCAACGGGTGCATGGGTGATCTGCGTCACCGCGTAGACGATCGGGGCGGCGAGAAAGAGCAAGGGCCACAGATTGCCGATCCGGTCGTGCGCCTCCTGCTTGGCGATGTAGGTGAGGCCGATCAGGTAGCAAAGGCTGATCAGGGCCGCCGCAAACAAGCCAACCCCGGGCTCAGCCGCCGCCGCGTAGCCCGCGGTCAGATAGGCCAGTACGCGGCACAGTCCCATAAAGAAGGGGGAGAGCGCGTTGTCCTTGTGGTTCCAATCGTAAAACAGGATGGCCCCGGCCAAGGCAACGCTGGCAAGCACCGGGCGCCAGGCCGCCTCTGGACCGGTGATGACCGCCGCCAGCATGACGACCGTAATGCCCGCAAGCAGCATGCCGAAGCCCGCCGCGAACACGGTATTTGCCGCAACCAGCCCCGCGGGAATGGGCCGGCTTGGCCGTTCGTGCGCATCGATGTCGCGATCGAAGGCGTCATTCAGGTACATGCCGCCGACATAAAGCAGGGACACCGCCAGGGCCACCAGCAGCGTTGCCGGGCGCCAGGGCTGCCCGCCGGCCAACACGGTGCCAGCCAGGACATTGCTCCAAACCGTCGGCAGATTGGAGACGCGGCCGAGTTTGAGGGCGATCACGGCCGTCATGCGTCGAGCCGCGCCTTGACCCAGTCAAGCTCGCGCGCCACGGCGCTCGCCACATCCACGCGACGCAGCTCCTCTGGCAGGATCTCGAAGGTATAGGTCTCGACTTCAAGGTGCGGGCTGATGGCCGAGCGCTTGTGCAGGTTCAAAATTTCGCTCAGGAAATCCTGCGTCGTGTCGAGATGGGTTAGCTTGTCCATGAAGACCGGCACATGGCAATGCACGCGCCATTCGCTGCCGTAGGCGCGCTCGATGGCCGCGAAAGCGGGGGCGAGATCGAGGTAGCGCACCAGCTCGCCATTGGCGCGTCGCTCGACCACTTGGTGCAAATAGACGCCCTCGTCGAAGCGCTGCAGCTGCGCCAAAGTTCCATGATCAACGCTTGGCACCCTCAGGGCGGCCGAGAGCTGCAGCTTGAAGATGCCGATGCCGGCGCCTCTGAGGCGGGCGATGCTGCCGGCCGGGTCCTCGAATTCGATGGCGGCGTGACAGACATCGTAGCAGATGCCCACGTGTCGCCGCAGCGCGGCCTCGGCAGCGGTGGTCGAATAGCCCGTGAGCCCGCAAAAGCGCGCCACCGCCTCCCGGGCGAAAATCTGTTGTTCGAGAAACGGCACCAACTCGTCGCTCGTTTCCAGATAGCACATGGGCTCCGGTTCGAGGGCGAGCGTGATCGTCCGTCCCGTGCGTTCGCGCGCGCGCGCCAAGTGCGCGGCATGCCGCAGCAGATTGTCCTGAATCTGCGCCAGGGCACCGGCGGTGGCACCGATCGGCCT
>DASTMQ010000476.1:0-6239 GCA_035714005.1 Hyphomicrobiaceae bacterium
CACGGGCTGACGCTGCGGCACCACCAGCACCGAGCTCAAGAGCTGCAGGCGCTCCGTGCGCGCGGCCAGGAACGCCAGCGTTGGGATGAGATCGAGGCATTCCCCAACGCTGGCGGCGGCCCACTTGTGGTCGCCGCTGTACGGATACTTGGAGGCAATGGCGCGCGGCACAACCACGTGATCATTGACACCAATGAAACCGAAGCCGAGGCGCTCGGCGCTCTCGGCGACCGCGAGATATCCCTGGCGCGTGCTGCAGTCTCCGCGCGTCGATGTGGCCACGCCAAAATCCATGGGGGGGTCCCTCTTTGTGATCGCGTGCCCGCCGGGGCGGGCCTTCCCCGTCATCGGGATCCGCGCTGCTTGCTTGGTCCCTTATACGGTGGCGCAGCCCACCCTGTCAGCCGCTCGCGCGCGACGATCCGCCTCGCCGCCGGCCCCCCTGCCCGCATGGCGGCAAAGCGTCCAAATTTGCGGGCAACCACCGGCCGCGCGGTGGCCGGCTTCCCGGTGCCATTCCGAGCGCCCACCTGATCTTTCAGACGTCAAGGTTGGCGACCGCGAGCGCGTTGCTTTGGATGAACTCACGGCGCGGCTCGACGATGTCACCCATCAGCCGAGAAAAGATCTCGTCGGCCTCGCCGAGATCGCCGATCTTCACCTGCAGCAACGTGCGTGTCTCCTTGTCGAGCGTCGTCTCCCAGAGCTGCTCGGGGTTCATTTCGCCCAGGCCCTTGTAGCGTTGCATGCTGATGCCCTTGCGGCCCGCGTCATAGACGGCATCGAGAAGGCCGCGCGGCCCGAACACGGGCGTCTCGGCGTCTTTGCGTCTGAGCCTGGCCGCTGCGGCGTAGATTTCCTCTAGATGCGGTTGGCGCTCGTTCAGCCGTCGCGCCTCGAGCGAGCCGAGGAGGGCGCGGTCGAGCATGTGCACCTCCGTCACGCCCCGCACCTCGCGTCGGAACACATAGCCTTCGTTGCCAAGCCGACCGCTCCAGCCGCGCTCGGTCTCGTCGGCCTGCAAGTCGAGGCGGGCCGCAACGCTGGCGGCCTTGGCGTTGGCCTGCTCGCTCGATAGCAACAGTTTTTGCTCGAAAGCGCCGGTAATGGCCGCCTGCTCGACGACAAAGCGCGCATAGCGTGAATGCACGTCTTCGATCACCTTGGATACCGCGCGCGCCTGCTCGACGATGTCGCGCAGGTCGCGACCAGCGCGGACTTCGCCGCTGCCGAGAGCCAAGGTCGCTTCCTCAAGCCCCGCATCGATCAAATAGTCCTCGAAGGCGCGCTGGTCCTTGAGGTAGGTCTCTGACTTGCCCTTGGACACTTTGTAGAGCGGCGGCTGGGCGATGTAGAGGTGACCCTTTTCGACCAGATCGGGCATCTGCCGGTAGAAGAACGTCAGCAGCAGCGTGCGGATATGCGCACCGTCGACGTCGGCGTCCGTCATGATGATGATCTTGTGGTAGCGCAGCTTGGACAAGTCAAAATCGTCGCGGCCGATGCCGGTGCCGAGTGCGGTGATGAGCGTACCGATCTCCTGGCTGGACAGCATTTTGTCGAACCGCGCCCGTTCCACGTTCAAGATCTTGCCGCGCAATGGCAGCACGGCCTGGAACTCACGGTTGCGGCCCTGCTTGGCGGAACCGCCCGCCGAATCGCCTTCGACGATGAACATTTCGGTATTGGCAGGGTCGCGATCCTGGCACTCGGCGAGCTTGCCCGGAAGCGAATTGATATCGAGTGCACCCTTGCGGCGCGTCAGCTCGCGGGCCTTGCGAGCGGCCTCGCGCGCAGCGGCGGCTTCGACCACCTTGGTGATAATGATCTTGCCCTCTTTCGGATGCTCTTCAAACCAGGCCGCCAGCTGCTCGCCGACCACGCTCTCGACCACGGTCTTCACTTCCGAGGAGACGAGCTTATCCTTGGTTTGGCTCGAGAACTTCGGGTCCTGAACCTTGACCGACAACACGGCCGTCAAACCCTCGCGTGCGTCGTCGCCGGTAAGCGCGACCTTCTCCTTTTTGGCTATGCCTGTCACATCGGCATACTTGTTGATCACGCGCGTCAGCGCCGCCCGAAAACCGGCGAGATGCGTGCCGCCGTCGCGCTGGGGAATGTTGTTGGTAAAGCAGAGCACCTGCTCGTGGTAGGCATCGTTCCACCACAGCGCGAGTTCGATGCCGACGCCATCCTTTTCACCGCCCAGCATAATGGGCGCTTCCACCAGGGGCACCTTCGAGCGATCGATATAGCGCACGAACTCACCGATGCCGCCTTCGTAGCGCATCTCTTCGCGTTTCTTGTCGGCGTGACGCTCGTCGGCCAGCACCACGCGCACGCCGGAATTGAGGAAGGCCAGCTCGCGCAGGCGATGCTCGAGGGTGGTGTAGTCGAACTCAGTGATATTGTGAAAGGTCTCGGCGGACGGCCAGAAGCTCACCTCGGTGCCGCGCTTGCCGTCGGCATCGCCGA
This sequence comes from Hyphomicrobiaceae bacterium, assembly GCA_035714005.1. GTDB lineage: Bacteria > Pseudomonadota > Alphaproteobacteria > Rhizobiales > Hyphomicrobiaceae > AWTP1-13. The sequence goes on from DASTMQ010000476.1 coordinate 2,476, forward strand.
TGACCTTGAGCGGCGCCTCCGTGACACCGTTGCGGAAGCGAACAAAGTGCTCCTTGCCATCGCGCCAAATCTTGAGCTCGAGCACATTCGACAGCGCGTTGACCACCGATACGCCGACGCCATGCAGCCCACCCGATACCTTGTAGGGGTTTTCGTCCTCGCCTTCGCCGAATTTGCCGCCGGCATGCAGCTGGGTCATGACGACTTCGGCGGCCGAGATGCCCTCTTCTGGATGAATGTCGGTCGGGATGCCGCGACCGTTATCGCGCACGGTGCACGAGCCGTCGGGATTGAGCGTTACCACAACCTCGGTGGCGAACCCGGCCAAGGCCTCGTCGATGGCGTTGTCGACGACCTCGTAGACCATATGATGCAGACCCGAGCCGTCATCGGTGTCGCCGATGTACATGCCGGGACGCTTGCGCACCGCATCGAGGCCCTTCAAAACTTTGATCGTCTCGGCCCCGTAGCTTTGGGCACCATTGGTCTTTTTGGCGGGCTTCGCGCTCATGGAACGTGGTCTCGATTTGGGGGATTTTTGCTTGTCCACACTATACACCAACTGGGTGCTGAGATCACGCTAAAAACTACGCCACAATGCGCAAAATAGTTCATATATTTCAATATATTACACGGACGCGACACGGCGCCATTGAGCCCTACAATCCAGCCCTCAGGCGGCCCTCGGCGACGTCGAGGAACTGGGCGCGCTGAGCCAGGCCCGCGAACGCTTGAGCATCCGTCCCCGTCATCCAGGCCTGGCAGCCGAGCCGAGTGATCTCGGCAAACAGCGCCAGCCGGCGGGCGGGGTCGAGATGGGCCGTGATCTCGTCGAGCAAAAGGAGGGGGGCGGCGCCACCGCGGTGTTGGCTGACAAGATCGGCGTGCGCCAGGATCAGGCCGATCAGCAGTGCTTTCTGCTCACCGGTGGAGCAAAGCTTTGCCGGCATTTCCTTCTCGCCGTGACCCAGCATCAGATCGGATCGGTGTGGACCGGAGCGCGTGCGGCCCGCGGCACGATCGAGCTCGCGCTCGCTTGCAAGCGCCCGACAGTAGTCGTCCTCGACATCAACGGCAGCCCGCGTCGTCAGCGCGCTTTCGAGCCCCCCGGAAATGGCAAGCTCCGCCCACGGGAAGGCGGCGCCGGCGCGGCGGCGCTCGTCGATGGCGCTCGCCAGTTCCGCGACCAGGGAGACCCGCGCGGCGGCGATCGCCACACCCGTCTCGGCCATGCTGCGCTCGAAGGCCTGGAAGCGCGCGGCATCGTTGACCTCCTCCGTCAGCAGACGATTGCGCTGCTGCATGGCGCGCTCGAACTGACCGACGCGGGTGCGGTAGCGGGGATCAAAGGAGGCCACCAAGCGATCGAGGAAACGCCGGCGTTCGGAAGCGGGCCCGGCGAACAGGCCATCCAAGGCCGGGGTGATCCAAATGAGCTCGACATGGTCGTCGAGCGCCGAGGCGGCGTGGGCCTCGCCGTCGATGCGGACCAGCCGTCCGGCACGGCCGGCCTCATCCGGCTCGAGCGGCAGCCCGGTGCCGAGCTCGACCGGACCCAACCTGCCGTGCACGCGCGACCAAACCGTCCAGGCGTTACCGCCGGCGCCCGCCAGCTCGGAATAGGGGGCACGCCGCAGGCCCTGACCGGAGGCCAGCAGCGACAGCGCTTCGAGCAGGTTGGTTTTACCCGCGCCATTGGCGCCGCACAGCACAACCGGCGTGGGGCCAACCTGCAGCGAGATCTGGCCATAATTGCGAAAATTGGTGAGCTGCAGACGCTCGACCCACAGGCGGGACGCCACGGCAGGGCCTTGCGCGCGTTGGTCGATGGCGGCGCCCTGCGCGGCGATCGACGCACTGTTCACGATACTCACACGCGCATCGGCATCAGCACAAAGAGCGCGCCCTCGTCGCTCGCGTCCTTGACCGTGGTGGGGGAACCGGGATCGGCGAGCTGGAAGTGAGCCATCTCGCTTTCAAGCTGACTGGCAATATCCAGCAAATACTTGGCATTGAAGCCAATCTCGAGGGGGGCCGCCGTATATTCGACGCCGATTTCCTCCGTGGCGCTGCCGCCTTCCGGGTTGTTAACCGACAGGACGAGCTTGTCGGCCTTGATGTTGAGCTTTACCGCGCGCCCGCGCTCGCTGGCGATGGTCGAAACGCGGTCGACGGCGCTTTTGAAATCGGCGTTGGGAACTTTGAGGTCCTTATCGTTGCTCTTGGGAATGACGCGACCATAATCCGGGAAGGTCCCATCGATCAGCTTCGAGGTCAGCGTGATGGTGCCAATGGCAAAGCGGGCCTTGGATGACGACACGCCGACCTCGACGGTCTCGGCGCTGTCCTCCATCAGCCGATGCAGCTCATGCACCGTCTTGCGCGGCAGAATGATGCCGGGCATGCCCTCCGAGCCCTTCGGACTCATGAGCTCGGCCTGGGCCAAGCGATGTCCGTCGGTTGCCACCGCCCGCAAGGTCGGCTGTTTGCCGCGCGTTGCCGTATGCAAATAGATTCCGTTCAGATAATAGCGCGTCTCTTCCGTGGATATGGCAAAGCGCGTCTTGTCGATCAGACGTCGCAGATCGGCGGCGGCGATTTCGAAGTTATGGCTGAACTCGCCGGTGGCGAGATCGGGAAAATCTTCCGGCGCCAGGGTTTGCAGGGCAAAGCGCGACTGTCCGGAGCTCAGCGTAAGGCGCTCTTTCTCCGGGTCGCGTTTGATCTCCACCTCGGCGCCATCGGGCAGCTTACGCACGATGTCGTGCAGGATGTGCGCCGGCACCGTCACGGCGCCGGGTTGCGACACGTCGGCGGCAGCCTGATCGAGCACCTCGCGCTCCAAATCGGTCGCCTTGAGCTCGAGGGCTCGGCCGGACGTCTTGAGCAGAACGTTGGAAAGGATCGGGATGGTGGTGCGACGCTCGACCACGCTCGTCACATGGGCGAGCGCCCGTAGCAGCTCACTGCGTTCAATGACCAGCTTCATGCCGTTGCCTCGCCGGTTTACCTCCCAAGATCACCGCGGCGGCCCGCCGTTGGCCCGAACAGACCCGTGCTGAACCTTGAGCACCCACGCTTCTTCTTAGGGGATTCGTACCCTCAGGCAAGGTGGACCCGAGCCCGCCGGTTTGCAAGCGCGAAGCATCGCAAAGGCGCTTTGGCATTGGCGAAAGACAATTGAGGAGCGGCGCCGTCGTAGACGCCGCTCCTTCCCCGCCGCCTCTCCGCCCCCAATAGGCCCCCTGGGTGGCGGATTCCGTCGAGATCCTGGCGCTGGAACCTATCGATGCAACTGCCGCTTGAGCTCTTCGATCTCCTCCTTCAGGCGCGGGTTTTCACCCACCTCCTTGTCGATCTTGCGGATCGCATGCAGCACCGTGGTGTGGTCGCGGTCCCCGAAGCGGCGGCCGATTTCAGGCAGTGACCGGGAGGTGAGGTGCTTGGCCAAATACATGCCAATCTGGCGGGGGCGCACGACCGAGCGATGCCGGCGCTGCGAAAGGATATCCTGCTTGGACACGGCATAGTGCCGCGAGACAATGCGAAGGATGTCCTCGATCTTGATGCGCCTCGGCTCGATCCCCTGCACCAGATCACGGATAATGGTCTCGGCGATGTCGAGGGTCACCGGGGCATGCATCAGCTGCCACGTGAGATAGAGGCGATTGATGGCGCCCTCCAACTCGCGACCGCTTTCGGTGAGTTTGTCGGCCAACAGCTCCACCACCGCACTGGGGATTTCGAAGGAGGGATCTGTGGCG
>DASTMQ010000477.1:0-8145 GCA_035714005.1 Hyphomicrobiaceae bacterium
ATGATGGGGCCGCGCACGCCCTGCATGAGGCCGAAGAAGACGACGAAGCCGTAAAGAAGGAGCAGGCTGGGCCAGACGCCGACGAGGCTGAGACTGACGATGCCGAGGATGGTCGAAAGGTAAGATAGCGTCGCCGTCTGCCGCCGGCCGAAGCGGTCGGAAATCCAGCCGATGCTGAGCATGCCCAGCACCGACAGGGCGCCGGTGAGGCCGAAAGCCCCGGCCGCGACCAGGGGATCGAACCCCTTCTCGACCAAGTAGGCCACCGAGTGCGGCGTGACGCTGTAGGCGGCAAGTGAGGTGAAAAGATAAACGGCGAAAAGACCCCAAAAGGCACTGGTGCGCGTGGCCGAGGACACCGTCCAGGCGCCGGCGGCAGACGCGGTCGCGGCGGCGCGCATGGCCTGCCAGTGGCGAGAGCCGGCACTGATGCGCTGCAGGGGAAGTACCAGGGCGGCGGGCAACAGCAAAAGTACCAGCCCGCCCAGGATCTGATAGGTGGTGCGCCAGTCGTAGTAGGACAGCAGCACCTGCGTGATGGGCGGCAGCAATAACATGCCAACGCCGACGGCGGCGTAGGGCACAGCCACCACCGCGCCGATGTGGCGCGTGAACCAACGGCTGAGCAAGGCGGATGCCGCAATCATGCCAAGCGCGGCAGCGCCAAGACCGCCCAGCACGCCAACGGCCAGGACGTAGTGCCACAGCTCGGTGGCAAAGCCGGCCAGCAGGTAGCCGAGGCCCAGGCTGGTGAGGCCAAAGCCGTAGGTGGCACGCGCGCCCAGCCGGTCGACGAGCTGGCCGGCGAACGGCGCCGACAAGCCGTAGGCCAACATATTGGTGGCGTAGGTGAGCGTGATTTGCGGCCGCGTTAGGCCCAGGCCCTGCTGCACCGGCAGCAGAAAAACGGCGAAAGATTCTTGTGTGCCGCGCGCGAGCAGGTTCATGACGAAGGTGAAGAGCACGAGGGCGACGAGAAAACGCCTGCCCGGCTCGTCCACCTGCCCTGCCACGTGCCTGGCCTCGGTTGTCGCTAGATGCGGGTGAACTTCGCCATGGCCTGGCCAAACGTCAGCCCGCGCGCGAGTTCCGCTGCGGCCGCCGCATCGTCGCTTGCATACTTGGCCGCCAGCGCGGCGATCTCGGCTGCGTGCTCGGCCGGGATGCAGACCGCGCCCGAGCCATCGGCCACGATGATATCCCCGGGCCGCACGCGCACACCGCCGCAGCTGACCGGCTGATTGATGGCGCTGATGGCAAGGCGCGTGCGCCCCGTCAGCGGGGTCATGTGCCGCGCGAACACGGGCAGCCCTTGCTCCTCCATCTCCTCCCGGTCGCGCACACCCCCATCGACGATGACGCCGGCAAGGCCCCGGGTCTTGGCCGCGAGCGTCGCCAAGCCGCCAAAGGTCGAAACACAATGGCCTGCATTGTCGATGACGAGAACGTCCCCGGGCGCGGCCGCCTCGATCATATCGCCGACCTTGAAATCCTCCGATTTAAAGTCGCCTCGCTGCCCCGTGAGTTGACGCACGGTCACCGCCCGGCCGAGACAGCGCGTGCCGGGCACGATCTGGTGCAAGCCGACCATGACGCCGGCGAAGGACACGTCATCGAGCGCATTGGCAATGGTCGGCGTCGCCAGCTGTGCATACTGCGCCACGATGTCATCGCCCACGCGCATCCCGGCAGCTCCCTTTGCCCACGCCCGCTTGCGGCTGACCGCCGCTTCTCCTATCGCCCCTGCGCTCCCCACACAACAGCAGAAGCTCGCAGGGTGCCGCGACCGCCAAAATGCCTGCAAGTTGCGGCAGCATGCTGTGCGCGGCGTAACGCCCAGCCGCGCCATGCAGCGGCGCGGCTGGGCACGCCAGTCGGCGAGGTGGGCAGGCAAAAATGATGGGTTGCGTTGCGGCCGCCAAGCGGCGAATGTGGGCGCCGGTTGGACCTGAGGCTAAGAGGGGATGCGCCTTGAGGGGGTGGCCTGACTGCGGCCGAGCCTATCGCGCAGCCGCGCGTCGTCTGTTGGCGGCCGCACTGGGGAGCCTGGCCTGCGCGGGGGCCGAAGCCGGCCCCAGTCCCGAGGAATACGTGGCCCACGTCGGCGGCGACGCCAAAATCGTCGCCTATGGCGAGCTCTCCCTGGATGGACGCAAGCTGGTCTGCGGCAAGCGCCCGACCGTGCTCGACACCCAACTCGATGATTACGGGGCCGCTTACCCGGGATTCTTAATTCTCAATCCCAAGTTGCTGGCTAAGGTCTCTACCCCAGTCAAGCTGTGGATCCACGCCCACGAGTGCGGACACCAGTTCCGCGGGCCTGACGAGGAGACGGCCGACTGCTTTGCCGTCCAACGCGGACGCCGGCAGGGGTGGCTGACGCCCGACGGGCTGGAGGAGGTCTGCCGTTTCATTTCCCCGGCCAAGGGCGACAGCATGCATTTTTCGGGCTCGCACCGCTGCGAGCTGATGCGCAAGTGCTATACGGACAGCGACATCAAGTAGGCCCACCGCCTGGCCGGCCGCGTTGGAAGGACAACCCGGCGGGCGCTGCGGTTGCCGAAGAAAGCCGCCGCCCCAAGCCCGGCTCCGTCTCGCCCTCTGGGCCGGCCGCGACCCCGCATCCCCCCGCGGGCGTGGTGAGTTGAGGCAAGCCGCTCCGCCGGCACTCGGTACCGGGTGGCACCTTGACGGGCGCAAGCTTGCTAGCGTTTAAAGGCGGCTCGACCTGAGGCGGACGTTGCCCGCCGCGGAGCCAGATGCCGAGGACGCGATGGACAAATTCACTACGCTGACGGGCGTTGCCGCGCCCATGCCGATGATCAACATCGATACCGATGCGATCATTCCCAAACAGTTCCTGAAGACGATCAAGCGGACCGGTCTCGGCAAGCACCTGTTTCACGAATTGCGCTACGACGAGGCGGGCAACGAACGGGCCGACTTCGTGCTGAACAAGCCGGCCTATCGCAACGCCAAAGTGCTGGTGGCCGGCGACAACTTCGGCTGCGGCTCCTCGCGCGAGCATGCCCCCTGGGCGCTGCTCGATTTCGGCATTCGCTGCGTGATCTCGACCTCCTTCGCCGACATCTTTCATAACAACTGCTTTCAAAACGGCATTTTGCCGATCAAGGTGTCGCCCGAGGACCTGGAAAAACTGATGGACGATGCCAATCGCGGCGCCAACGCCACCATCACCATCGACCTCGAAAAGCAGGAGATCCGTGGTCCCGACGGCGGCGTCGTCAGATTTGAGATCGATGCGTTCCGCAAGCGCTGTTTGCTCGAAGGCCTCGACAACATCGCGCTCACCTTGCAAGAGGAAAAGGCGATCGGTGCCTTCGAGGCCAGGGCGCACGCCGAACGGCCCTGGCTCTAGGCAAGCGCACCGCGGTGGTGGGCCCCGCGCCCGCGGTGGCCGCGTTGAGCCGCCGCTTGCCGAGAAATGTTCCGCCAACGTTCTAACTCCGGTGCGGGCCGAACTCCGCTGCCCCGATCGCGAACCTAGCAAGGTCGCGGCCGGCGCGGCGCCGAAGGGCAAAACCCGCGTGCCCGGCGCCCTTTGGCGAGGCGGCTTTACCCGGGCCGGCGACCTGAATAGAGTAACCTCAAGTTTAAGCACAAGGACGTCCGAGCGCGGCGAACGGACGCCGGAGACCACTGTGGAGGGTGCGAGCAAAGAGGCCGGCGAGGTTTTGCCGGACGTGGTGGACGACGGTGCGTTTGGGCACGATGGTCTTGCCGTGGCAATGGCCTCGCCCGACTACGCGCAGAAACGCCGCGAGCCGTCGTCACAGCGACAGCGCTATCGACGCGCCTACGCGGCGCTCGACCTCGGCACCAACAACTGCCGCCTGCTTGTCGCCCACCCGCGGCCGCGCGGCTTTAAAGTGATCGGCGCCTTCTCGCGCATTATTCGCCTGGGCGAGGGCGTTTCCATCAGTGGGCGGCTGTCGGAGGCCGCCATCGAGCGCACCATCGATGCCCTGCACGCCTGTGCCAACAAGATGCGCGCGCTCAACGTCGAGCGGTCGGGGCTGATCGCCACGGAAGCTTGCCGGGTGGCGATCAATGCGCCGGAGTTTTTGCGCCGCGTGCATCGGGAAACCGGCCTCGACATAAAAATCGTCAGCCGCGAAGCCGAGGCACGCCTGGCCGTGTCGGGTTGTGCCTCCCTGATCGATCCCGCCTGTGATCTGGTTCTTGTCTTCGACATCGGCGGCGGTTCTTCGGAGCTGATTTGGCTCGACCTGTCGCGCCGGCGCGGCTTCGACCGTTCCGTTCCGACCGATCGCCTGGAGATGCAGGCCTGTATCGCCGCCTGGACGTCGCTGCCGGTCGGCGTCGTCACCTTGGCGGAGCGCTTCGGCGGCGTCTTTGTGTGCCCGCAGGTGTTTCAGGCGATGGTTGACCACGTCGGCACGCTGCTGGCTCCATTCGAGGCCGTGCACAAATTCCGTGCGCGTCTTCCCGGCAGCCGAACGCATCTGCTCGGAACCTCGGGGACGGTGACTACGATCGCGGGTGTGCATCTTGGCCTGCCGCGCTACGAGCGCAATCGCGTCGATGGCTGCTGGCTGGACACGCAGGAGGCGCGCGCCGTCTCGGCGCGCCTGCTCGCCGCCAGCTATGAAGCGCGCGTGGCCGAACCGTGCATCGGCAGGGAGCGCGCCGATCTGGTGCTTGCGGGTTGCGCCATTCTCGAGGCGATGCTGACGATGTGGCCCTGCGATCGCCTGCGCGTCGCCGACCGCGGGCTGCGCGAGGGTATCTTGGCCACCTTGATGGCGGAGGACGGCGTGCATCGCAGCGACGCCCGCCGTGGCTACTGGCGCCGCTAGTCGGCCCTTAATCGCCCCTTAATCGCCCCTGGTGCCCCCGAACATGGCCTCCATTTCGCGCCGCACCCGCACGGCCGGTGCCTCCGCATCGTAAAGCACGTCCGACCATGTGAGCGACTGGCCTTCGGCGATGTCGCGCGTCAGCTTGACGTCATGGGCAAGGCCCAACGGCAGATAGCCGTGGCGCAGCGAAGCCGCGGCGGGGGTCTGCTTGCCCCAAACGCAGAAGCCACCTTCGCCGTCAAGGATCTCGCCTTTTTTCAGGGCGCGCTTGGCGGTGGCCACGACGTCCGAATTGAAGGCAACGGGGGCGCCCGTCGGCTCCTTGCGTAGCGCCACCGAGGCGACCGAAACCCCGAGCTCCAAACCAATCATGTGTGTCGGCCGGTAGAGCGCCGCATAGTTGCCGCTTCGGTCCGGCAACAGGTGGTATTCCGTGAAGCATTGCTTGGCATAGGGGCTCTGGCTGGCGATGACGACGTAGGTTCCCATGGCCAAATGCTGCGGCACGTCCTTGCCCTGACGGTCGACGGAGGAGACGACCTCGGTCACACCCTTCGCCTCCAGCGTGCCCCCCTCGCCCTTGGGCTTGCAGATTTCGGCAAGGTCGAAGCGCGAGGACGGCGGGAAGCCAAGCCCATTGGACTGCGGCCGCAAACCCGTGGCGTTCGCCACCGCCGTCATCTCGATCCCCGACTTGGTGCCGTCGATGAAGGAGTTGAACATCTTCGGGTTGATGTGGCTGCGATCGGTGATCTTTAGGTACTGATCGAGGATGCTCCAGACGGTCTCAGGGGTTGATTGATGATAGCTCGGGTGATAGCGCGTGCCCTTGCCGGCGGCGATCACCTCAAAGCCGCAGGTGCGCGCCCAGTCGACGTGCTCGCAAATCAGCGCCGGCTGGTCGCCCCAGGCGAGCGAATAGACGACGCCCGCCTCGCGCGCTCGGCGTGCCAGCAGGGGACCGGCCAAAGCATCGGCCTCGACGTTGACCATGACGATGTGCTTGCCGTGCTGAATGGCGGCCTGGCACAGCCGGATGCCGGTGGCGGGGTCGCCCGTGGCCTCGATCACCACCTCGACCTCGGGGTGGGCGATCACCGCGAGCGCATCATCGGTGATAAAGGTTTTGCCGGTCTTGATCGCATCGCCGACATCGCGGGCAGTAAGCTGTCCACTTGGCCAGCCGACCTCAAGCAGCCGATCCTTGGCGCGCTGCGGTGCAAGATCGGCAAGGCCGACGAGGTGCATGCCGGTGGTCAGGCGGACTTGCGACAGAAACATGGTGCCGAATTTGCCCGCGCCGATCTGACCGACGCGAATAGGCTTGGCTTCGGCGGCACGCGCCTTGAGCATGGATGATAGGTTCACGAGGGCAGATCCTTGACTGCTAAGCGGTTCCGAAGCGAAAGCCATCGGCCCCCGAGGCCGGGCGGGGCGCGGCAGGCGGTCGGCCGGTGCCCAGCTTAGCGCATCAGATCGCGCCAGGGGCGAAAATGGTGCATGATTGGGGCAACCCCCGGGAGGCAGCCATGCAGGACAAGCCGGAAAGCTCGACGCCGCGCACGCTGCGGCTCCATGCGCGCGACAACATTATTGTCGCCGTCGATCCCGTCACCCCCGGGTGTGCGGTCGACGGCGTCACGGCCACCGCGCGCATCCAGCGCGGACACAAGATGGCGGCCCAACCCATCGCCAAGGGGGAGCCCATCTTGAAATTCGGACAAATTATCGGTTTTGCCAGCGAAGACATCAGCCCCGGCAGCCACGTGCACACCCAGAACTGCTCGTTTGCGGAGTTCGAGCGCGACTATGCCTACGCCCAAGACGCCCGCGAGGAAGCGATGCTGGCCCCCGAACGGCGGGCGACCTTTCAGGGGTTTCGGCGCAGCAATGGCAAGACCGGCACGCGCAACTACATCGGCGTATTGACGAGCGTCAACTGCTCGGCCTCGGTTGCCCGCTTCATGGCCGAGGCGGTGAGCCGCTCGGGCATCCTGCAGGAGTATGCAAACGTCGATGGCGTGGTGTCGTTCGTGCACGGCACGGGCTGCGGCATTGCCGCCAAGGGTGAGGGCTACGAGGTGTTGGAGCGCACGCAGTGGGGTTATGCCGGCCATCCCAACCTTGCCGCGGCGTTGCTCGTCGGGCTCGGCTGCGAGGTGTTCCAGATCGCCCGCCTCAAGGAGCGCTACGGTCTCGTGGAGGGCGATAACTTCCGCACCATGACCATCCAGGATACGGGCGGCACCAGAAAGTCGATCGAGGCCGGCGTCGCGCGCATCAAGGAGATGCTGCCGCACGCCAATGCCGTCCGACGGCAGACCGTGCCGGCGAGCGAGATCAAGCTGGCCCTGCAGTGTGGCGGCTCGGACGGCTATTCCGGCATCACCGCCAATCCCGCACTGGGGGCCGCCGTCGACATGCTGGTGCGCCACGGCGGTACCGCGGTGCTTTCGGAAACCCCGGAGATCTATGGCGCCGAGCACCTTTTGACGCGGCGCGCGCGCAATCGCCAGGTGGGCGAAAAGCTGGTCGAAATCATTCGCTGGTGGCAGGACTATTGCGCCCGGAATGACGGTTCAATGGACAACAATCCAAGCCCCGGCAACAAGGCCGGCGGCCTCACCACCATCCTGGAGAAGTCGTTGGGCGCGGCGGCCAAGGGAGGCACCACCACACTCAACGAAGTCTACCGTTACGCCGAGCCGGTGACGGCCAAGGGCTTCGTCTACATGGACACGCCCGGCTACGACCCCGTCGCGGCGACGGGTCAGGTCGCCGGCGGCTGCAACCTGCTTTGCTTTACGACGGGCCGCGGCTCGGCCTATGGCTGCAAGCCGACGCCATCGATCAAGCTCGCCACCAACCACGACATCTACCGGCGCATGCTCGACGACATGGACATCAATTGCGGCGACATTCTCGACGGCGTCGCGATCGAGGCCAAGGGGCGGGAGATTTTCGATAGCATTTTGCGCGTGGCCTCAGGGGAAAAGACCAAAAGCGAGCTGTTGGGCTACGGCGACAACGAATTCGTGCCCTGGCAGATCGGCGCCACCATGTGAGCAGTGCAGGGCCGTCCGGGCTGCGTGCCGGGCTCGGCTCGGGCTTAACCAAGCGCGCCGCTAGCGCGTCCCACGCGCGCTTCGATGGCATTCCAAATGAGCGCGGCGATGTCCGGCCCGCCGAAGGCCTTCACCTGTCGGATGCCCGTCGGCGAGGTGACGTTGATTTCCGTGAGGTAGGGGCCGATCACGTCGATGCCCGTAAACAGCAGGCCGCGCCGCTTGAGCTCGGGGCC
>DASTMQ010000478.1:0-8713 GCA_035714005.1 Hyphomicrobiaceae bacterium
GGCGGAAGGCTGCTCGTCCGCGCCGAGGCCGAGCGCCTTTTGCGCGTCACCGCGCGCTTTGGCGCCACCAGCCCGGGAGGCAAGCTGGCAACACCGGCCCCGGTGGCCTGACCCGCCGCTCGGCAGCGTCGAGACGGCGCTCGCGCCGCGGAAAGGCCCTGTAACGCGCCTCACGCAAGGCTCGGGAACGTCGGCCCGGCCGGCTGCCACCTCGCTCGTTGGAGACACGACGTCCCGCCGGTCGACGGCAAACACAGGGTCCGCCCGATGGCACCGCTCTGGCCACCGCGCCGGCGTGTGGAGCGAGCAGCGGCAGGCCTCGATGCGGTCAGACGATGCGTTCGATGTGGATGGGCAGCCCGTCGCGCGGTTTTGGAATCGGCCACATCTGCCATCGCGGTACGTAGTCTGGGGCGAGGCTCAGTCGTGTCGTCGTCAGCAGGTTATAGAAGAAGCTTTTGGCCTGCATGTAGGCGAAGTGCAGGCCAAGACACATATGCGCTCCGCCGCCGAACGGTACCCAGGCATACTTGTGGCGCGTGCGAACCGCTGCCTCCGTAAAGCGCAGCGGATCGAACTTGAGCGGCTCCGGCCACAGTTCGGGCATGCGATGGGTGAAGATGGTATTGACGGCAACACGCGTGCCGGCCGGAATATCGTAGCCCTTGAAGCGAAACTCACGCACGGCGCGGCGCGGCACCGAAACCACCGGCGGATTGATGCGCATGGCCTCCTTGAAGGCCATTTCGAGCAAAACTAGCTCACCCAGCCGTTCGTAGGGAAGCGGTGCGCCGGCGGCAAGGCCAAGCCCGCGCATCTCCGCTCGCAGCTTTTCCTGCCACTCCGTGTGTTTACCCAGTAAAAAGACGAGCGTCGTCAAAGAAGAGGTCAGGGTATCGTGGGCCGCCATCATCAAGAAGCTCATGTGATCGGCGATTTCCTGATCGGTCAGGAGCGATCCATCCTCTTTGCTCGTGCGGCAAAGTTCGCAGAACAGGTCCCTCCCCTCCCCTGACCGCCGCTTCGGAATCTCTTGCCGAAAAAAGGCAACGATTGCCTCCCTGCCTTTGACACCCTTCCACATTTGCGTGCCTGGGATGGGGGAACGGACTACGCCGATACTGGCCGCCACCATAGCGACGAAGGCACGGTTGATGGCATTGGCCTGCTGGCCCAGCTCGATGCCAAGGAAGGAAGTTGCGGCCAAATCAAGGGTCAGCTGTTTGATCGCCGGATAGAACTGGAACTCGGCACTGGCGCCTTGTCCCGCGCCCTGCAAATGCCACTCGGCAAGACGCCGCGAGATGCCACTATTGAGCGCCCCGAGATAGGCTTTCATGGGCGCTGGCTTGAAGGCGACCCCCAACGCCTTGCGGTGGAGCCGATGCTCCTCAAAGTCCATCAGCATCAACCCGCGTGGGAAAAGGCGATCGAGCAGAAAACCCCAACCACCCGAGGAGGAAAAGTTCTTGTCGCGATCAAACAGAATGAGCTCGTTGGCTTCTGGTCCGAGCAGGGCGACGCTGCGTACGCCGAAAAGATGATCGCGATAGACCGGACCGTGCTTGCGGTGCATCAGCGCGACATGGCCAACCGGATCCTTGAGAGCGGCAAAGGTATTGCCAACGATCGGCCAGCCGTCCTCACCGGGGAGATGGGCCAGTCGGTGGCGATCCGCGGCTGCACCGATGTTTGAGGTCGTCTCGCTCGCAATTGGCATGCTCATGGTCTGCCTCCGCAAGAGGAGCTAGTCCGTGAAAACCCAATTTGTCCCGCGCATCGCACAAGCCCAAATGGTCCGGAAGCGCCGCAAAGTACGGTCGGCGGCGGCCTAAAGGCTTGTTGTTCCGCTGCTCTTCTTGGCCTGATCCCACCACGGGCAAACACCGGCGGAAACGGCATAATTGCCATCCACGACCTGCACCGGCTGGCGCAACCCATGAGCGGCGGCCTGCAATTGGATTTCGCGCGCGTTCTGCCGTCGTTCGGCATCAAGCCACAGGCGTTCGTGGCCCCAAAGGCTGCCACCATGCGTCATTTCACTCGGCTGCCAGCTCGCCGGATCGATGCACCGACCTCCCCAGCCGTATTCGACCATGAAGCCGGAAGGCGTGCGCGAATAGAACGAGGTCATGAAATCGTTGGTGTGGCGCCCAATGGTCGTCCCAAGGGGCACTTCCAGGTTTTGTGCAATGTCAAAGCCTTGCCCAACGTCGTCGAGACTGTAGAGCTCGACCATGAAATGATGAATGTCGTTTTTCCCCGTCTCAATCAGGGCAAGGCTGTGATGGCGCGGGTTGACATGGAAAAAATAGGCCTTGAACGGCTTCACCAGCCAGTCGCTGAGGCGAAACCCCAGTATATCGCGATAAAAGGGAAGCAGGCTCTCGAGCTTTTCAACGGCAAGCACGGCATGGCCGACGCCGAGCGGACCGGTGCGAAAGCCCGAGATGGCGCGACCCGGCTTGAACGGCTCGTCGGCAGCCTCGGCGCCATGAAAGGCCTCGAGCCGCGTCCCGATGGGATCCGTGAAAATGATCAGGTCCTTGACCCGGCGTTCGCTCGCCAGCGCGCGGTCGCCGCGCTTGACGTCGACCCGGGCCGCCTCCAACCGTGCCGCCAGCGCCTCGAGCGCTGCCGCGTCGGTCAACTCCCAGCCAAACAGGGCTGCTCCCTCGCCCATGTCGGGAGCGATCACGAGCCGCTGTTTGCGGTCATCCATCCTGAGCCGCAGGCTCTTTGCGCTGCGCTCGGCGATTTGCATGCCAAGAAAGCCTGAGGCGAAGGTCGCCCAGTCATCGAGCCGATCCGACCTGACGCCGACATAGCCCAGCGCTTGGATCTGCATGACTTTTCTCCATGGAACGTCAGGAGCCGCCCCGCAGCCTTTCCGAGCCATCGCCCCCGCCCACCCAATGGCGCGCAATGGCCATCGAGGCCGTTGCCGATAACCTTTCTGCTCGGTTGCATCATGCCTCAGTGTTGTCGACAGGGAAAGGCCGGCCGCAGCGCTGGGCAGCATGACGCGCCCTTCCCCCGCACCGGCGGACGTTCGGAGCCGATGGAAACATGGCCCCAGCCACCGGCGCCACCCGGGCAAAAAGGGGCGATCACCCGTTGCGGTCGTCACCCGCGTCCTTCACGCGAAAACTCAGGTTGCCTATCGGGAAGCGCTGCCGCCGCAAGACGACAGGGGATGCATCGCGCCAACGCCGCGACTGGCTTCGCCATGCGTACACCGGTCCAAACTTGTAGCCGCAAGCGGCGCGGCAAACGGCAGGGCCCAGCCTCCCGTCGCCGCGCCGGGTGCTCGCAACCTTACGCGACTGGCTGGCCAGCAAGGGCCGGGCCGGGGTGACGGGATGATGACCTCACGGATAAAATGGGGCGCAGCGACACGGCAGGTCAGCCGCGCCACCGGCAGGGCCGGCCGCTGCGGCGGCGAGGGCTGGGGCATGGATACCACCCACGCGCGTGCGCCCGGACCGCTGGCTTTGAAAGCAAACAGGTGACCGCGTTCGAGCGCTACCAAAGCTTACTCGAACGCGGCCCATAGGCGAGCAGAGCGTGCCCTGACCAGCCGGGAGAAGACAGGCCGGGCTTGTCTCCGCTGTGCCGGATGCGGCCCCCAAAGGTGGAACGGGTCGCGCCCTGATGTCCCCAAACCGGGCGGCTCCATGTCCAAGCCGGCATTCTTGCTTACCGCCGCAAATGGCGCCGGCAGGGTGGTCGTTCGATCCCCAGTTAGGGGGAGGCCAGCGGCTGAATTGTAGGAGCACCTACAAACGGCAGATGCCGCCCCGGCAAAAAATTCGGTCGCATTCAGTATTACTCTGCATAGAAACGAACTGCGTCCCTTGCCATGAATGGAACAAGCGCCGTTTGCGGTCTCTTCCCTCGACCCAATGGCGCAGGGCCACACCGTCCTACCCCCGTATGGCAGTGGCCTAGGGCGAGAGCGCGCTGTGTTCCCCCGATACTACCGCTCTCGCCCGCCCCCCTGTTCGTAGAAGTTGCAACTGCGTATCAACTGCAAAAACGCGCGGCGCGGTTGCGCCTGATTTGGGCACAGCCGTGCGTGGGTAGCCAGCACGCCAGTACTCATTGTACGAATTAATTGCGGCGGTCGCCTGGAGACCGCGGTCATTCGTAAGCGGCGGTCCCAGAGCTTGATCGCTGGGCGCCTTAGTTCGGGGGATTTGGGAGACTAACGGCGCAAAAGAGCCGGGTGTCCGCCTGAGGGAGGCGGACGCCCGGCTTTTTAAATGTCCGAGCCGCGTGGTCAACGCTCCCGCCGGCAGCGCATTTCGTCTGGCCGCCCGCGGCAGCACCAGCCGTGTCGGGGAGGGTAGGCGCGATGCGCGGTTCGCCCTCTCGTGCGCTTGCCTCTGCAAAAAATCGTCACGTCGTTAATTTCTTAATCGTCTCCCGACGGCATAATCGCCGTGCGGGTGTCCAGCGCAAAGGCTGGAGCACATTGCGGGGTCTGCTCTGGCGGACGGTGCGGGCCGTCAAGCCCCACCCGTGCGCGACCATCGGCGAGGACCCAGGTTCAATGGTCCCCGGCGTGGTGCCATGCCCAAACGGCGCACCGCGACACACACACGGCGCCTGACCTTCCGAACCATTTGCCGGGCTGCCGCGGTTTTGGCCTCGCCCGTGCCCAAAGACGATCGGGGGCGCGGCGGGGCGCGTTTCGCCGCCACGGCCCGGCGCCGGTGTGCGGGGGACGTTAACGCTCCTTTAAGGAGCATGGCGGGCTCGACCCCGCGCTTGGGGCACTGCCCTCATCGAGGCGGATCGATGACAGGGCCCAAGCGGTGTGCCAACGTTGGCAGGGGAAGCCTATCCGGAGATCGCGATGGATATCGTCTGGTCAACCGTGAATTGGATTGATGGTTGGATCGGTCCTTACGGCACCGTGGCAATCGTGGGCGGCATGATCGCAGGCTTTCTCTATTGGATGCTGAGCGCGTCACGCTAACGAGGCGGTGCCCGGCGGGGCCGGGATTTGCCGCGAATAGCGCAGCAGCCGCACGTTAACGCCGCCGTGCAAGTCACCTGACGATTGACCTTGCGATTGGTCCGCCAAAGAGGGCGTTTGAGGTGGCGTGCGCCAGCACGATGTGGCGTGCAGGCTTCGCGGCGGCCGCCGATCGGGCAAAATCGCGTCGGCCCCGGCGCGGGTGCGATAACGGTCTGCGCCTGGAAAATGCCTGGCACTGGCGTGGGGCGCATGATCTAACGGAAACTGCGGGGTGCAATGAGAAACAAGTAGCAATCCGTCGGAGGAAACATGAATATCATCAAGACCGTGGTCGCGGTTGGCGCGATCACGTTCGTCGGCGCACTCACCGCAGTCGCCCAACAACCGCCTTCGCCTTACGGCGCCCCCATGTCGCTCGACACTGCCAAAAAAGCGATGGCGGCCTCCGAAGCGGAAGCCTCGAAGAACAATTGGCCGGTGGCAATCGCGATCCTGGATACGACCGGGTCGCTGATCATGCTGCAGAAGCTAGACAATACGCAGACTGGGTCCGTGGAGATCGCCATCGGCAAGGCCCGCACCGCGCTCGACTTTCGGCGGCCCAGCAAGGCGCTGCAAGACGTCGTCGCCGGCGGCGGTGCCGGTCTGCGCCTGCTTTCCGTGCGCAACATGTTGGCGCTGGAAGGGGGGGTGCCGGTGATTGTCGATGGCAAGGTTGTCGGCGCCGTTGGCGTGTCCGGCGTAACATCCGAGCAGGACGCGCAAGTGGCCATGGCCGGGGCGGCAGCGGCCAAGTAACCGCCGCGGCAGCGGTGCTGGGTAAACGATTCTGGCACCGCTGTTATCGCACCGGCTTGTCTTCTGCGGGCGCACGAGACCGCAGCTGGGTTGCGCCACGCCGGGCGCCGGCCAACCCTCCTGGTCCCCATTTTTTGGCCTCTGGTAGCGCCATTCCGCCCGCGCCGCGGACGGGCCCGGGCCAGGGGAGGCGGGGCGTCGCCGGCGGCGAGAAGCACGGGCCGTGCCATTGGGTCGCACACGCACGAATATTGCAGCTGGGAATTTTCCCCCTATCTATAGAGGGATCTCAACCCCAATTGACCACAGCTTTGCGGGCCACCTGGCGCGTAGCTCGTGTCCAGTGGAAAGGCCAATGACGAAGAAGAAGCGCAAGACCGTCACCACCCTTGAGCCGCGGGACTGCCGCTGGCCGCTGGGCGATCCCCGACAGGCAGATTTCCACTTTTGCGGTGAGCCGCAGGTACCCGGGCAATCCTATTGCGCGGAGCATTTGAGGCTAGCCTTCCAGCCGCCAAAGCCTCGGCACCAGCAGTCGGTCCCCAGAATCCCCGTGGCCCAAGCAGCCTGACCTCCCAGCACGCAAAAAGGCCTGGACGGAGGCGGGCCCAAGCCTGGGCTTGGTTGCACCGACTTGGTACAGCAAGGACGCCTCTTTTAGGCCGCCCGCCGCCACGTGCATGCGTGCAAGAAAATGTTATTCGCCGAGCGCGCCGCGAGTCGGCTAGCGTGTTGGGCATCTGTCTCCCACAGATCTTGCGGTGCAGGATGAAAAGGGGCCGCTTCAACCTCCCGGAGCGGCCCTTTTTTTGGTCACCGCGCCCCGTCAAACCTTGCCTTCGCCGCGCCCGCTGGCATTGGCCATTGCGGTCGTCAGAAAGTGAACTTGCGTCTCAGGACGCTGGAGTTAAGTGAGCGTAAACGCAACCAATTCCGCTCTCGTGTGTTTACAAAACATGGACCTCGCTATCCAAACGC
Source organism: Hyphomicrobiaceae bacterium (assembly GCA_035714005.1). Classification (GTDB taxonomy): domain Bacteria; phylum Pseudomonadota; class Alphaproteobacteria; order Rhizobiales; family Hyphomicrobiaceae; genus AWTP1-13. The sequence goes on from DASTMQ010000478.1 coordinate 6,764, forward strand.
GTGCCATGCCGCGCCGGCGGCGGCGCGAGAAACAGGCTGCGCTCGATCCAAACGTGGTGGACGTCGGACCGGGGACGAAGTGGCAACTACCGTTCAAAAAAAAGGACGTCGATACGCTCCTCAGCAGCGAAGCGGACATTGCCGCCGCGGTGAAGGCGGGTGGCTGGAAGGCCGGTGCGCTCATCCTCTACCGGGATTTCCTCCGCGAAGAGAAACTCGATCCGAGCGAGCTGCAAGGCAAAGACTTGTCGTGTACCTGCAAGCTCAGTGAGCCTTGCCACGCCGACGTCCTGATCGAACTGGCAAACGCTTGACCGCGCCGATCCGCCCAATTGGGTGACCTTATAGCGCAAGTGCGGGCGATCTGACGGGCCGGCCATCAAGCCACAGGCCGCCCCGGAGTTGGATTGTCGCGGCATTCGTAAAAAAAGCAAAAATGTACGCAACGTTCGCGCAAATTTAAAAAGGACGTGCTCTGAGAAATAAGCGCGAAAGCCGCGCGTTATGCTGCTCGGTCGGCCTGTGCCCGCACATGAGCCAACCGAGCGCGGGGCGTCGGCAACATAACCGTTACCGACGCCCTCGCGATCACTGATTACTCGTGGGCCGGGCCCGCGTTACATCCAAAGGATGGTCGATAAGATCTTTCACCCGCCGCAGGAAGCGGACCGTGTGCGGCAACGCCGCGTGCCTTTCGAATGCCGCCTCATCGAGCCAGCGTGAATGGACGTAGAACAACCGCGGATTGCAGATGCAGCGATAGTGTTGAATGGCCTGGCAGCCAGGCTCCTCGCGCGTCGGACCAAGGACGTCGCGCAGTGCAGCCGCAACAGCATCTTGCTCGCCTTCCTTTGCGTGAAATCGGGCGAAAATGAAAAGCTCCATGTTGCCTCTTTCACTTTTGCGGAAACGACCGTTAGTGCGAGCTCAGCGCAGAAAGACTCAGGACTTGTCGCGGCGTAGAAACACGACGTTGCGGTTCCGTATGGGGGACCCCCAAGTGGTGTTGCTGCCAAGGCTGTGCATCACCGGCAGGGCTTCGACAAGCGCCCCCTCCTTGGTGACGATCCATGCGGCATAGCCATAGGTGCTGCAAATCGCTTGCGTGAGATCAATGGGGCTGGCGTGTGTGCCCGTCAGCAACTCTACAATGAGCGGCGGGCGATCGCGTTGGATGGTCACTCGACCACCCTCAAGGACTTCCATTTCGCTGCCCTCAACGTCGATCTTGATGGCCCGAACCTCTTCGAAGGCATAGCTGTCAAGGGTGCGCACCACCACATCGAAGCGCAAAACTTTCGATTGCGCCTGCGCTTGTCGCAAGGTCCCGCCGAGATGCAATTCCGTGCCATCCTCTGCGAGAGGGACAATGAATTCGGCTGCGCCAATCCTATTCGCCAGCGCGACCTCGTGGACCTGCGCGCGCGACCCCAACATGCGTCGCGCAAAAAAGGCATAGTCGGGATTTGGCTCAAAAGCCTCAACCCGATCCACCAGGCGCGAGAAGGCGAAAGCGAACACACCGTCGTTGGCGCCGACGTCAATCGCCGTCCCGCCGCGGCGGACAAATTTCTCCAACGCGCAAAGTTCATGCTCGCCCCAGGCCGCTTCGTCGGCAACCCGACCGCGATAGTAGAGCGGCGAAGGCATGAGCATTGTGGCGAGCCGCTGTTTCAGGGACAGGCCCATGCGATTGCTCCAGCACCCCAATGGGAGAGAACGACAGCATCAACATAAAGCGGCTCATCCGTGAAGCCGAAATTGGAAAGCGGCGTGGCAGCCTCAAGGCCGTCCTATGCCGTCAGCAGAAATAGGCCCCGCCGGCGCTCGGGCAGATGCCGGCAAGCGCAAAGCCATTGCGGATCAGGGATCACCTGCCACGCGTCTAATGCGGCCGTCCGAGCGGAGATGCAAAACTCGTGGGCAACATTTTTTGTCACGCCGGGCACA
>DASTMQ010000479.1:0-9475 GCA_035714005.1 Hyphomicrobiaceae bacterium
ATGACTGCAAAGACGGGAAGTACCAGGTCGGCGACTTGCATCCGGCGTCCTCGCTGTTTCCGGTTTTTTTTAAGTTTCCGAGCCGGCAGCTTGTGCCCGCAACGGCTGGGGCCGTAGAGGCTCAAGGGGTAACTTCACAGCAAATCCCCGAGGCCTCCTATCGGGGTCTGCACCTCCTTGGCTGCTGGGCATTGCTGATTTGGCCCGCGTGCCGATGATGTCTTGGACGATGTTCCACCGGCAACTCTGCGTCGGCGATGGCGCCATGCCAACGGCGCGTGCGGGTGCTCTGGGATGGCGTTTGAGAGCAGGCTAAACTCGAGGCTCCCGAGTGATCTAGCGATGGTGGCTGCCGTGCTCAAAAAGCCGTTGCGTGTAGCGATTGTTGGGGGTGGCATCGGCGGCGCTGCCGCGGCCTGCGCGCTTAATGCGCGCAATATCGCCGTGCGCCTGTTCGAGCAGGCGCCAGCTCTGGCCGAGGTCGGTGCCGGGGTGGCCCTGCAGCCCAACGGCATCCGCATGTTGCGGCAGCTCGGGCTTGCAGAGGCGTTGCTCCGGTGGGGTGCGCGCTGGCGCGATCCACAGTACCGCCGCTCGGACGGCAGCTTCATCGCCCGCATGTGGCCGCCCGAGCTCGGCAACGAGATCGAATTTTACGGCATGCACCGTGCCGATCTGCTGCATTTATTCGTCGAGCGCCTGCGCCCGGACATGGTCGCGACCGACCACAAATGCGTGGGCTTCGAGCAGGATGCGCAGGAGGCAATCATCACGTTCGCCAACGGCCGACGGGAGGTCGCCGACGTTGTCATTGCCGCCGATGGCATTCATTCGAAGCTGCAGGAATTCGTCGTCGCCCCGGCCGCCCCGCTGGCATCGGGCTCGGTCGCCTATCGCGGCCTTATTCCGGCCGCGAGCGTCGCCTGGCCGCCCGGTGCCATGCGCAACTGGCTGGGGACGGGCAAGCATTTTCTCGTCTATCCGGTGCGCTGCGACGAACTCATCAACTACGTCGGGTTCGTGCGAACGGACGAACAGCTGCGGGAGTCCTGGTCGGCGGCGGGGGATCCCGCCGCGCTGGCCCAGGCTTTTGCCGGCTGGGACCCGATGGTTGAGGCGATTACGGCGCACGCCAGCATGACCTTTCGCTGGGGCCTCTACGACCGCGAGCCGCTGCCGGCCTGGACACGTGGCCGCCTGACGTTGCTCGGGGATGCCGCGCATCCGATGCTGCCGCACGTCGGCCAGGGTGCCAACCAAGCCATCGAGGATGCGGTCGCATTGGCGACGGTACTGGCGCGCGCGGACCGGAGCTCGGCCCCGCAGGCCCTGCGCATCTACGAAACGTTGCGCCGGGCGCGGACCGCGCGCGTCCAGCTCAGCGCCCGCGTCAATGGCGCGCGCTATGACGGGGCCAGCCGGGACCTTGGCGCACGCGACCAGCAGCTCGCCGCCCAGTCGCAAGAGCGCGCTTGGATCTGGAACTACGATGCGGGCCTGGAGGCGGCCGCGGCGGCGGCCGCGCTCTGATCGCCGCGGACCAGTGAGAGACGGAGGCCGCGCGGGCGGCGCGGCCTCCAAGCCCTTACCAGCCGCGCCGGCACAACCGGTAGCGATGCCACCAATAGGGGCTGCCCGTCACGAGGGCGCGATGGCGCAGCCAGCTGCAGCCGCCGTAACTATAGGCATAGATCGGAGCCCCGATGACGAACCCCCGCCGATGGAAGTGACCGAAGTGGCGGTGGCGGAAGGGGCGATGATGGTAATGACGCCCGCCAACCGTACTCAGCACGTCGGTCGGGGCCTTGCTGAGGTGGGGTTGAACGCCGGCCGATGCTTGCGGCGCCGATCCGACAAACGCGGCCATCATAAGCGCTGACGCTACGAGGACAGCTTTGAGCATAACAATGCCTCTCACTGTGTCCCGAGCGCGATCCATCGATGGAACGGAGGAGACCTATAGCATCCGTCGACGGATCACTCGATTTTTCAAGCTGCCGCCGCGAAGGGTCATCTGCATGACCGTCGCGGGCGCGAGTGCCCGTTATCGCCGCGCGCGACGAAACGAGTCAAAGGCGTGACGGGAGGCTCAGCTCGTTAAGCTTGGAGATGAGCCTAACAGGCAGAGCCTCGCGGCGAGGCCGGCGCCACGCGTGAGCGTGCGGCTCGAGGTTTTCCGACCTCGGTGACCCGTGAGCACAGCGTGCGCGAGGGCGGCCGCTTCAGCGGTCGGCGAGGGCGAGTTTGGCGCCGAGTGCTGCAAATGCACCCGCGAAGCTGCGGCGCAACCAGGTTAGCACCTGCGGGCGCGAAATTACGTGCGTTCGGACCGAGGCGGCAAAAACGCCGTAGCCGACGAACACGACAAACGTCAGCAGCATAAAGACCGCGCTGAGGGTCAGCATGCGGGCCAAAGGCTGGGGCTCTTCGGCGCTGACGAACTGCGGCAGGAAGGCCAGAAAGAAAATCGACAGTTTTGGATTGAGGATATTGACCAGGATGGCGGAAACGATCACCTGCGTTGCCGAGCGGGCGCCGATCTCCTGCTCGATCTTGAGCGCGCCCTGCTCCTTGAGCGAACTCCAGGCCATGTACAAGAGATAGGCGACCCCGAGATATTTGAGGAGTTGGAACGCCAGCGCGCTCGTGTGCAGGAGGGCGGCGAGGCCCAGCACGGCCGCCAGCATGTGAGGAACGATGCCCAGGGTGCATCCGAAGGCTGCGATGACGCTTGCGCGCCAACCGCGGGAGAGCCCGGCCGCCAGCGTATAGAGAACGCCGATGCCGGGCGAGGCGACAATGATCAATGAGGTGACGAGAAAATCGAGGTTCACGGGCCGCGGCTCCTCCGTTGGGGATCGGAGCATGTCTCGCCCGGCCCCGGCCGGCAAGAGCGTTCAACCGCGGGCTCGGGCGAGCTGGCCATCCCCGGCGCGGGGGGCGCGGGCGCCCGCGCCGACCTTGGCCTCGCCCGCGCTGGGCCGCCGTTGCCGCGCCCCGACACTGGTGAACGGCTGGCGGACCCCCCAATCACAGCCCCGGCGTGTCGTCAGGGCATTCCCCGATTGCCGCGGCGGCACACCTGAGCGAGCCATACGCGCGGGGGGCGACAGAATAGGCAACGCCGCCATGCCCAACTTCCCATCCAGCCCGCCCGCCCGCCCGGCGCTCTTTTGGCTGGCCGCCCTTGTCCTTCTGGTGACGGCGGCCGTGTTGCTGCGCGACGTCTTGCTGCCGTTTGTGGCGGGTCTGGCGCTCGCCTATTTGCTTGACCCGCTCGTCAATCAGCTGGAGCGCTTGGGGATCTACCGGGGCGCGGCAACGCTGCTTATTCTGGTCGCCTTCTTTGCCGGCGCGATCCTTTTGCTTCTGCTGGCGCTGCCCGTCATCACCGCCGAAATCACCATCCTGATCGAAAAGCTTCCGGGCTACGTCAAAGGGCTGCAGGCTTTGGCCGTCGACCCGAGCCATCCCTCGATCAGCAAAGCCATTGGTGTCGGGATCGAAGAAGCCGAACGATCAAGCGGCGAATTGGCGAGCCTCGGCGCCGGCTGGCTGTCGGAGTTTCTGCGCACGCTTTGGTCGGATGGCCGGATGCTGCTCTCCATCTTTTCGCTGCTGGTCGTGACACCGATCATCACCGCCTATCTGGTCTACGATTGGAACCGCATTATCGCGACCCTCGACAGGCTCATTCCCACGGCCCACGCTGACACGGTCAGGGCGCTGGTGCGCGAGATCGATAGCACGGTGGCGGGCTTCCTGCGCGGGCAGGCCACCATCTGTCTGATCCTCGGCATCTTCTACGCCCTGGCGCTGCGGGCCTTGGGTTTGAACCATGGCCTGTTGATCGGTGCCTTCTCCGGCCTGCTTGGATTTGTCCCCTATTTCGGCTCGCTCACCGGGCTTTTGTTGTCGCTGGGCGTTGCCATTGCGCAGTTTGGGCTGAGCTGGACGCCAATCCTGTTGGTGCTCGGCATTTTCCTGGTGGGACAATCGCTGTCGGATTATGTGTTGGCCCCCTATTTCGTGGGCAACAAGGTCCACTTGAACCCCGTCTGGTTGATGTTTGCGCTCTTTTCCTTTGGCTATCTGTTTGGCTTCGTCGGGCTGTTGATTGCGGTCCCTTTGGCGGCCTCGATCGGGGTGCTCGTGCGCTTTGCCCTGCGTCAGCAGCCGGCAAGCGCCGTCGACTGCGAGGTCGAGGAAACGCTCGAGGCGGGCGTCGACTTGGGCAAGACGCTGGGCGAGCGGCCGGCGCCGCGACGCCCGCGAACCTCTGCCACGTAGTGTGATCGGCCAGCTTGATCCGACAGCGTGATCGGCGGCGTGGCTTCGGCTGGTCGACGCCCTTTTGGCCCGTCGCGCTTGTCGGCAATCGGCGGGCCGTCGAGCTTGGCGATGAGCGCGCGGGCCTGGCGCCAGCAAAATCGCGGGTTCGTGCCGGCCGCTGGCAACAGTCGCACGGGAGCCGTTGGCCTCGCGGGGGCGCAAAGGGGCTAGCGCGCCGGGCTTGGCGGAGACTAGAATTCGGCCCTCTTCAACCCGGCGAGCACTGAATATGGACCGCGCGGCAGAGATCAATCTTTTAAAGACGCTGCTGCATTACATCGACACCAAGACGACGGCGATGGCGGCGGCGCCATGGCACAACGAGGTGACGGCCTACACCTGTCCCGAGCGGCACAAGCGGGAACAGGAAATCCTGATCAGGAAGCGGCCGTTGGTCATGGGGCTTTCTTGCGACTGGCCCACGCCCGGCGCCTATCGCACCGACGATTTCGCCGGCGTACCGATCCTGACCGTGCGCGGTAGCGATGGGAAGCTGCGAGCCTTCCTCAATGTCTGCCGCCACCGCGGCGCCAAGATTGCCCAGGGCGTGGGCAGCGCGGGCGCCTTCACCTGCCCCTATCATGGCTGGACCTACGGCAACGACGGGCGGCTGCGCGGGTTGCCCGAGGAGGCGACGTCCTTTCCCGGCGTGCGGGCGGAACGATCGGGTCTGACGCCGCTGCCGCTTGCCGAGAAGCACGGCATGGTCTGGGTGTTGCCGACGGCCGCCGCCGACGGCTTCGTCGACCTTGCGATTGATCCGTGGCTCGACGGCTTGGGTGCCGACCTGGCTTCCTGGAAGCTCGAGACCTACCACTTCCACGATCGCCACGTGCACTACGAGGACATGAACTGGAAACTGCTCGTCGATACCTTCCATGAGGGTTATCATTTCGGCTTTCTGCACAAAGAAAGCCTGCGCGACATTCTGGTGCACAATGTCGGCGAGTTCACCCCGTTCGGGCCGAATTTCCGCCTGGTCTACGGCCGCACCAAGCTTGACCGGCTGAAAGCCATGCCGGAAAGCGAGTGGGACCTGATGTGGAACACCACCATCGTCTATTCGATGTTTGCCAACACCATCTTTTCCCCACAAGGCGACCACATGGAAATATTCCGAATTTTCCCGGTGGAGGGTCGCACCGATCGGGCGGTGATGGAGACCTCGCTTTACATTCCCAAGCCGATCGAAACGGCGGACGAGAAGCGCCACTGGGATGCCAACCTTGCGCTGGCCATCAAGGTGATCACGACCGAAGACTTCCCGGCCGGCCGTACCATGCAACTTGGCTTCGCCTCGGGTGCGCAAAGCCACGTGGTCTACGGGCGCAACGAGCCCGCGCTCGCGCACTACCACAAATCGATCCGCCAGGCGCTCGGCTTGCCCGTGAAGGAGGGCCCGGTTCGCGCCGCGGCGGAATAGCATCGCGCCAGCAACGGCGTTGGGGTCCGGCGCGCCAAGCGTCAAGGCGAGCCTGCAGCCGCAGCGAGCGGCGATCATCCCTCGCTGGCGCAGGCCAAGCCCTATTCGGGCAGCCCAGCCTTGCGCAGACCGTCGCGCCAGAGCGCCAGGTGTTCTGGGCGGCGAAAGGTGAAGCCGGTGAAGGTCGTCACCCGCAACGCCGGATAAACTTGGCGCAGGTGGGCCATTTCTCGTTGCGCTTCTTGCAGCCGACCCGCAAGTGCGTGCGCCGCGGCCGTGACGGCGGCAGCGGGCGTACAGCCCGGCTCTTCGCGCAATGCTCGTTCTGCCCATTTACAGGCTTCGTCGAAGCGGCCGGCCAGGAAATGCGCAAAGCCCGTCCCCGCCTGCATATGGTACGAGGTGGGATCGAGGGGGCTGAGGCGCATGGCGTGGGCCAAGTGTTCGATGGCAAGCTCGGGCTCGCCCAGAAAGTTTCTAAACAGGCCGCTGAGGACCCAGGTTGTCGCCAGGTTGGGATTGAGCCGCAGCGCCCGCTCGAGGAAAACGAGGCCACTATCGAACTCGCCGGCGAGAAAGCCCAGCGCATACCCGCCCCGTCCCAGCGCGACCGCATCATCCCTGCCCAGTTCAACGGCCCGCCGAGCCAGCCTTGCGCCCTCGCTATTTTCCTGAACGCGGTCCGACATCCAGCCATTGTATTTGCGCCAGACGTGGCACCATGCGGCCATGCCGTAGGCCGAGGCAAAATCGCCGTCGCGTTCAATTGCTTTTGAGAATAGATGCAAGGCACTGCTGGTGGCCTCGCGGCTGCGCCGATTGAGGTCGAGCATGCCGCGCAAATAGTAGTCGTAGGCGTCGAGGTTCTCTGTCGGCTTGCGCGTGGCGCGTTCGCTTTCTGCCTGCTCTAGCTTCGGGGCGATGGCGCCGACGACGCTTGCCGTCATCTGGTCCTGAAGTTCGAAGATATCATCGGCGCTACCTTCGAAACGTTCGGCCCAAAGATGCGCACCGGTGGTGGCGTCGATGAGCTGCCCGCTGATGCGCACGCGGTTCGTGAGCTTGCGCACGCTGCCTTCGAGCAGGTAGCGCACGCCCAGTTCACGCCCGACCTGTTTCACGTCGACGGCGCGGCCTTTGTAGATAAAGCTCGAGTTGCGCGCGATGACGAACAACCAGCGCAGGCGGGAGAGGGCGGTAATGATATCTTCGACCATGCCGTCGGCGAAATAGTCCTGGTCGGGGTCGCCGCTGAGGTTTTCGAAGGGCAACACGGCAAGGGACGGCTTGACGGCAGGCGCCAGCGTCGGTGCTGTTAGCGCCTCGCCGCGGCCAAGCTGCCCGGCCGCTGTCGCGGCGCGGCCAGCGGATTGCTCTTCGCTGACCGCGCCCACGAAACGAAACCCCTTGCGGGCGATGGTGCGGATCAGCTTTTGCGCTTCGCCGTTGTCGCCAATCGCCTTGCGCGCGGCGCTGATCTGGCTGATCAGCGTGGACTCCGAGACGATGCGGCCCGCCCACACCGCCGACAGCAGATCGTCCTTGCTGACGACACGCTCACGGTTCGCAACGAGATAGACCAGGAGATCGAACACTTGCGGTTGCACGCCGACGGGCTGCGACCCGCGCGCGAGCTCGCGCCGGCCGGTGTCGAGCACACAGTCCGCGAATAAAAACCGCACCTTGCCCACCCCATGCCGAGGGCGCCTGCACCGTGCACAGGCTGCGCCTGCGCCCGGCATTGATAGCACGCCGGCCAGCAAACCTTCAGCAACCCCATCTTCGAGGTTTGGGCGCGCGTCTACAAATCGGCAAGGCAAATTCAAGCATAAAGCAAGCCCACATCAAGGTCTTCGGGCGGGGTGTGGGCTAGCCTGTTGTCCGGGGCGATGGCGATGGAAACGGTCGACCGGCAATGGAGGTCCCCTTGTGCAAGCGGCTCGCGATCTGTCTCGCATTGATGGCCTTTGCCGCGGGCCCGGCCGATGCCCAGCAGAAAGAGGCCACACTCAAAAGGTTGAATGTGCCGGGAGCCGCCTTCGACATCCTCCTCGCCGTGCCAAAACCCCAAGGGGCAACCTTCGAATTCTCCGAGTCCCCGGACGCGCTGCTGGTGCATCTGATCGGCGGTGAGCTCGCGCTCGGCTTCGACGATGTCGAAAGCATGCTCAAAGCCGCTGGCACGCTGCGCCGACCGTTGGCTGCCCTGCGGGTGGAGAGCTCTGAGCACGGGCTGCCGATACCCGTGGCGGTCTACCTTGTTCCGGCGGGCGAGTAGGTCGCGTCTCCCCGGCCGAGCCGCTCCGGTGCGTTCGGTCGTTTTTTTTCCACAACGGGCCTGAGCTTGCATCGCCCGGTGCTGCCGGCGAACGGGTTGGCGCTGGCCAGGCAAAGATCGATGGCCTGGCGGCCTCGACCTTCGGGCGGGCCGCTTGTCGCTTCGAAGTCGCTGTGGAGTATGCGTCAGCGGTGATTGCGAGGCGCTGAGGGCATGTTAGAGAGGGGGACTCGGCTAGAGGGCCCTGATGCGCTATCTCGGCATCGTCATTTTCGTCCTCCTGTGCAGTCTTGAGCTCAATTCGGCACGCGCCCAGGGGCGTGCGGCCGCACAAGAGTTGGCGAAGCCGAGCGCCGCCACGAGCGCGCTTATTGCCTGCATTCGTCAGGACATTCACAAGCAAAGCTCCGTGGCCTCGGCCGCGACCTCGCCGCTCAGCGTGGCAACAGCCGTCGAGGCGACCTGTCGCCCGCACATTGAGGATGTGGAACGCGGCTCGCGAAAAGCACAAGGAACGGCCTTCGATCGCGTCCTGTTCGAGCGCGAATGGAGGGCCGCGATCGCCGTTGGCGTGCAAGACGTTCTAACCGGTGCGTCGGCCCATTCCCTCGATTTGGAAACCGGGCTCAGGAATGGGCTGACGAACAAGGAGTTCGATCGGATCCTGCAGGTGAACGTCAAGGCCAAAAGACTTGCTGCCCAGAGGTGCCTTTATGCAAACATCTCTAAGCACGCCGGCGGCAGCCAAGAACCCGCCGAGGCCGTCGCGCACGTGGCGATTGAGGCATGCAAGCAGGACCTCGACGGACTAAACCTTGCCAGCTGTTTGCAGGTCACGGGCAACAATTGCACGATTGACCTGACCAAGACCAACGCCCTGCAAATGCACATCAATGAGTGGGGCTCGGCCGTGACTGCCGCCGTTGCATCGGCACGGTGGGAAGGCCAAACGCCGCGCTAGGCTCGCCCGGCCGCGGCTGCTGCGATGCGCTCAAACGCGCTTGCAGCGTTAAACTTTTCAGCTCCTCTTTGCGCTGGCATGCTGCGGAAGCGCGCGCAGCGGCTGCTTCCGGCGGCGGCATGATCGATTTTGATTGGCGGCGGTTTGCTGCGCAAGCCGCGTGGGTGGAGAGATCGCCGAAGCTTTCGCCAGATCGTTGGGCACGCAAGGCCGTTGAGCGGTGTGCGCCCAAACGCGGGGTGGCGATGACTGCGACGTTGAGGCGATGTCCGCGACCGGCATCGCGCCACGGGCTGATGGCGCCAGTCGATGCAGTTTGCCGAGCGGCATCGGCGCCGGCAGGTTACCGCCGACGGCCGCAAACGCCGTGGCTTCCCCTCGCCAGATAAACTATCGTGAGAACCGTCATAACCAAGCCGCGGGTCGGCGAATTTTGGGGAGAGCAACGATGCTGGGGCGTCTTCGACGAGGTCGACAGTTT
>DASTMQ010000480.1:0-28108 GCA_035714005.1 Hyphomicrobiaceae bacterium
GGTCGCGCGCAATTGGTCGAGATCCGGCTATCCTCGCCGCGCCGAGGCTCAGGGCCTTTACCGGCCCCGCGTTTAAAAGCTGACGCACGATAGGCCGTCTGCGCGTAGCACGCTCTCCTGCGCGAAGCGCGCCTTGTAGGCGGTGCGGATCGCCTCGATCTTGGCCTCGTTGGCGGTCGCGCGCGCCACCCAGATCAGCAAGAGGCGCGATCCCTCCTTTCGTAGGCCATCCCCGCTGCGCCACTGGCCGTAACCCGTCAGCACCGTCAATCCATCGGGAAAGCGCGGCGTTACCTCGCCATCGAGGAAGCCTTGCCATTCCACCTCGCCGACCGCGGCAGCGCCCTTGCGACCGGTGCCGAACAAAAGCTCGAAGCGTGCCATCTGCGCCGTGCCGGGTCGACACGTCGATGCGCCTTCGCCGGGCGGCACGGCCCGCCAGGCGGTGAGCGTGCCGGCGCCAATGGCGAGGCCGCCCAGCGCCGCCAGCAGCAGTCTGGCATTTTCTGTCATGAGCTTTCCGCTACTCGGCGCCCGGCGCCGCATGTTAAAAAAAGCGCCGCGATCGTTTGGAGGCCCTGAGCACCATGGCGCCGTACAAGCTGCATTGTTTCTGCCAGTCGGGCAATTCCTACAAGGTTGCCCTCTATCTCGAATGCGCCAAGCTCGCTTGGGAGCCGGTCTTCGTCGACTTTATGCACGGGGCCACGCGCGAGCCTAACTGGCGGGAAAGCGTGAACGAGATGGGCGAAGCTCCGGTGCTTGAGACCGCCGCCGGCAAGCTCAGCCAGTCTGGTGCCATCCTCTTCCATCTGGCCGACGTGACGGGCAAATTCGCGCCGCAAGACGCCGCGGAGCGCAACGAGGCGCTGCGCTGGATCCTATTCGACAATCACAAGTTCACCAGCTATTTCGCCAGCTATCGCTTCTTGAAGGCCTTTGCGCCGCAAGCGGCCGATCCGAGCGTGCTGGCGTTCTTGCAGGGCCGGTTCGATACGGCGGCGGGCATCCTCGACAAGCATTTGGCGGCCGGCAAATTTGTGCTGGGCGACAGGCCGACCATCGCCGACTTTTCCATCGCGGGCTACCTGTTTTATCCGCTAGCCGAACACGGCTACGATTGGGCCAAGAGCCACCCAAGCATCCATGTCTGGTGCGAGCGCATGCGCGCGCTCCCCGGTTGGAAGGATCCCTATGACCTTATGCCCGGCGAGCGCATCAAGCCATTGAGATAGGGATGGCGCAGGTGCCCATTTCGACCCGACTGACCGAAAGGTTGCAGATCAGGCATCCGGTGATCTGTGCACCGATGGATAACATCGCCGGCGGCAAGCTCGCGGCGGCGGTGTCGAGTGCCGGCGTGCTCGGTGGCGGCTACTGCGACGAGGAGGCCTGGTTTGAACGCGAGTTCGGCGCTGCCGGCAACCAACGGATCGGCTGCGGCTTCATCACCTGGGCGTTGCGCCGCAAGCCTGAGCTTTTCGAGGCCGTGCTGGTCCGCAAGCCCGCGGCGATCTTTCTTTCGTTCGATGACCCCGAGCCCTTCGCCAGCCGTGCCAGGGCGGCGGGTATTGATGTTTTTTGTCAGCTGCAAACGCGCGCCGACGCCGAGCGTGCGCTCGATTGCGGGGCCGACGTCATCGTCGCCCAGGGCACGGAGGCTGGCGGCCACGGTGGCTCGCGCGCGACCTTCACGCTGGTGCCCGAAATCGCCGACCTGATCGCCAAGCGCGCGCCGGGCACCTTGCTGTGTGCGGCCGGCGGCATCGCCGACGCTAGAGGATTGGCCGCGGCGCTGATGCTGGGAGCCGACGGGGTGGTGGTCGGCACGCGTTTTTGGGCCTGCGAGGAAGCTTTGGTCCCCGCGCCTCTTAAGCTCGCCGCCTTAGCCGCGGCTGGCGATGATACGGTGCGCCAGCGCCTATTCGACATCGTGCGTCAACGCGCCTGGCCAAGCCGCTACACCGGCCGCGTTTTGCACAATGACTTCGTGCGCGAATGGCTTGGCCGCGAGCAGGAGCTTGCGGCCGACACATTCCAGCGCGAGCGCTATCGGGCCGCCGCGAAGGCGGCCGACCCGCAGATTGCCGCTACCATCGTCGGCGAGGCGATCGGCCTCATCAAGAGCATCGAACCGGCCGGCGTGATCCTGGAACGCATGGTCGCGCAGGCCGAGCGCCTTTTGGCCAGGGGACCGGTGATCGCCGCTGCGAGCCCATGACCGACATTGCGATCTGCGGGCCTGCCGAGGCCGCGAGCTGAGCATGCCGAGGCGCATGACGGCTGTCGGCTCGTTCCTGTTCTGCTGGCGAGCTCGCTTGCTGGCTTCACTTCGACGCTGCCGCGAGTTTCTGGACGACCGCCGCGCGCTCAAAGGCAGCCAACCTGTTTGAGAGGCTTTGAACATGGACTTCATCCTTAACGAGGAGCAGGCCGCAATACGCGAGACGGCGCTCGCCTTCGCTTCCGAGCGCATCGCTCCCTATGCGGCCGCGTGGGACGAAAACTGCCATTTTCCCGTCGACGTCATTCGTGAGCTTGCCGCCCTCGGCATGGCCACCATCTACGTGCCGGAATCCAAAGGCGGCTCCGGGCTATCGCGCCTTGATGGCGCCCTGATCATGGAGGCCCTGGCCTACGGCTGTCCCGCCATCTCCGGCTACGTTTCCATTCACAATATGGTGGCCTGGATGGTTGCGAGTTATGCCTCCGAGGCTCAGGTTGCCGCCTGGATGCCCAAGCTTGCCTCGATGCAATGGCTATCGAGCTATTGCCTGACCGAGCCTGGTGCCGGCTCCGATGCCGCGGCCCTTAAGACCTCGGCCAGGCTTAGTGGCGACCACTACCTGCTCAACGGCAGCAAGCAGTTCATCTCTGGCGCCGGGGCGAGCGACTTTTACTTTGTCTTTGCCCGCACCAGCGAAGACGGTGCCCACGGCATCTCGGCCTTCGCCGTGCTGAAGGACACCCCCGGGCTTTCCTTTGGCGCCAATGAAAAAAAAATGGGTTGGAACGCGCAGCCTACCCGCCAGGTGATCTTCGACAACTGCAAGGTGCCGGTCGCCAACCTGGTCGGCGAGCCGGGCCGCGGCTTTCGCTTCGCCATGAGCGGTCTCGACGGCGGGCGCATCAACATCGCCGCCTGCTCGCTGGGTGCGGCCTGGATGGCCTTGGATAAGGCACGTGACTACATGCTCGAGCGCGGCGCTTTCGGGCAACCGCTCGCCGACTTTCAGGCGCTGCAGTTCAAGATCGCCGACATGGCGACGGAACTGGAGGCCGCCCGGCTGATGACTTATCGCGCTGCCGAAGCACTCGATCGAGCCGATCCACAGGCCTCCATGTACTCGGCAATGGCCAAGCGCCTGGCCACGGACATCGGCTTCCAGGTGTGCAACGAGGCCCTGCAAATTCACGGCGGCTACGGCTATCTCAAGGATTATGGGCTCGAAAAGCTCGTGCGCGATCTCAGGGTGCACCAAATCCTGGAGGGTACCAACGAGATCATGCGCGTGGTGATTTCGCGCAAGCTCTTGGGTGGCAACCGCGGGTGACAGGGGAGCGCAGGTCAAAGCCGTCGGCGTCCGGCGGGCCTTTGAGCCGCGAGCGCCAAGCGCTCCTGCTTGGCCTGCTCGGCGTCTCAATCTTCGGGCTGACCTTGCCGGCAACGCGCCTTGCCGTCGCCGATTTCGATCCCTTGTTCGTGACGCTTGGGCGCTCGCTGGTGGCGGCCGCTCTCGCCAGTTTCACCCTTTTGTGGGCGCGCCCGCAACCGCCGGCGCGCCGCGACTGGCCGCGCCTTGCCGCTTTTGCCCTGTTTTCCATCATCGGCTTTCCCCTGCTGATGGCGATTGCAATGCAATACGCGCCGGCCAGCCATGGAGCCGTGGTATTGGCAGTGCTGCCGCTGCTGACGGCGATGGGCGGTGCACTCATCGCCGGCGAGCGCCCCTCGGCGGGCTTTTGGGCCTGCGGCCTGGCCGGGACCGGCAGCGTTCTGTGCTACTCGCTGCTCGCGGGCAGCGCCTCCGGCGATCTGCAGTGGGCCGATCTTTTGCTGGCCGCCTCGGCCATCTCGGCGGCTCTGGCCTACGCCCTTGGCGGCGAAATGGCGAGGCGCATCGGGGGCTGGGAGGTGATTTGCTGGGCCCTGGTGGCCTCCGCGCCGGCGCTGTTGGTGAGCCTCCTGCTGTTTGCTTGGCCGAGCAACTGGAACGCGCATGCTTCGGCCTGGGCCGGATTTTTGTATGTATCCGTGTTCAGCATGTTTCTGGGCTTCTTTGCCTGGAACAAGGGTCTTGCGCTCGGCGGCATCGCCAAGGTCGGCCAGATTCAACTGCTGCAACCCTTCGTGGCACTTGCCGCCTCCGCCGCCCTGCTCGGCGAGGCGGTGGGCTGGCTCGAAATTGCCTTTGCCAGCCTGGTGGTCGGCATCGTTGCCTTGGGCTGGCGCATGCGGGTTGCGCGGCGCTAGGCCCAAAAGCGCGGCGCCGGCATCATCGCCAACGATTGCGGAGCCCTCGCTTTTGCCCATCTGCGGTTTTGCCCGGTGGCCGGCGCTTTGGCTGCGGCCGGTCAAGCGTGCGGGCCCCCGGGCAAGGGTCGCGGGGCTGATTTCGCAAGTGCGCAATCGGGTCTCGGCGCCGCCCCGCGACCGCAGGCGGCGGCGATTGCGCCGGTCGGTGCTCGACCCCATCTTTGCTGCAGGAAAGGCCGGGCCGGCCCAACGTTTGCGATTGGCCGCGGACTCTGCCATCACTGCTGGATCGGCATGGCCGGCGCAAGTGTTGTCGGCCCGGAGGAAGCCCGGAGCTCACACGCCAGATGCCCAAACACGCTGTCAGCCTCGACGACAAATACGCCCTCGACGAAACGCATCAAATCCTGACGGGTACCCAGGCCATTGTCCGCCTGATGCTGACCCAGCGGGCGCGGGATGTGCGGGCGGGCCTGAATACCGCCGGCTACGTCACCGGCTACCGCGGCTCGCCGATCGCCTCCCTCGAGGCGGCGATGCTGCGGGCGCGCGGGATTTTGCAGTCCAACCACATCCGCTTCATGGCCGGCCTGAACGAGGATTTGGCCGCCACCGCGCTGTGGGGATCCCAGCAGGCCGAGCTGCGCGGGGAGGGCAAGTACGACGGCGTCTTTGGCGTCTGGTACGGCAAAGGCCCCGGTCTCGACCGTACCGGTGACGTCTTTCGCCACGCCAACCATGCCGGCTCTTCCAAGCATGGCGGCGTGCTGGCGCTGATGGGCGACGATCATACCTGCGAAAGCTCGACCAGCGCCCACCAGTCCGAGTTCGCCTTCGTCGACTACATGATACCGGTGCTCAATCCCGCCGGAGTGCAAGAAATTCTCGATTACGGCATCTTGGGCTTTGCGCTCTCCCGGTTTGCCGGCGTCTGGGTCGGCATCAAGTGCGTGAAGGACAATATCGAGGCCACCTCGACGGTCGATGGCCGCATCGATCGCGTCGAGGTCAAGCTTCCTGACGAATTCACGATGCCCCCGGGAGGGCTCAATATTCGCCTCGGCGACCAAGCGCTGCTGAAGGAGGCCCGCCTCCACGACTTCAAACGCGCCGCCATCCTTGCCTTTGCGCGGGCCAACAAGCTCGACCGCCTGATCACGAGTGGCGGGGTCGCGCCCAAGCTTGGGATTATCACCTGCGGCAAAAGCTATCTCGATGTGCGACAGGCGCTTGATGAGCTTGGTATCGACGAGGTGAGGGCCAACGAGCTCGGCCTCCGGCTCTACAAAGTCGGCATGACTTGGCCGCTCGAGCCGCAGGGAATTCTCACCTTTGCGCAAGGGCTCGACCAGATTTTGGTGGTCGAGGAGAAACGGTCGCTGATCGAGACGCAGGTTAAGGAGCAACTCTACGACCTAGCTCACCGCCCACGCGTGCTTGGCAAAAAGGACGAAAACGAGCAGTGGCTGTTTCCGGCCAAATATGCCCTCGATCCCACCGATATCGCCATCAAATTGGGCGAGCGCTTGATTCGCTTCGGCGCCGGCGACGACATCAAGGACAAGGTTGCCGAGCTGAAGCGGCTGAGCGGCAACAAGCCGGAGACGGCGGAGGTAGCGACCCGCATTCCCTATTTTTGTCCCGGCTGTCCGCACAATTCTTCGACCGTGGTGCCGCAGGGCTCGCGTGCCTACGCCGGCATCGGCTGCCACTACATGGCGCACTGGATGGACCGGAACACCGAAGGCTTCACCCAGATGGGAGGTGAAGGGGCCAATTGGATCGGCGAGGCGCCGTTCTCCAACACCAAGCACGTGTTCCAAAACTTGGGCGACGGCACCTACATCCATTCCGGTAGCCTGGCCATCCGCGCCGCGCGCGCCGCGGGCGTGAATATGACTTTCAAGATCCTCTACAACGATGCGGTTGCCATGACCGGTGGGCAAAGCCTGGATGGCGGCATCACGGTTGGCATGATCGTCAAGCAGGTGTTGGCGGAGGGCGTCGACAAGGTCGTGGTGGTCACCGACGAGCCGCACAAGTATCCCCATGGCGTCATCCCGCACGGGGTGCCGGTCTACCACCGCCGCGAGCTGCAGGCCCTGCAGCAGGACCTGCGCGAGGTTCCCGGCGTTTCGGTCCTCATCTACGATCAAACCTGCGCCGCGGAAAAGCGGCGCCGGCGCAAGCGCGGCCTATTCCCCGATCCCGACAAGCGCGTGTACATCAACGCGGCCGTGTGCGAGGGCTGCGGCGACTGCGGGGTGAAGTCGAACTGCGTCGCCGTGGTGCCGTTGGAGACCCCGCTCGGCACCAAGCGCGAAATCGACCAATCCGCCTGCAATAAGGATTTTTCCTGCCTCAACGGCTTTTGCCCAAGCCTGGTGACCGTGCATGGCGCCAAGGTGCGCAAGGCCGACAAGACCAAGGTCAGTGACGGTGGTGTCGCGCAGATGTTGGCCGGCCTGCCCGAGCCGCGGCTGCCGGCGCTCGACCGGCCCTACACCATGCTCGTGACCGGGGTCGGGGGCACCGGGGTGGTGACGCTGTCGGCCGTGTTGGGCCAGGCAGCGCATCTGGAAGGCAAGGGCTTCGGCGCCATCGACATGACGGGTCTCGCCCAAAAAGGCGGCGCCGTGGCCTGTCACATGCGCGTCGCCCGCGACGTTGGCCAGATTCATGCCATCCGCGCCGGCGTCGCCGGCGCCGATCTCATCTTGGGTTGCGACCTTATCGTGACCGCCTCCAACAAGGTGCTCGAAACCATCAAACCGGACCACACGGCGGTGGTCTACTCAGATTACGAAATGACGACGGCCGACTTTACCCGCAATGCCAACTTGAAGGTGCCCGGCGCGGCGCTGCGGCACGCCATTGAGGCGCGCGCGGGCAAGGCGCCGGTGCATGGCATTGATGCGCACACCTTGGCGGTGAAGTTGTTCGGGGATTCCATCGCCGCCAACATGTTCCTGCTCGGCTATGCCTATCAGCTCGGACAGGTGCCGATCGGGGCCAAGGCCATTGAGCAGGCGATCGAGCTCAACGGTGCGGCGGTTGAGATGAGCCGGAACGCCTTTCGCTGCGGCAGGTTGGCCGCACACGAGCCGGCGGCGCTGGGGCGGGTTTTAGGCCCGTCCACTCTCGCCAAGCCCAAGCCACAATCGCTCGATGACCTGATTGCCTATCGCGCCGACCTGCTCGGCCGCTACCAGGACCAGGCGCTGGCCGATCGCTATCGGCAGCGGGTTGCGAAAATCGCCGACCTCGAGCGCGGTCTGGCGCCCGGACTGAGCGGGCTCACGGCGGCCGTCGCCCGCGGTTATCACAAGCTGCTCGCTTACAAGGACGAGTACGAAGTCGCGCGCCTGTTCACGGACGCTCAATTCGAGAAAGCCCTGTCCGAGCAATTCGAGACGCACGGCAAGCTCTCCTTCCATCTGGCGCCCCCGCTGCTGGCGCGCCACGACAAAGCGACCGGCGAGCCGCGCAAGATCGAGTTCGGCCGCTGGATGCTGCCGGTATTCCGGCTGTTGGCGAAGGGTAAGCGGCTGCGCGGCACCGCCTGGGATCCGTTCGGATATACGCAGGAGCGCAAGCTCGAACGCCAGATGATCGCGGACTACGAAAGCCTGCTCGATGAGCTGAGCCAGCGCCTGTCGCCACAAACCCACGCCACCGCCACCCGGCTGGCGTCGCTGCCCCTCGAGATCAAGGGTTTTGGCCACGTCAAGCTGCGCAACTATAAGACGGTCAAAGCCCGGGAGGTGGCCTTGCTGGCGCAACTGCGCAATCCCGCCGCGGCGGCATTGAAGGCGGCCGAGTAGTTCGTACTAGCCGCTCCCAAGATAGGCTTGCCGCACGCGGGCATCGCTGAGCAGCGCCGCGCCGGTGCCGCTGGTGACAATACGCCCGCTCTCGAGCACGTAGGCGCGGCTCGCCAGTTTCAGCGAGGCGGCCACGTTCTGTTCGACCAGAATCACGGTGAGGCCGCGCTGGCTGATGGCGCGAATGGTCCGGAACAGATCCTGCACCAGGGCGGGTGCCAGTCCGAGCGAAGGCTCATCGAACATAATGAGCTCCGGCTGGCCCATCAGGCAGCGGGCGATCGCCAGCATCTGCTGCTCCCCACCCGACATGGTTCCAGCCAGCTGCGTGCGACGCTCATCGAGACGCGGAAACGAGCGGTAGATCTCCTGCAAGGCTTGCCGCATGCGCCCGCGTGCCCGCGGTAAAAGCGCACCCATTTCCAGATTCTCGTGCACGCTAAGCGTCGGGAAGATTTGCCGACCCTCCGCCACCTGGCCAATGCCGAGATTGCAAATCAAATGGCTGGGCAGGCCGGTGATGTCCTGGCCGCGAAAGCGAATGCGCCCCCGGCGCGGCTTCTCCATGCCGGCGATCGTGCGGATCAGGCTCGATTTGCCGGCGCCGTTGGCCCCGACGATGGCCACCAGCTCGCCCTCCTCGGCGGCCAGTGAAACGCCATCCAGTGCTTGGGCGTCACCATAAAAGAGGTCGAGCTGCTCCAGCTGGAGAATCACAGCGCGTCCTCACCCAGATAACATTCGAGCACGGCCGGATCGCGCGTCACCTCGCCGGGTGCGCCCACGGCAATGACCTGCCCGTGATGCAGAACGACGATGTGGCGCGAGAGCGCCATCACCGCGCGCATCACGTGTTCGATCATGAGGATCGTCAGTCCGAGCCTGGCGTTGAGGTCCTTGAAGAGCGCCACCATGCGGTCGGTCTCGGTCGGCCGCAGGCCGGCCATGACCTCGTCGAGCAGCAGAATGCGCGGCGCCGTGGCCAGCGCGCGAGCCACCTCCAAGCGCTTGCGATCGGGCAGTGTCAGGGATCCCGCCGGCGCATGGCATTTGCTCTGCAAACCGAGCTCATCGACGACACGGGCGGCAATCTCCTTGGCGGCACGCACGCTGGGGCTCTGCTTGAGCGCGCCAACGACGACGTTTTCCATCACCGTCAAACCGGCAAATGGCTTCACCAGCTGGAAGGTGCGGCCCAGGCCCGCGCGGCAGATCTGATCGGGCCGCCAGCCATCAATGCGCCTGCCCGCCAAGCGGATTTCACCCGCTTCCGGACGATAGACACCCGCCACCAGATTGAAGCAGGTGGTCTTGCCGGCACCATTGGGGCCGATCAGGCCGACAATGGCTCCCTCGGGTACGTCGAAGCTCACGTTCTGCACGGCCTTGAGGCCGCTGAAGCTCTTGGATATGCCGGCAATTTCCAGCAAGGCCGCCATGCTAGCACTCGGCTTGCCCCTGGGAGCGCCGGCGATCGAGCCGCAACGCCTTGGCCAGCGGCGGCCACACACCATCGGGCAAGAACATCACCACGCCGAGCAGGCAGAGGCCGTAAAAGATTTGTTTCACGCCGGGCACATCGAGCCCGACCGCCCGCATGACCTCGTCGAGGCCCTCCGCCAGCGCCGTCAGCAGGAAGGCGCCGATGATCGGTCCGAACAAGGTGCCGATGCCGCCGATGATGGGCGCCAGGATCAGCTCGATCGAACGCGAGATGTGGAAGACCTGTTCCGGAAACAGATTGTTGTAGTAGAAGGCAAAAACAACGCCTCCCAACGATGTCATGGCCGCCGACAGCACCACCACGTACATGCGGTAGCGGAAGAGATTGATGCCCAGCGCCTGGGCCGCCTCGGGGCTCTCGCGGATGGCCAGCCAGTAATAACCGGCGCGACTGCGCAACAGCGCGTGGCAGAGCAGGAAGGCGCCGACCGTCATCGCCAGCAACACATAGTAGAACATGGTCGGGCTGCCGCGCAGGTTGATGAGGTCGTTCTTGGCATAGTTGGCAACGGGCAAAAAGAAGCCGGCGGAGCCTCCGACCCAGGACCAGTGGTCGAAGGCAAGACGGGCAAATTCGGCAAAGGCAATGGTGAGGATGGCAAAGTAGACGCCGGCCACGCCGAAGCGAAAGGCCAAAAATCCGATCAGGCCGCCCGTGCTCGCCGCGACCGCAACCGAGGCCCAAAGCGAGAGCCACGGACTGATGCCGAAATGGACGTAGAGCGCGGCCGCCGCGTAAGCGCCGAGCCCGACGTAGAGCGCGTGGCCAAGTGACAGTTGCCCGGCGAACCCCATCATCAAGTTCCAGGCCTGTCCGACGTAGGCAAAGTAAAAGATCAAAATCAGAACGGTGATCAGGTAGTCATTGGCAACAGCGGGGAACAGGATGAGCGCGGCCAACAGCAAGCTCAGGAGAATGATGCCGTGCGAGGGCGCGCCGTCGAGCCAACGCCCTCTCATGACGCGCTCTTGCCAAGGATGCCTTGCGGCCGAAACAGCAGCACCAGCACCAGCATGCCGAAGGCGAACATGCTCTTTGCCGAAGGCGTGAACAGCAGTCCGGCGAGCGCCTCCGTGATGCCGATCAGCATCCCGCCCAGCAGCGCACCGGGCATTGAGCCCAGCCCGCCGGTGATGACGATCACGAAGGCGAGCAGGGTGTAGCTGGGGCCGAGCGCCGGCGTTACGTCCAACAGCAGCACCATCATGGAGCCGGCGGCACCGACGCAGGCGGCCCCGAGGCCGAAGGTAAGCGCGTAAAGCCGCCGAACGTCGAGCCCCACCACCAGCGCGCCCTGGTAGTTGTCGGCGCAGGCGCGGATGGCCTTGCCGGTCAGCGAGTAGCGGAAAAAGGCAAATAGGCCCGCGGCGACCGCCGCCGCCGCAACGGCGGCATAGACCTTGGTGGCATCGACGATCAGCGGCCCTAGCTGAAAGCTGTCATAGGCATAAGCGGTCTGCACGCTGCGTGCATCGGGCCCGAAGATCACAAGCAACACATTGACCATGATCATCGCCACGGCCACCAACAGCATGAATTGACTGTGCTCCGGCCGGTTGATGAAGGGATTGATCAAGCCGGCCTGCATGACATAGCCAAGCGCAAACAGGACCGCAGCAATCGGCACCAGCATGAGCAGGGGGTCGAGGCGGTAGGCCGAAAACAGGGCAACTGCAATGTACATGGCAATGGTCATCATCTCGCCGTGGGCAAAGTTCACGACGCGCACCACGCCGAAGATAACCGATAGTCCAAGCGCCATCAGGCCATAGACCAGGCCGGTGAGAAGGCCGCTGACGGCCACATTCAAGAAAATGCTTGCGGGCACCGGCAGCGGTCCTGCGAGAAGCCGCTCCGGTGCCAGCCGGCGCGGCTAGAGCTTGAAAGACGATCAAGCGCGCTTGTCGTATGGGGTCAAGGGCCAAACGGTCTTGGCGTTCGCCGCGGCCAGCGGCGCCACCGTCACCAGTTTGCCGCCACGATTCTGGATTGCCGCGTTCTTCAGCGTGTCGTTTTGCCCCTTGGCGTCGAACTTGATGCCAGGACCGATGCTGACATTATCAGCGATATCGGTTGCACGGATGGCATCGGCCAAGGCCTTGGGGTCGCTCGAGCCGGCTCGCTTATAGGCATCCGCCGCGATCAGCAGGGCTTCGAAGGTATAGATGTGGTTGGTGTTCAGATTGATGCCCGGGTGCGCCTTGCTCAGCGCATCCTCTAGCTGCTTGCTCAATTTCTTGTTGGGGTCATACCACGGCACAAAGCTCAGCGGATCGTCGGCCAGCTTGCCCAGCGTCTTTAGGTACTGATCCTCATACCACCCGGGGCCCATGCTCAAAATCGCCATCGGTGACCAGCGCTGCTTCACGAGTTCGCGCGTGAGCAAAATCGCATCGTTAAGACGACTGACCGTCAGCAGGGCCTCCGCGCCCGTGGCCCTGGCCTTGGCTACTTCGACGGACAGATCGCGGGCGGCCGGATCGTAGGCAATGGTGTCGAGGATCTTGTAGGGCATGTTGAACTTCGGCAGGACGCCGTCGATGCCCTTCTGCATCGACACCCCGAAGGTGTCGTTGACGTGCAGGAAGACGACCGACTGCGGCGCCTTGCCGGTGGCCTCAAAGATCGCCTTCTGATTGGCAAAGGCGTCGCCGAGAATCATCCCCGCCGTCGGGAAGTTGCGAAACACGAACTTGTAGCCCTGCTCGGTGATGGGTGGCGCCGCGGCGATGTTGATCACGAACGGGATGCCCTTTTGCTCGGCCACCTGCGCGATCGCCGTCGACTGGCCCGAGTCGAAGGCGCCGACGAGCAGCTGCGCGCCCTCGCCAATCAGGCGCTCGGCCCGTGAGCGCGCCGTCTCGACGTTGGATTCGGTATCCCCGTTCATGATGCTGAGCGTCGGCAGACCGATATCCTTTAGAATGCCTGAGGCGATCTCGACCCCGCGCTGGCAGTCCTGACCGATGCCGGCTTGCACGCCGGAGCGTGGCAACAGGACGCCGACCTTGAGGCCGGATGCCTGCGACCTGGCGATGTTGAAGGGTGCCAGCGTGGCAACGATGCCGGCCCCAAGGCCGCTGGCAACGCTGCGGCGCGTCACGCCCGTGACCCTGGCCTGCCTGCTTGGTCTCATGCGCTTCCTCCTGCGGTGTGCGAGTGTCTGCCTCGGTTTGCTCGAGTATATGTGGTTTGCTCGCCGTGCGTCATGCCCGCCGGGGCGACGTGCCGCGGCAACCTCGCCGCGGGCGGCCGGGCGAGATCGGCGGCCGCGGCGCGTCGATAGGCCTTGTCGGGAGTTGGCAGCGCGCCAGCCACCCCCCGCGCCGGGGTGGTGGCGGGGTTTGCCCCGTCAAGGCGGCTTGGCACCGCCCGGCGCTGATCAGAGGTAAACGGACAAAGGGCTGGGTGGTGGAGCCGAGGGGGATCGAACCCCTGACCTCGTGAATGCCATTCACGCGCTCTCCCAACTGAGCTACGGCCCCAGTGTCATTGGGAAACCGGCAGCACCGCCTGGCCGCCGACCCGCCTAAGTATTCCGCGGCGGGCTTTCGTGCAAGTGGGTGCCTCGCCGCAACGGCGGGCGCCGGTTTACCCTTGCGGCCGCTTTTTGCCGCGCCTATTGCGGCTCGTCGGGCTCCGCGACCGGGCCGCCGATGATGTTGGACATATCCGAGCCGTCCTCTTCTTCTTCTTCGAGGAAGGTCTCGTCATCGTCGTTTGAGGCCGGTTCGTCCTCGCCCTCGACAGCGGCAAGATCTTCCCCTTCCGCTTCGGGGACGTCGTCCGGCTTGATGCCGGCCACGTCATAGGCAGGCTTCTTGGCCGCCCGGCGAGCGGTCTCTGCTATTGGCGCGGCGGCGGCCATGGCCACCGGGGATGCCACGATTTCATAGCTCGATTGGCAGATCGGGCAAACGATCGGGTCGCGATTAAGATCATAGAACCGCGACCCACATTCGGGGTTTTGGCACGTGCGCTTGGTGCCGCGCTCGGCTTTCGTCGACATGCAAAAGGCCTCTGGACTGTCGGATTTGGGTTTCATTGCCACGTGCCGGCTGGGGTGTCAAAACCAAATCGGCCGGACAAAAGCAAGATTATTGGCCTTCATATAGTGGCTTTGCCGATTGTTGACAGGGGGGCAACCCGCTGCTCTATGACGTGGCTTTCGGGGTCGCCGCGCCAACGCCAACGAGGACCCCTGGTCGAGGCCGCCGCCGACATGCTGCAAACGGCTAATTCTCCCCTCGTTTCCCTGCGCTCGGGGCCCCTGAGCGGCAGCGTTTGCGTGCCCGGCGACAAGTCGATTTCCCATCGCGCGCTGATGCTGGGCGCTCTGGCGAGCGGACGCACCCGCATCCGTGGCCTATTGGAGGGGGAGGACGTGCTCAATACCGGGCGCGTGCTGGCGGCGATGGGCTGCCCCGTCCATCGCGCCGGGGGGGCGTGGGAGGTGCTCGGGCGGGGCGTCGGAGGCTTGGCCCAGCCCGAGGGACCGCTCGACTTTGGCAATTCGGGCACCGGCGTGCGGCTGATGATGGGTATGCTTGCCGGCAACGATATCCTGGCACGCCTGATCGGCGACGCCTCGCTGTCGCGCCGGCCGATGGGACGCGTGCTCGACCCGCTCGTGCGCATGGGCCTGGAGGTAGCGGATGGCGCGCGAACGTTGCCACTCACCTTGCGCGGCACCGGCGATCTGCTGCCGCTCGAATATCGGCTGCCGGTGGCCTCGGCTCAGATCAAGTCTGCCATTTTGCTCGCCGGCTTGCATGCCTCCGGTGCCACCAGCGTGATCGAACCGGAAACCACGCGCGATCATACCGAACGCATGGTTTCATACTTCGGCGGCGAGGTGACGATCGGGGAGTGCGACGGCAAGCGCCTCATAACGGTGAAGGGCAATGCCGAGCTGGAGGGGCGCAACGTTGAGGTGCCGGGCGATCCGAGCTCGGCCGCCTTCCTGGCCGCCGCCGCGCTGATGGTGCCGCGCTCGGAGATCCGCATCCAAGGCGTGCTTGCCAATCCCACCCGCACCGGTTTTTACACGACGGTCAGGGAGATGGGGGCCGATCTCGTTTTCCACAACGAGCGCGAGCAAGGCGGTGAGCCCGTCGCCGATATAACGGTGCGCCATGCGAAGCTCAAGGGGGTGCGCGTGCCGCCAGAACGTGCCCCCAGCATGATCGATGAGTACCCGATCCTTGCCTGCCTGGCCGCCTGCGCGACCGGCGAAACGCACATGGCGGGGCTTGCCGAGCTCAAGGTGAAGGAAAGCGATCGGCTGGCGGCAACGGTGGCGGGGCTCCAAGCGAACGGCGTGCGCGCCAGATCCGACGGGGAGGCGCTGTATGTGGAAGGCGGCCGGGGTGTGCCGGGCGGCGGCGCGGTCGAGACCCACCTCGACCATCGCATCGCCATGGCCTTTCTGACGCTCGGCCTTGCCGCGGATCGGCCCGTGACGGTGGATGATGCGAGCATCATCGCCACCAGCTTCCCGGAGTTTCGCGGTCTAATGCAAGGGCTTGGTGCGCGGTTTGCGGCGCCCGAGGACGTCGGGCGATGATCATCGCCATTGATGGGCCGGCCGCGTCCGGCAAGGGCACGCTGGCGAGGCGGATTGCCGCCCATTTTGGCCTGCCCCACCTCGACACGGGGCTGCTTTACCGGGCCGTGGCCCGCGATGTGCGCCGGCGCGGCGGCAGCCTTGAGGACGCTAAATTGGCCGCCGCGGCGGCGCGCGAGCTCGACCCGGCGAGCTTGGATGACCCCGCCCTGCGCGGCCCTGGGCTGGCCGAGGCGGCCTCCCTTGTCGCCAAGTTTCCGGAGGTGCGCGCGGCGTTGCTTGGCGTGCAGCGCGCCTTCGCCGGGCGCGAGGCGGGTGCCGTCCTCGACGGCCGAGACATCGGCACCGTGGTCTGTCCGCAAGCCGCCGTTAAGCTTTACGTTACGGCCTCCCCCGAGGTCCGGGCCCGGCGCCGGCAGCTGGAAATGGCGGGCCGCGGCGAGGCGGTCGAATACGCCCACGTCCTGGCCGACATCCGCCGCCGCGATGAGCGCGACGCGGGGCGCAATTCGGCACCGATGCGTGCTGCCTGCGACGCGATCTTGCTGGATACCAGCAATTTGGATATAGAAGCCGCATTCGAGATGGCCGTCGGAGCGATTGCAAGGAAGGTTGGCCAACGCCGGCACACCTGACAGGTGAGCTGCAATCTGGTTGGCACATGATCCTTCGGCGGAAAGGCACCTCACATGATGGGCACCCGGCATACGCTGCTCCGTGCAGCGGTGCCAATTTCGCGTTCGGATGGGCGAGCATAAGGTCTCGCAGGCATGGAGCAGGAGTTTAAATGAGCACGGCGATCGGTGAATCGAAGGATCTGACCCCCACGCGCGAGGATTTCGCGGCTCTGTTGAACGAGACCCTTTCGGAGGAGGATGCCTTCGAGGGTAGCGTGGTGAAGGGTACGGTCACCGCCATCGAAAAGGATCTGGCCGTCATCGACGTTGGCCTGAAAATGGAAGGCCGCGTCCCCCTGCGCGAGTTCGGTCTGCCCGGCAAGCCCGCCGACCTGAAAGTGGGCGACACCGTCGAAGTTTATCTCGAGCGCATGGAGAACGCCCTGGGCGAGGCCGTGCTGTCGCGCGAGAAGGCCCGCCGCGAGGAGAGCTGGACGCGGCTGGAGGAAAAATTCACCAACAAGGAACAGGTCGAAGGCGTCATCTTCAACAAGGTGAAGGGTGGGTTCACCGTCGACCTTGATGGCGCCGTGGCCTTCCTGCCCGGCAGCCAGGTCGATGTACGGCCCGTGCGCGACATTGGTCCGCTGATGCATTCGCCCCAGCCGTTCAAGATCCTGAAGATGGATCGTCGTCGCGGCAACATTGTCGTGTCTCGCCGCGAGATCCTCGAGGCCACCCGCGCCGAGCAGCGCTCCGAGATCGTCTCGAAGTTGGCCGAGGGTCAGGTGATCGAAGGCTTGGTCAAGAACATCACCGACTACGGCGCTTTCATCGACCTGGGCGGCATCGACGGTCTCTTGCACGTGACCGACATGGCGTGGCGCCGCGTCAATCATCCAAGCGAGATCGTCAACGTCGGCGATACGGTCAAGGTGCAGATCGTGCGCATCAACCCCGAGACCCAGCGCATCAGCCTTGGCATGAAGCAGCTGCAGGCCGATCCCTGGGCCGGCATCGAGGCCAAGTATCCCGTCGGCGCACGCTTCAAGGGTACCGTCACCAACATCGCGGACTACGGAGCCTTCGTTGAACTGGAACCGGGCGTGGAGGGGCTGATCCACGTTTCCGAGATGAGCTGGACCAAAAAGAACATTCATCCCGGCAAGATCGTGTCGACCAGCCAGCAGGTCGACGTACAGGTCCTCGAGGTGGATGCGCAGAAGCGTCGCATCTCGCTCGGCCTTAAGCAGACCCAGGACAACCCTTGGGACAGCTTCCTTGCCGCCCATCCCAAAGGCTCCGTCATCGAGGGACCGATCCGCAATATCACCGAGTTCGGCCTGTTCGTGGGGCTCGATGGTGGTGTCGACGGCATGGTGCATCTTTCCGATCTCGACTGGAACCGGTCGGGCGACGAGGCCATCAAGGACTACAAGAAGGGCGACAACGTCAAAGCCGTGGTGCTTGACGTCGACCCGCAAAAGGAACGCATCAGCCTTGGCATCAAGCAGGTCGGCGGCGACCCGATGGAGAGCGTCGGCAAGCTGAAGAAGGGCAGCCAGGTCACCTGCGAGGTGCTGGCCGTCCAAGACAGCGGCATCGAAGTCAAAATTGCCGACAGCGATATGACGACCTTCATCAAGCGTTCGGATTTGTCGAGAGACCGCTCAGAGCAGCGCCCGGAGCGTTTCAACGTCGGCGACAAGGTCGATGCGGCGATCATCAATATCGACAAGAACAGCCGCCGCATCACGGTCTCGATCAAGGCGCTGGAAATCGCCGAGGAGAAGCAGGCGGTGGCGCAATACGGCTCCTCCGACAGCGGCGCTTCGCTCGGCGACATTTTCAAGGCGGCGATCAAGAAGAAGGAAAGCGCCGACGACAAGAAGGCCGACGACAACGGCTAGCGCCGAGACCTTTGGCGTCGATATTCGGCGCTTCCTTGGGAAGCGCCGAAATACCCATGGCGGCGCGCGCGCCGGTTTCCCCTGCGGCCAAGGCGGGCGCAATCCGGCGCCGTGCGCGGTGGCCGAAAAAAAAGCGCATCCACAGGTCCGGTGGCGCCCGGGCTTTTGACTGGCTGCTCAATTGGTTGAACGATGGGCGCCGGCGTCCTAAGCTGGCGCCAAGGGGCAGCAAAGGGGTCCCGCTCAGCAGGCAGAGCTCGCATGGCGCTTGAAACCGAGACTGTACTCGATCGTCGTCGCCTCCGTCGGCGGCTGTCCGTTTGGCGCGGCCTGGCGATCGTGGCGGGGCTCTTCGCCCTAGGCCTGGTGGCCTTTTCATCCGCCGACGGCGTCGGGCTTGGCGAACGCAACCAGATCGCCCGCATCAGCCTTGAAGGCATCATCACGGAGGACCGCGATCAGCTCAAGCTGCTGAAAAGGCTCGCCGAGGCCAAGCACGTCGCGGCGGTCATCCTGTTCGTCAACAGCCCGGGGGGCACCACCACGGGCGGGGAGGCCCTGTTCGAGGCGATCCGCGACTTGGCGCGGACCAAGCCGGTGGTCGCCCAGTTCGGTACGGTGGCAGCCTCCGCCGCCTACATTGTCGGCCTGGCGACTGACCACATCGTCGCCCGCGGCAACAGCATCACCGGCTCGGTGGGCGTCATCTTTCAATGGGCCGAGGTCTCCCAGTTGCTGGACAAGGTCGGCGTAAAGATGAACGAGATCAAGAGCGGACCGCTGAAGGCCAACCCCTCGCCCTTCCAACCGCTCGACGAGGTCGGCAAGCGCGTTGCCGAACAGATGGTTGCAGAATCGCAACGCTGGTTCGTTGGCCTGGTGGCGACCCGGCGGGGCATCGACACGGCGAGCGTCGCGGGCCTCGAGCAGGGCCGGGTGTTTTCCGGCCGCGAGGCGCTCTCCTACAAGCTGGTCGATCAACTCGGCGGCGAGGCCGAGGTGGTGAAGTGGCTTGAGGAGAAACGCAATATTCCTAAGGGCCTAAAGGTGCAGGACTGGAAGCCAAAGCGCGAAAGCGATTGGGGATTGCTCAGTTCCACCACCGCAATGGTGCTGCGCGCCCTGATCGGTCCGGATGCGGTGGAGGGCCTGGTTGCGCTCCTGGGTTGGGACGGAGCGCTTGGCAGATTGCGCCTTGACGGGCTCATTTCCATTTGGCAGGCTTCTGAAACATGAGTAATTACAAAGACTTTTGAGTAGCGGCGGGGAGGCAAAACCATGATCAAGTCCGAGCTCATTCAGAAAATTGCAGCGGCCAATCACCACCTTTACCATCGCGACATCGAGCGCATCGTCAACGTCGTCTTCAACGAAATTGTCGAGGCGCTAGCCCGCGGTGACCGGGTCGAGCTCAGGGGCTTCGGGGCGTTCACGGTCAAGCATCGCGCCCCGCGTCAAGGTCGCAATCCGCGTACCGGGGCCACCGTATCGGTGGCTGAGAAGTTCGTCCCCTTTTTCAAGACGGGCAAAGACCTGCGCGAACGCCTCAACGGTTGACGGGTCGACCTGACGCGCGTCATTGCTGGCGCGCTCGTGTCACAGCGCTGGCGCGCGGGCCCGGCCGGGCCGGCAAGGTGTCGCAGGCTTGGCGCTGCCCGACCCGGACAGCAAAAAGGCTGGACCGGCAACAGCCTTGTCGCGGTCGCGAAGCATGAGGTATCAAGCGAGCGGGAAAGGAACGGCCGCTGTGCTACGTCGCGCCGTCTCATTACTGGTGGCCGTTCCGGCCGCAATCGTGCTCATCACCTTGGCGGTGATCAACCGCCAGCCCGTTCGGCTGATTTTGGACCCCTTCCGCCCCGACGATCCCGTGATCGCGCTGGCGCTGCCGCTCTATGCCTACGTGTTGGGGGCGCTGATTGTCGGCGTCATTCTCGGCGGCGCGGCCGCCTGGATGGCCCAGGGCCGCTGGCGACGGGTGGCGCGGCGTCGCGCCGCCGATGCGGTGCGCTGGCAGGCGGAGGCGGACCGCCTGGTGCGCGAGCGTGACAGGTCGCTGACGTCGGCGCCAGCCCTCGCCCCGGCGCGCCGTTAAGCTCAAGGCCTGGGCCGCAGCCGAGCCCGCAGCCGAGCCCGTCCCATCGTCCCTGGGCGCCGTCGGTTGGACAAGGACCGCCATCAAGCTTAGGTTGTGCCCGACAAATTTGGCCCGGCACGCCCTGCCGGTTGGACAACTGTGACGACCAAGGTCAAAATCTGCGGGCTCAAACATGAGCTGGCGCTAAAGGCGGCCCTTGCCGGTGGCGCGGACTACGTGGGGCTCGTGTTTTTTCCGCCGAGCCCTCGCGCCGTGGCGCTGGCGGAGGCTCGCACGCTGGCGGCGCAGGCGCGCGGCGCCCGCGTCAAGGTGGTGGGCCTTGTGGTCGATGCCGACGACGACCTCCTGACCGGTGTCGTCGACGTCATCGAACCTGACATCCTGCAGCTGCATGGCAGCGAGACGCCGGCGCGTGTGGCCGAGATCAGGCGGCGCTTCGGCCGTCAGGTCATGAAGGCCATCCCGGTGGCCGCGCCAGGCGATGCGGAGGCGGCTCTGCGCTATGCCGGGTCTTGCGACCTTATCCTGTTTGATGCCAAGGCGCCCGCGGGCGCCACCCGACCGGGCGGCAACGGCGCGCAATTCCCGTGGGATTTTTTGGCCGGCGTCAAGGACAAGGTTGCCTACATGCTCTCGGGCGGCCTTTCGCCCGATAACGTTGCCGCCGCGATCCGCGCCACCGGTGCGGGCATCGTCGACGTCTCCTCGGGTGTCGAAAGCCGACCCGGGGAGAAGGATCCCGCACTCATTTCCCGGTTCCTTCGCAGCGCCAAGGCGCCGCAGCAGGGCTGAAGGCGCCGACGCGGTGCGCCGGCGGTTCCAATGGCAGCGCGGCGTGCTATAGGTCCTTGCAACCATCAACCAGAGGCGGTTTTTTCCTCGGCAGATGCAAACCCAGGCCGACAAGCGCAACACCTATCGCGGCGGGCCCGATGACCAGGGCTTCTTCGGACTGTTCGGCGGCCGCTTTGTTGCCGAGACGCTGATGCCGCTCATCCTCGAGCTCGAGCGCGCCTATGACGCGGCCAAGGCCGACCCGAGTTTTCGACGGGAACTGGGGGAGCTCAATGCCCACTACGCCGGCCGGCCAAGCCCCCTCTACTTCGCCGAACGGCTAACCCAACACCTGCGCGAAGTCGCCGCCGCCGCGGGCGGCACGGGCGGCGCCAAGATTTACTTCAAGCGCGATGAGCTCAATCACACCGGCAGCCACAAGATCAACAATTGCCTGGGCCAGATCCAACTCGCAAGGCGCATGGGAAAGACCCGCATTATTGCCGAGACGGGCGCCGGCCAACACGGGGTGGCGGTG
Organism: Hyphomicrobiaceae bacterium; assembly: GCA_035714005.1. Lineage (GTDB taxonomy): Bacteria > Pseudomonadota > Alphaproteobacteria > Rhizobiales > Hyphomicrobiaceae > AWTP1-13. The sequence continues at coordinate 21,309 of DASTMQ010000480.1, forward strand.
GCGACCGTGTGCGCGCGCTTCGGCCTGCCCTGTGAGATCTTCATGGGTGCCGTCGACGTGGAACGGCAAAAGCCCAACGTTTTTCGCATGAAGCTCCTCGGCGCCAAGGTCAACGCTGTGACCTCGGGTGCGCGCACGCTCAAGGATGCCATGAACGAAGCGCTGCGGGATTGGGTCGCCAATGTTCGCGACACCTACTACATCATCGGCACCGCGGCGGGACCGCATCCTTATCCGGCCATGGTGCGCGACTTTCAGTGCGTGATCGGTAACGAAGTACGCGAGCAGATGCGCGAGCAGGAAGGGCGCCTGCCCGACACGCTCGTGGCCTGCATTGGGGGTGGCTCCAATGCCATCGGCTTGTTTCATCCATTTCTCGATGAGGACGCCGTGGCGATCTATGGCGTCGAGGCGGCGGGACATGGCTTGGAGGTGCCGAACGGCCACGCAGCCTCCATGAACGGCGGACGCACCGGCGTGCTGCACGGCAACCGCACCTATCTTCTCCAGGATGCCGACGGGCAGATCCTTGAGGGCCATTCCATCTCGGCGGGCCTCGACTATCCCGGGGTCGGGCCGGAGCACGCCTGGCTCAAGGATTCGGGCCGCGTCACCTATGTTTCGGCCACCGACAGTGAAGCGCTAGACGCCTTTCAGCTGTGCAGCAAGCTCGAAGGCATCATTCCGGCGTTGGAGCCGGCGCACGCGTTGGCCTTCGTGCGCAAACTGGCGCCGACGCTTTCGCGCGATAACCTTCTGGTCATGAACATGTGCGGGCGCGGCGACAAGGATATTTTTGCCGTCGCCGAGCATCTGAGCATCGAGCTTTGAGTCGGCGGTGCCAAGCGCGGAATCGGAGCTTTGATCCGTAGCAAAGCTCGGAGGGCACGAGGTTGCGTGCCGGCCGGCCGGCGCCCTGGTGTGCGGCGGTGGGCGCCGATCGGCCCCGGCGTTCAGCGCTCTTGTCGGCGGCGCCAGCCCACGCGGCGAGGACAATCCACGCGGCCCCTGGGCCTGGCCTTTCGCGGCCCGTCCCGCCTTCGCCGCGGCCGTTGCCGCGAATTGCACTTGCAAAGCCATCTGGGTCGTGTAGGCAGCGTCAGCACCATGTCCGCTCCCTCCAGATTAGACCGCCGCTTTGCCGCCCTGAAGCAGGAAGGGCGCGCTGGCTTTATCGCCTTCGTCACCGCCGGCGATCCCGATGCCGACACCGCCAAAAAGATCCTGTTCGGGCTGCCGGCGGCCGGCGCCGACGTGATCGAGCTCGGGATGCCGTTTTCCGACCCAATGGCGGACGGGCCGGCGGTGCAGGCCTCGTCCCTGCGCGCCCTGCGCGCCGGCCAGACCATGCAGAAGACCTTGGCCGTGGTAAGCTCCTTTCGCGCTCACGATAACGATACCCCGATTGTGCTGATGGGCTACTACAACCCCATTTACAGCTACCAGCGCGAGCGCTTCCTGGACGATGCGGTGGCAGCCGGCGTGGACGGGCTCATTGTCGTCGACCTGCCTCCGGAGGCCGATCAGGAGCTGTGCCTGCCGGCCCTCCAGCGCGGCCTCAATTTCGTCCGCCTGGCGACGCCGACCACCGACGCTGCCCGCTTACCGGTCGTGCTCCGGCACACCTCGGGGTTCCTCTACTACGTGTCGATCACGGGTATTACGGGCACCGCGGCCCCCGACGTGGCCGAGGTGCACGCACAGGTTGCGAGGATCAAAAAATCGACCGATTTGCCCGTTGCGGTGGGCTTTGGCGTGAAAACCCCTGGGCAGGCGCGCTTGATTGCGGCCGGCGCCGACGGGGTGGTGGTCGGCTCCGCCCTGGTCAATGCCGTCCGCGATAGCCTTGATCGGGAAGGCAAAGCGACTGGAAATACGGTCCCAGACGTCCTAAATCTGGTGAGAAACTTGTCCGGGGCATTGCGCCTCGCCTAATGGCAGTTCAAGCCGGCGCGGCGCCGTGGACTGGAGGGTGGCCCAGGCGGACTGCGGGAAGTGCCCAAGGAGCACTCAGGCGTGAACTGGATCAATAACGTCGTTCGTCCCAAGATCCGTAGCCTGCTGACGACCAAGCGGGATCTGCCAGACAACCTTTGGGTGAAGTGTCCCGATACGGGACAGATGGTCTTCTACAAAGACCTCGAGGCCAACCAGTTCGTCATCCCCGGCTCCGAGCATCACATGCGCATGGGGGCGCAGCAAAGGTTGCAACATCTGTTCGACGACGGCCACTACGAGCGGGTGCCGGTTGCCGGTGTGGCGCAGGACCCCCTCAAGTTCCGCGACGGCCGGCGCTACACGGACCGCCTGAAGACGGCGAAAGCCGACACCGAGCTCGATGACGCGGTGCTGGTGGGCGAGGGCAACCTCGAGGGCTCACCGGTCGTGGCAGCCGCCCAGGACTTTCGTTTCATGGCCGGCTCGCTCGGCATGGCCGCGGGCGAGGCGGTGATTGCGGGAATGTTGCGCGCCGTCGAAATTCGGACGCCCTTTATTCTATTTGCCGCTTCGGGCGGCGCGCGCATGCAGGAGGGCATTCTTTCCCTGATGCAAATGCCGCGCACCACGATTGCCGTGCAGAAGCTGCGCGAGGCGCGTCTGCCCTACCTGGTGGTGCTGACCGATCCGACGACCGGTGGCGTCACGGCTTCCTATGCGATGCTGGGTGACGTGCACATCGCCGAACCCGGTGCGCTGATCTGTTTTGCGGGCCCGCGCGTCATTCAGCAGACCATCCGGGAGCAGCTCCCCGAAGGCTTTCAAAAGGCCGAGTATCTGCTGGCGCACGGTATGATCGATATGGTCGTGCATCGCCACAAAATGCGCGAAACCTTGGGCCGGTTGTGCCGCCTGCTGACGGCGACGGAAAAGGTCGTTGCACAGCGAAAGCGGCCGGTCGCCGCCAAACAAGAAGATCGCGGCTATCTCAATGGCAGTGTCGTCGACGGCCAAACGATCGAGACGCTGGCGCGCGGCTCCGACGCCATGGAGCCGGAACCCGTCGACGACAACGAGCGCTTCGAGGTTCGTCCCAAGACCACGCGGCACGATCAAGAAGCCAAGCCGCTGCCGCGTCCCGGCTCCCGTGACGGCGCCCGCAACTGACGGTCGGCAGGCGCCACCCCAGTCCTTACGGTTGAACCTGTGGAGGGGGGCCGCAGCGTGCCGACGCCTGGGTTGTGCCGCAACCGATATATGATAAGGGCGCCGCATGCGCACGAGCGATCAGGTCTTGGCAGAGCTAAAGGGGCTGCATCCGCGGCGCATCGATCTGTCGCTGGGCCGCATCGAACGGCTCCTGGAAAAGCTTGGCCATCCGCAAAACCGCCTGCCGCCCGTCATCCATGTTGCCGGTACAAACGGTAAAGGCTCGCTGACGGCCTACCTGAAGGCGATGTTGCAGGCGGCAGGCCGGCGGGTTCACGTCTACACGTCTCCGCATCTCATTCGCTTCCACGAGCGTATCGAGCTAGCCGGGGCCGGCGACCGGGCTCAACCGATCGCCGAGGCCGCGCTCGTGGACTATCTGACGAGGGCCGAGCAAGCCAATGCCGGCGATGTCGTGACCTTTTTCGAGATCACGACGGCGGCGGCTTTTCTCGCCTTTGCCGAGCACCCGGCCGATGCCCTGATCCTGGAGGTTGGGCTGGGCGGACGGCTCGACGCCACCAACGTCGTGTCGCGCCCGGCGCTCTCAGTCATCACACCGATTTCCTTGGACCACACCGAGTGGTTGGGGGCGACGATCGATGAGATCGCCCGTGAGAAGGCGGGTATCCTCAAGCCGGGCGTGCGCGCGGTGATCTCGCAGCAACCGTTCGAGGCCTTGGGCGCCATCGCCGCCTGCGCGCAAGCGGTTGGCGCGCCGCTGACGATCTGGGGTCAAGATTATGAGGCGTTCGAGCAGCGCGGCCGGCTGATCTATCAAAGCGCCGAGCAGCTGATGGACCTGCCGCTGCCCGCCTTGATCGGACAGCATCAGATCGTCAATGCGGGCACGGCCATTGCTGCGGCCCAGCATCTCAAGGCTCTTGGCCTCGGGGAAGCGTCGAGCATCGAACGCGGGCTGGTCGAGGTCCGCTGGCCTGCGCGCATGCAGCGGCTGGCGAAAGGACCTTTGGCGCAGCGGATCGACAACGGTTCCGAGCTATGGCTCGACGGCGGACACAATCCTGCGGGTGGCGCGGCCATCGCACAGACACTGGGGGAACTGGAGGAACGCGCGCCCAAACCCGTTGGCCTGGTACTCGGCATGTTGGACAGCAAAGATGCCGCCGGCTTTCTTGCCCCCTTCGCCGGCCTGGTCCGGCACGTGCGCACCGTGCCCATCGCGGGGACGGAGGCGGCGCAGGACGCAACCGCGCTTGCCGGGGTTGCCGCGAACATGGGCCTTGCCGCGCGTCCCGCGGCCGATGTCGAAAGCGCCGTCCTTGAGCTGATGGAGGCTGACGCGGCTCCGATCCGCATCCTGATTTGCGGCTCGCTTTACCTGGCGGGCCAGGTCCTGTCGCAGCAGGACGGCGTCGGGGCACAAGCCGACTGAGTTTGCATGCGCTTTGCGGCACCCGGACGGATGCAGGGGGTGCCGCCAAAGCGGCCGCCAGAGCGGGGCCCATACCGCGCTGCTGCCGGCCGGGCACGTCCGGCGCGAGGGGCTCAGGCGAAAAACTGGGCGATAAAGCGGCGGTAGATGGCCGTCAGCGCCAGCAAATCGGCGATCGGAACATGCTCGTCGATCTGATGTGCCGTCGCGTTGCGCAATCCGAACTCGACCACGGGACACAGGTCCTTAATGAAGCGCGCATCGGAGGTTCCGCCATTGGTGGTGAGGGCCGGTTTATGGCCGGTGATCGCCTCTACCGCCGTTGCCATCATCTCGACCAGGGGGCCGGGCTTGGTGAGGAACACATCGCCATTGCCTTCGAAGGCGAGCGAGAATTTGCCGCCGACTTCGGCGGCGGCGGCCTGGCACTGCTCCTCAACCCAGGCTTGGATGCTCTGACGGGTGTGCAGATCGTTGTAGCGGATGTTGAAGTTTGCACGGGCCGTACCGGGTATGACGTTGGTGGCCGTGTTTGGCACCGAAATGATGGTTGGCTCCAAGCTGGTCCTCTGAAAGTGCTCGCTACCGCTGTCGAGCACCGCGTTGGCGAGACGATCGATGATGCGGGCCAACTTCGGGATCGGATTTTCGGCCTTTTCGCCGTAGGCGGAATGACCCTGTTTGCCGTGTACGACGACCGCGGCGTTGAGGTAGCCGCGGCGACCAATTTTTACTTCATCGCCCAGCGCATTGGCGCTGGTCGGTTCGCCAACAAGGCAGGCGTCGATTTTTTCCTGCCGTTGCTTGAGCCAATCCAGCAGCTTGCGTGTGCCGTTGATGGCAACCGATTCCTCGTCGCCGGTGATCAGCAGGGACAGCGAACCACGACCAAGCCCGCCATTCTGCTCAAGGTGAGCGATCGCCGCGGCCAAGAAGCAAGCGATGCCTCCCTTCATGTCGACGGCACCGCGGCCATAAAGCTTATCGCCGGCGACGACGCCGGCGAAGGGAGGATGCGACCAGGCCGCCGCCTCGCCGGCATTGACCACGTCGGTATGACCGGCAAAACAAAGGTGAGGGCCGTCCGAGCCCAATCGCGCATAGAGGTTTTCCACGTCCGGCGTGCCCGGCTCGCGCATTGTCAGGCGATGACAGGTGAAGCCCGCCGGCCTTAGCACGCTTTCCAAGAGCGTCAGCGCACCGCCCTCCGCGGGCGTTACGCTGTTGCAGCGGATCAGCGCCTGGGCGAGTTGAACTGGATCGGTAGCGTCAGTCGGCATGGGCCTCACCGTTCCTGCGGCGTGTAAAGGGCATAGCGAAGGCGCGGTTGGCGGAAGGATGACGCCGGATCGACGAGGATGCCCTCGGCGATTGCCTGACGGCCAAGCAGCATACGATAGGACATGGTATCGCGGTTGGTTAGCGTCACCTCGATCGGCCATTGGCGAGCGCCGATGCTGAGCAAGGTCGAAATCACGTAGCGGTTTTCCCGCTCGCCATTGGAACTTGCAACATGGCGTCGATCCACCACCGATGCCGTACAGATGACCTCGACATCGCTGCGGCGAGGAATGGGGTGGACGCCAAACCGCACCATGGGCTTGCGCCCGGTTCCGCAGGGTTCGACGAAATAGGCGTGCAGCGCCGAGGTGCGCGCGCCGGTATCGACCTTGGCCTTGATCGCCGGCAGCCTAAGCTCCGGCAGCGCCACCCATTCCTCCCAGCCGAGGATAAAAGGGGTTTGCGGGGGTTGCATTGGACGGGATCCAGCTCATCGCCTCGCCCCTGTTTGCCAGATTGGCTTTGCCAGGGCAAACGCCGCGCGTAGCGGCAAGGAGGCGGCGCGCGGCTCTTTGCGGCAAGCCAGCGCCATTCCCGGTTGCGGCTGGCGCACGAGGGGCGCAGGCGCAGCGGTGCGCCGCGCGTTCGCGTGGCGAAGTGGCGCCTCAGGCCGCGCGTGTCCACCTTAACCGCGATCGGGCGACGGCCTGGTTCGTCGTTTGAGCCCCGGTGCCCAGGGCTTCGGCGCGGACCGACCGGCCATTGGCAACAATCTTTTCGGGACCGATCGAAGCCGACTTTCGGGGCCGATCGAAGCCGTCTGGCGGCGCGGGTCCCGCGCCCGGCTGTGCTCGCAATGGTCGGGGCCAGCTGGCGGCTCCCTGCCGGGGCCCTTGCGATTGACCCAGATGGTGCGCCGGCCTATGTGAGCAAGATGGCGACGCTTCCAATTATCACCCTGCCCAACCCACTGCTG
>DASTMQ010000481.1:0-10473 GCA_035714005.1 Hyphomicrobiaceae bacterium
CCGTGCCGGGTTCCTGCCGCGCCATAGCTGTGCACGATTTGGCTAAGATCGGCTTGCGCCAGCCAAAGCGGTACACTGCGGCGCAAGACCCCGCGCTGGCGCTCGCCCATGGCAGTGCCCAAAGCATCGGGCCCGTCCTCGGCGCGGCCCTTGCCGGTAATCACCAGCACGGTTTTTAGGCCATTGGCGTAGGCGCGCTGCAGAAAGGCGCGCAAGCGGGCGTGCGCCTCGGCCTGGTATAGGCCATGCAGGTCAAGGCGGTCGTCGATATCGGTCTTGCCCGCAACGATACGGCGCGCTTGCCGGCGATCGAGCACGTCGATGCCGCCAGCGGCGGGCGGCCGGTGTGTCGGGGCGGCCCCGGCCGCCCGGCCCTTGGGGCTGGTCTCGGGGCGCAGCTTGGACCCACGTGCGGGCGCCGGGTCGCGCTCCGGGCTGGCTTGCGGCGGGCCGCCTCCGGCAACGCGCGGCTTGCCTTTGAGCGGCGCCGCCGTGCGCATCGTTTGCTCCCAAAGCGCTGTCTCGTCCGCGCTGAGGCGCCGGCCGCTGCGGCCCGCGCGCTGGCCGGCTTTGCTCATCGCGGCGTCTTGACGACGGTTGTTAGTCCGAAGCCGCCGGCGCCCGCCTCGATCGGCTGCGTCTTGGGCAACAACACGATGAACTTGGCAGCGTGCTTGGTGACCCCCGCAAGCCGGCCGGCCACCAAACCTGAGCCAAAGTAGATGTCGCCACGCTCGGGGCCTTTGATGGCCGAGCCCACGTCCTGGGCGATCATCAGGCGCTGGAAGGCGCCGGATTTGTCGACATGGGTCATGTCGGTGCCAGTGACGAAGATCGGGGAGCCCAAGACATGATAGGCGGTATCGACGGCGAGGCTTCGACCAGGCGTCAAGGGTGCGTTCATTGCCCCGCGCGCCGCGCCGGCCTCGGCGCCCTGCAGCTCGCGGAAGAATACGTAGGAGGCATTCTGCCACATAACCTGTTTGCCGCGCTCCCGATCGGCCTTGAGCCAACTCGACAGGGCACCCAATGAGACCTTGTCGGCGGCGAGCAAACCCTTCTCGATCAGGTAGCGCCCGATCGAGCTATAGGGATGTCCATTCTTGCCATCGTAGTGCAGCCTGACTATCGATCCGTCGATAAGCTTCACACGACCCGAACCCTGAATTTGCATGAAGAACAGGTCAACGGGATCGGCCAGATAGACGAGCTCCAAACCTTTGTCCTTGAGGGCGCCGGATTCGATCTCGGCGCGCGTGGCGTAGGGCTCGGTGCCGGTTGCTGTCTTGCGCGCATGGGTTAGCGATTGTCCGGTCTGGGCGCGCTGGGTCTCGTCGACCAAATTCACCAAATCCGGTGGCCGCCGGTATACCGGTGTTTGAAACGGCCCTTGCGGGCTGCGTGAGCCTTCGAGCACGGGCTCGTAATAGCCCGTCAGCAGACCTTGCGGCCCCGCATGTTGGAGCGCGTTGGCGGTGAAATGCCGCTCGAAGAACGCCTTTGCCTGTTCCTTGCCAATCCGGACGGAGAGCTTACCCGCCGCGGTGCAGGCCTCGATCAGCCCGTGCGGTGGGGCGGGCAGCTTGTCGCTGCCGGCACGCTCGCGCCCGGCCGCCAGCACGCGGTCACAGGACTTCAGAAAAGTCTTGAACGCCGCGGCATGATCGTCCCGATCCCAGCCAGGGAGCTGCGAAAATGCAAGCGGCTGGTAGGATAGCGCCGATGACTTCATGCTGGCAGAGGGCTTCTGCGCCGAGGTTGCTTCGGCCTGCGCGGTGACCGCAACGACAAACGAGGCGAGCAGGAGTTTGACAGCCCAAGAGCTCGCACACGTCGGCAAGCGGCAGTCCCCCCAAAAGCCAAACTATCCCTGCTTGCCCGGCAGTTGCGGCTAATTTGCGGCTTGCGTTGCTATCAACTTCCAGTTCGGGTTGCGCGAGGCCACCTCGCGGGCAAACGTCCAGATATCGGTCACCTCTTTGATCCGTTTGGGATCCCCGGCAATCACCTCGCCGACCCGGTCGCGGGTGGCGGAAATCAACTCGCTCACGAACTTCACGGTCAATTGCGCAACGCCGCCCTTGAGTTCGGCTTCGACCATGTCGGCCGTCTTGATGCCGACGAAACTCTGGTCGACCTGCTCGCCGCGCGCCTCACGTTCGGCGATGGCACCGACAAAGCCATCGTGCACGTCGCGGCTGAGCAAGTCCTTCAGGGTCTTGCGGTTGCCTTCGGCAAAAGCCGTGACGATGATCTCGTAGGCGGCCCTCGCCCCCTTGAGAAACTGATCGGGATCGAACGTTTGATCGGCGCGCGCAATGTCGAGCAGCCCGCTGGCCATGCCAGCATTGTCACCCGCCAACCCCTTGACGCGCTCCTCCAGGTCGGTGCGCACCTTGCCATGCTCGGCCACGGGCGCGGTCTCGACCTCCTCGCGCTCGCGCCGCGGCAAGGTGACGACCTTTTCCTGTGTGGCAATCTTGCCGTTGCGCTGGCTGGCCTCGCGCTGGGCCCGATAGCGCTCGAGGCGCGTCTCCTCGTGACCCGTCCGACGTCCGAGCACACTGCGCAGCTTGAGAAAAACCACCACCGCCAAGACGAGAAAAATCAGTGTTATCGCGTCGATTTTGCCGTCCATCGCCAAAGCTTTCGAGCCAGTGCCTCAACCCGATCATGTAGGTTGCCAGGCCTGCGACAACCAGACCCCGGCTCCTCGGTTCCGCTGAAGCGCCAAGTTCCCGCTGCCGCCGGCTAAATCTTAGGACATTGCGGCGTTGAAGCCAACCGGCTCGGCCTTTCGACTATGGTGCCTTGACGCGTAGTCCCCCCGCGTGCTGTCAGGGCAGGATCGGACGGGATTACAGGTTTCGCCCGACACGCGTGCGGAATTACCCCAGTCGATGACCAGAGGCCGCCCAACCTGAGGGGAAGATTTCATGGCTGAGACTCCTGACGCCGGCAATGGCAAACCTGCGGCTGGCGCACCCGGCCCATCGGTCCAGGTGCGCGTGCTTGGGCAATACATCAAGGACCTGTCGTTTGAGAACCCCAACGTCGACAAGCTTTTGAGCAATCCGCCCGAAAAGCCCAATTTGCGCGTCGAGGTCAATGTGAATGCGGCCAAATTCGGGGACAAGGCCTATGAAAGCAACATCCATTTCAAGGCCGAGGCCACCAGCAACGACGCCGTCATCTATGACATGGAGCTGTCTTATGCTGGCCTGTTCCAAATCGAGGGCATGCCGGAAGACGCACTCGAGCCATTCCTTTTGGTAAATTGCCCGGCCCTGCTGTTTCCGTTTTTGCGGCGGCTGGTCTCCGACATCACCCGGGAGGGTGGATTTCCGCCGCTGCTGCTCGATCCCATCGACTTCGGCGGCCTTTTCATGGCGCGCAAGCAAAAGGAAAAGGAAAAGCCGGGCGCACAGGCCAATACCAACTAAAAAAAGGCGACCGCAAGCTCCGCCGCATCCGACCAAGGCCTCGGGGCACGCGCCGGCGCGCTTGCCGTTGGCGGCTAGGACAGGGCCATGTACTGGAGCCATAGCGCCTGTGGCCCCAAGGTCTTGATGAACTCCTGGTGCCTAATTTCCACCTCCCGGTCGATACGGGGAGGCAGCGGCTCGGGCCGCTGAGCGGCCTTACCCACGCCGGCACCAACCCGCCGATCGCTCAGTTGGGAAGGTTCCAGCCCGAGCGTGGCCTGGCGCTCGCCCAGCAACTCGACATAAACGGCGGCGAGCAGAAGGGCGTCGAGCAGCGCACCGTGGTGGGTGCGCTGAGAATTGTCGATGCCATAGCGCTTGCACAAACTATCGAGGCTATTGGGACCTGCGGGGTGCTTGCGCCGCGCCAGCATCAAGGTGTCGACCATGCGCTCGCCGGCGAGTGGCGGGCACGATAATCGCGCAAGTTCGGCATTGATGAAGCCCAAATCAAAACTGGCGTTATGTGCCACCAGCGCCGCGTCGCCGAGGAAGGCCAGAAATTCGACGGCGACGTCCTTGAATAGGGGCTTGTCCTTTAAAAATTGCGTGCTGAGACCGTGCACCGCGATGGCTTCGGCGTGAACCTCGCGTTCGGGGTTGAGGTAATGGTGGAATTCTCGGCCGGTCGGAATGCGGTTGATGATTTCAACGCAGCCAATCTCGATCAGCCGGTCGCCGCCGGCAGCATCGAGACCGGTGGTCTCGGTGTCGATCACAATCTCGCGCAGCATTGTCGATCCCCAACGACCCTACGCGCACGGTTACGCCCAGAACTCTTGGTAGGCGGTTGCCTTGCGATGTTGCAGTGATTCGACGATTCGATCGACCTGCGCATCGGTTTCGGCAAATGTACCGCCCGTATCCACGACATAGTCCGCGCGCGCCCGCTTTTCCGCATCCGGCATCTGGCGTGTCAACACCTGCTCGAGTTTTTCCACGCTCATACCCGGCCGCCTCAGCACGCGTTCGCGCTGCAGATCGGCGCGCGTGCTGACCACGATGATGGCGTCGAGCCGCGGTTGTCGATGGCTTTCCAGCAATAGCGGCACTTCCAGGACGGCAAGTTTCGCGCCGCCCTCGGCCTGCTGGCGCAGAAACGCACGCTCTGCGGCAAACACGAGGGGATGCACGATCGCCTCCAGGCGCTGAAAGTCCTGAGGCTTGGCGATCAGGGCTACGGAGAGCTTTTGCCGGTCGACGCGGTGTCCGTCAGTGGTGCCGGGAAAGGCCGCCTCAATGCGCGCCACGGCGGCGCCTTCGTAGAGCCGATGCACCTCGGCATCGGCATCGAACACGGCAATGCCCAGGCTGCGCAGGCGCGCGGCAACGGTCGACTTGCCCATACCTATCGAACCGGTGAGGCCGATGACGAGCATTAGGAACGCCCAAGGTCGGCGACCAGCAGCTCGCGAAGCTCGCGCGTCACCTGTGGGCGCACACCAAACCATTTCTCGAAACCCGGCACTGCTTGGTGCATCAGCATGCCAAGTCCATCAACGGTCGTAAGCCCGCGCGCTTTGGCGGCAGCCAAAAGCGGCGTCAGCAGCGGAACGTAGACGAGGTCGGCCACCACACAGGACACATTGAGGGCTGCAACGTCAAATTCCAGCCGACCGCCGCCACCCTGCATACCGAGCGTGGTCGCATTGACGAGGATGCCCGCATCGACCGAGCAAGCCATCGCCCGGGACCAGTCGTAGGCCTGGACGCGGGGTCCGAAAAAGGCAGCAAGCTCGTCGGCACGCGCCCGTGTGCGATTGAACAGGCGCACCTCGTGCACACCCGCGCTGAGAAACGCGTGCACGATGGCCCGGGCCGCACCGCCGGCGCCGAGAATCGACGCCACCCCGCAATCGCGCGCCTTGAAGCCAGGGGCGGAGGCGGCAAGATGGCTCATGAAGCCGGCGCCGTCCGTATTGTCGCAGGCCAATACGCCGTCCTCGTACCAAAGCGTATTGGCGGCACCGACCGCGCGTGCGCCGGGGAGTTTACGCGCGGCCGCGGCAAAGGCCGCCTCCTTGTGCGGCAGGGTAACGTTGCAGCCCGCAAGCCCAAGGGCGGGCATGCTGGCAAGAAACTGACCGACTTCGCCGGGGCGAACCGGTTGTCGCCCATAGCTTCCCGAAATCGCGTACGTACGCAGCCAATAGCCGTGAATGATCGGGGAACGCGAATGCGCAACCGGCCAGCCGATAATGCAGGCCTTGCTCATGTCCGGATCACTCCGCGGGCGCGCAGTTCGGTTAACAGCGGTAGCATGGTAAGGCCGACAATAGTGGAGGTATCGCCGCTCAGAGAGACAAAAAGCTGAATGCCGAGAGCCTCGATTTCGTAGCCACCCACGGTTCCCCAGATGGCCTCGCCCGCTTCCAGGAGATAGCTTTCCAAGAAGGCATCGCTGAACGCGCGCATCTTGAGGCACGCCGTATCGGTGCGTTGCCACACGATTTCCCGGTTGTGGGCCAGTGCCACGCCGGTATTGAGCTGGTGGGTGCGGCCACGAAGCCGCTGCAATTGCACGCGCGCGGCGGCAACACCGCCGGGCTTGTCGAACAGCTGACCTTCGCAGGCCAGCACCTGGTCGGCGCCAATCACGAGGGCTGCGGGCAACTTGGCGCTCACCACAAGCGCTTTTTCGCGCGCCAAGGCGCCGGCGATCGCCGGCGCGTCGGCACCCGCGTCGACAAGGCCGCGCTTGCTGGCTGCTTCATCGACCTCGGCCGGTACCACATCGAAGAGCAGGCCCGCCGCCTTGAGCAATCGGCGCCGGTGCTGGCTTGCTGAGGCCAACACGAGAGGCTGCGCTGGCGCCCATTCATTCATCGTCCATTCCCGCCTCGGCCTGCGCCCGCTCCTGGCGATCGTGCAAGAGACGGATGATCGCCGCCGCCGTCTCCTCCACCGAGCGCCGGGTGACGTCGATGACGGGCCAACCATGGCGCGCGCACAGCCGTTTGGAATGGGCGATCTCGTTGGCGATCTGCGTCCGGTCTACATAGTTGTCGAGATCGCGGTCGGCCAGAAAATGCACGCGGTTGCGCCGAATTTCGGCGATGCGCTCGGGGCTGGCGACCAACCCCACCACGAAGGCGGTGTGCGGTTCGGTCAAAGCGGTGGGGAGCTCGATGCTCGGCACCAGCGGCAGGTTGGCGGTCTTATAGCCGCGCTGGGCCAGGTAGATGCTGGTTGGCGTCTTTGAGGTTCGCGAGACGCCGAGGATGATAATGTCGGCCGTGCTCAGATCTTCCGGCAGCTGGCCGTCATCGTGGGCCATGGCGAAGTTCAAAGCATCGATGCGCCGGAAGTAGTCCGCATCGACCAAGTGTTGACCGGCCACCACGGGCGTCTGGGGGGCCCCGAGGTAGGACTCGAAGACCTTCATGATCGGCTCGAGCACATGCAGGGCAGGCACCTTGAGCGCACGGCATCGCTGCTCGATCTCCTCGATCAATTCCTTCTTCACGATGGTATAAAGCACAATGCCTGGGGCTTGCTCGACCTCCTTTAGCACGCGCTCCAGCTGCCTGGCGGTGCGCACCAAGGGATGCACGTGCTCGATCGGCCGCACCTGGGCGTATTGGACCGCCGCCGCCTTGGCCATGGTGGTCAGCGTCTCGCCCGTCGCATCCGAAATCAAATGCAGATGAAAGTAAGTCGGGACCTGGTTGGGCATGTGTGGAAAAGATCAGAGTTCTCCCGCCGTGCCAAGCGTGGAGCCGATCTTTCACCACCCGCGCTCCGGCGCCATCAACAGGTCCACCCACAGGAAGGCGGGCAAGGACATGGGAGCGCTGCGGCGGTCACGGCAGCGGCCCTCCAGAGGCAGCGGCCGGCTTGCGACCCCGCCATGCATAGGCCTTCCACAGGTTATCAGCGACCCGACGCCAGCGGCAGGGCGAATTTGGCCCTTGTCGTGCAAGGGCCTCGGCGTGCTAGTGGCAGCGCGGGGATGGCGACGCTAGCCTTGGCGTCAGCCCGAGCCGGCGCGCCCAAGCCCGGGATGCAGCAAGGCCCGGCAGAGGAATATGCGCAATCCAACGCTTAAGAGTCATAATAACAAAGTTCAAGAAATTGATTATTTGAAGATTGGATGCCAGGTATGACCGCATCGTCCAAGCCTCCGCACCGTCGTATCGTGCGCACCCTTGCCGGCGAGCCGCTGTCCCCGCCGCCGATCTGGTTGATGCGCCAGGCCGGGCGCTACCTGCCGGAATATCGCGCCATGCGTGCGCGGGCGGGAAGCTTCCTCGATCTGTGCTACGATCCCCAATTGGCCGCCGAAGTGACCCTGCAGCCGATCCGGCGCTATGGTTTCGACGCGGCAATCTTGTTTTCGGACATTCTGGTGGTCCCCGACGCGTTGGGCCAGCCCGTCAGCTTTCTCGAGGGCGAAGGCCCTCGCCTCGACCCGATCCGGACGCCGGCAGATTTGTGCCGCTTGCAGGCCGGTGCGACTCGCCCCAAGTTTGCGCGCGTTTTCGAGACGGTGGCGCGGCTGCGGCAGGACCTTCCCCGTGAGACGACCCTCATCGGATTTTGCGGCGCCCCCTGGACGGTGGCGACCTACATGGTGGCAGGCCGCGGTACGCCCGACCAGGCCGACGCGCGGCGGTGGGCCTACAGTGATGGGGCGTCCTTTCAGGCCTTGGTTGACATCCTGTGCGACGTCTCCGTCGAGTATCTTTCCGGTCAGGTGAGCGCGGGTGCCGATGTCATCCAGATCTTCGACAGCTGGGCTGGAAGCCTGCCCGAGGATGCGTTCGCGCGTTGGGTCGTGGCGCCCACCAAACGCATGCTCAGCGCGCTCAAGCAGCGCCACCCGAGCGTGCCGATCATCGGCTTTCCGCGCGGGGCAGGCCCGCAGACCACGAACTACGTTAGCGCGACCGGTATCGAGGGCATGAGCTGCGATACGACCGTACCACTGGCGCTGATGGTCGAGCTCAGCGCGCGTGTCACCGTGCAGGGCAACCTCGATCCGCTTTTGCTGGTGGTCGGTGGCAAGGCGCTCGAGGGGCGTACCGGGGAGATCCTCACCGCGCTCAGCGGCCGGCGCTTCATCTTCAACCTGGGTCACGGCATTGTGCCTGAGACGCCGCCGGAGCATGTCGGCACGCTGGTTGACCTGGTGCGGGGCTATCGGCCGACCTAAGGCTGCGACTGGGAAAGGGCGGCGATGCTGCTGTGGCTGAAGGCGGTGCATATCATTGCGGTCATCTCCTGGATGGCCGGTCTTCTCTATTTGCCGCGCCTGTTTGTCTATCACTGCGAGGCCGAGCCCGGCTCCAAGCTGGCCGAAACCTTCAAACTCATGGAGCGGCGGCTGCTCCGGGCAATCATGAACCCTGCCATGGTCGTGGTATGGATTACGGGTCCCTGGCTCGCTTGGCAGGCGAGCATGTACCGGGACGGTTGGCTCATGGCAAAGGTTGCCTTGGTGATTTTACTAACGGGTTATCACCACGCCTTGGGGGCCTGGCGGAGGGCGTTTGCCGAGGACCGCAACCAGCGCGATGCGCGATTTTTTCGGTTCATGAACGAAGTGCCGACGCTCATGATGGTCGCCATCGTGGTTTTGGTGGTCGTCAAGCCGTTCTAGAGCCTTGTCGGAAGTCCCCGCACACGCCTGGGCCAGCGGGCGGCGCAGCGGCCCGAGGGAGCAGTGCGGCAAACTGTTGGCGCGTGCGCGCCCGAACGGGCTACCCAGCACGCCCGGGCTTCCTGCCGGCCAATCTGGGTTGCAAGCACAACGTTGGTGAAAAGCCCGCGTTGCGGCCACGGCGCCAGGATCCCGATGGGCGTGCTTTGTCGGCCTCAGGGCGGGCACCGAAGGCGGCTGGCCCTTTTCCTTTGGTTACCGATCTGCTATATAGCAAGTGTCACTGCTTGGCGCCGTGCGTGGCGCGGGTGGGGTCTTCGTGAGCGCGTGCGCCACCGAGGGCCAGGACATTTTTCCGGAATTGAACTTCCGCACCCCTCTCCCCTGCTGGCTCTGCGCTTTCCGTCATCCCACCTTATGCGCGCTGAGCCCTTACCCAAGAGTTTCCCATGCAAGACATTGTCAAGGAGATGAAGCTCCAAGACCTCAAGGTCAAAACCCCGACGGAGCTCCTGAGCTTCGCCGAGGAGGCCGGGGTCGAAAACGCCAGCGCCATGCGCAAGCAGGAGCTGATGTTTGCCATCCTGAAACAGCTCGCCGCCAAAGAAACCGAAATCATCGGTACCGGCGTCATGGAGGTATTGCAGGACGGCTTCGGCTTCTTGCGCTCGCCCGATGCCAACTATCTGCCCGGTCCTGACGACATCTATGTTTCACCCTCGCAAATTCGCCGCTTTGCCTTACGCTCGGGGGATACGGTGGAAGGGCAAATTCGCAGCCCGAAAGAGGGAGAGCGCTACTTTGCGCTGCTGAAGGTCAACAAGATCAACTTCGAGGATCCCGAAAAGCAGCGCCACAAGGTGCACTTCGACAACCTGACGCCGCTTTATCCCACCAAGTGGCTCAGGATGGAGATCGAAGACCCCACCATCAAGGATCTCTCCGCCCGCGTGATCGACATCGTCTCGCCGCTCGGTAAAGGCCAGCGTGCGCTGATCGTCGCCCAACCGCGTACCGGCAAAACGGTGCTCTTACAGAATATCGCCCACTCCATCTCTGCCAATCATCCCGAGTGCTATCTGATCGTCCTGTTGATCGACGAGCGGCCGGAAGAGGTGACCGACATGCAGCGCTCGGTAAAGGGTGAGGTGATTTCCTCCACCTTCGACGAGCCGGCCACCCGCCACGTGCAGGTGTCCGAAATGGTGATCGAAAAGGCCAAGCGTTTGGTCGAGCATAAGCGCGACGTGGTGATCCTGTTGGATTCCATTACGCGCCTCGGCCGCGCCTACAACACGGTGGTGCCGTCATCTGGCAAGGTGCTGACCGGCGGTGTCGACGCCAACGCGCTGCAGCGGCCGAAGCGATTCTTCGGCGCCGCGCGAA
>DASTMQ010000482.1:0-2272 GCA_035714005.1 Hyphomicrobiaceae bacterium
TTGGCGCTGGTGCCCCAAGTCGTGGACAGCGTGTCGGTGCCGGTGATCGCCGCCGGCGGCATCGCCGATGGCCGCGGCATTGCCGCCGCCTTCGCGCTCGGGGCCAGCGCCGTCCAGATCGGAACCGCCTACCTGTTCTGCCCTGAGGCCAACGTTCCGCCGCTCAATCGGCAGGCGCTTGCAACCGCCCGCGACGATGATACCGCCCTGACCAATCTATTCACCGGCCGCCCCGCCCGCAGCGTCATCAATCGCCTGATGCGGGACCTGGGGCCGATCTCGGCGGAGGCGCCGGCCTTCCCGCTGGCCGGCGGCGCCTTGCTGCCGCTCAAAGCCGCGGCCGAGGCCAAGGGTTCAAGCGACTTCACGTCGCTGTGGTCTGGGCAGGCTGCGGCCTTGGCGCGAGCCCTCCCCGCCGCCGAGCTCACGCACAAGCTCGCCCGCGATGCGCTGAGCCGCCTCAAAGCCTTGGGCGCGAGCCGCCCGAGTTAGCCCAAAGTCGTAAGACCCGAGCTGCGGCTTAGGCCCACCGGCCCGATCGCGACTTGTCGCGGGCGCCGCCGGTCCTATCGACCGGCAAAATCGACGTCGGTGTACACAGCGCAAAGGCCGCATAACCGCTGGCGCTGGCGTCAATTTGCTCCTGCACCTCGGCCAGGCTTGGCAGATGCGGCCAATCGCAAACCACCGTCATAACCCCATCGCCCCGAACGGCGATCAGGATATGCGTCTTGTAATCGATGGGCAGTGGGCTGGTGTTCTGCATGTCCTGCTGCCTTTGAGCGGCTCTGCCCCAACCTCCGCCCTAGCAGGCGAACCAATGGCTTAGCTGCGGGAACGAAGGCCTCTGGGCAAGCCCCACGCCATCAAAATGGTATCATCGGGCAAAACTCTCAAGACACACCAAGGTGCCAAAACAAAACGCCGCCTTGTGCGACCGCCCGGCTATCCTAGCCCCGGGCGAAGGCCGGCTAGGGCTGCCGGCTTGAGGGCCATGGCGCGAGGAGGTCGCAAGTGATCAGCGCGAGAAATGCCGACGTCACGGAAATCAGGGTCAACTCGGTTGAGGGCAAACCGACCTATGGCGGCGAGCTTGCGGTAAAGCCGCTGATGAAAGGCGAGGAGATGACCTTTCTGGAGATCCGCTACGCCGCCGGCGTCGGCGCACCGCTGCACACCCACGCCCACGAATCCATTGCCTACGTCGTCAGCGGCAAGGTGAAGTCGACCGTCGGCAACACCGCGTTCATCATGGGACCCGGCGATGTCTGTCGGCACCCCAAGGGCGTGCTGCACGGCCTGGAGGCCATCGAGGATTCCGTGGTGGTGGAAATCAAGGCGCCGGCACCCGACCTCGCCGCCTTCTTTGGCATGCGCACATGAGCCCCAGAGGCGCTAGGCAAAGGCGCTGGGCTAATGGGCCCTGCCGGGCGCTAGCGTCCACCTTGGCGACCACGGTGGCCTGGGCAAAGGCCCGCAGGCCGTGGGCCGGCGATTGCCAGATGTTTGCTGCCTGGTCATGATGCGGGCCTTGCCATAAACCGCCGAACCTCACCCCATGATCCCGCTCACCGGCTACGCAGATCGCCTCTCCGTCCGTCCCGCCGAAACCATTCGCTTCCACGTATCGAATGCCACGGGCAGCGAGATCGCCTCGGCTCAAATCGTGCGCGTCATTTCCGCCGACGCAAACCCCGCAGGGCCCGGCATCCGCACGGTCCAGGTGGATGCGGAGGTGCGCGCGATTGCACCCTGCCAGGCGCAAACGGTCACGCCCGGCTCCTACGGCGTGGCCGACCTCGGCAGCGCGCTCGAGGGCCTCGGCGCCCTGACGGTGATCGCCACGATTTGCCCCACGCGCCTTGCCGGCAGCAGCCGACCGATCCTCACCGCGTTCTCGCCACAGGGGGGCGGGTTTGGTCTCCTCATCGCCGAGGACGGGAGCGCTTGCGCCATGCTCGGCGGCGCCAGCGGCGCAGCGAGCAAGATCGCAACGGGCCACGCCTTGCGCGAAGGAGCCTGGGCGCGGGTTTGGCTGACGTGGGACAGCGCGACATCGACACTCAGCGTCGGCCAGCAGCCGCTTTTGCGCGGTGCGCCGGACGGCGAGGCCCGCGTGGCGAGCACCCGCCATGACGGGGCGATGCCGGCCGCCGGGCCAAAGCTGCTGATAGGCGCGGCCGGTGGCGGAGGGCGCAGCTTCAACGGGCGCATCGAGCGTCCCATGCTGTTTGATCGCGTGCTCGATAGCGGCGAGATGGCGCGCGCCGCA
>DASTMQ010000483.1:0-2478 GCA_035714005.1 Hyphomicrobiaceae bacterium
AATGCTCAAGCAACTCCGGAGAACGACGATGGTCCGTGCACGATCGACCCTTCCCATCCTTTCTGCCGCCGCGGTCGGCTTCACGCTTGGCGCCTCAAGCCTTGCCATTGCTAACTTCGGCATGTCAGGCCCTGGATCGCAGCTGGGCATGCCGCAGTATATGCGCGCTGAGTCAAAGGCCGTCGCCGAGCTCGGCGACCACGAGGGCGTCTTTGTCGATAAGGGCACCTTCAAGCTGCATATGGGCCGGCCAAAGGGCGCCACGCCGACCGCGGACGCGCTCGGGAAGGGCGCCCAGCAAGTCGCCAATGGCGCCATTATCTATCGCTCTGGCGGCAATCTCTATCTCGTGGACGCCATGCCGGACCGCGAATAGGCGTCGAACCCCTGCATCCCGACCCCTGGACAGACAAGCGTTGCCTAACGGTCAGGCGGCGAGGCAACGGTGCAGTTCCCGGGGCCAGCTCGCGTTAAATGCCGATAGACCCAATTGCCGCGGGCTTTCAGGCGGCGGTAGCTCGATTTGAGATCGAGCAGCAAGGTGATCCGCCGGCTGTGGCAATGAGTTCCCCATGCTGGTGGATTGCCACCGGCACGAAGCCGATCACCCGGGTGTGGAAGCCCAGGGGGCTGTGGGCATCGTCCTCGAACACGTCTGTGAGGATGTGTGTGTAGCCGCGGGTGAGGATGTCCTCCATTGCGGCCCGCATCAAGGCGAGGGCGAGCAGCAGATTGCCGCGGTGGGCCGCGAGCACGGCGAAACGTCCGACCTCGGCAATGCGATTTTGGGCAAGGAAGCTTTTGATTTCGAGGCGCCGATCGAGAATTTTAAGGTCATAGTTCACGTACTGCAGCAGCGGCGGTCATAGAGGGTGCGTAGCACGCCCACCGGTTCGCCGGCCATGGAGACCAGATACCAGGCAATGTCGGGCCGCCCCAGATGCGCGGCTGGAAACTGCGTCTGGGGCTCCGCAATCCTTTTCTTGCGCGTAGGTCGCGGCAAGCAACGCGAGCGCGGCCCGGCGACCGGCCTCTTCGGTGATCCGGCTGGCGTGGATTTGCCCTGGTGTCGTCATGCTGCATCGCCTTTTCCTGCTCCGGGCCATGCCTTGTTTGCAAGGCGCCCGATCTCAGTCATGATCACGCCGTGCCACTCGCTGACCGCTGATACCGACGCCCATTGCCGCTGTGGCAGGCGCGGAATGAGCGGCGGCGCGATGTGCAACTCCATGGCGCAGGTCCGGGATAAGTGCCCCCCGAGCCCGGGTTGAGGAAATCGAATGCCCATGGGGATGACCGGTGCGCCGGTTTCCAGCGACAAACGCGCCGCCCCGCGCCGTCCGCGCAGAAGCCGGAAAGGATCGCGGTTGACCTCGCCTTCGGGAAAGATGCCGAGGCATTGGCCGGCGACCAAGTGCGCCCTGGCGCGCTCCAGCGTCGGCAGCGCCGGCGCGTAAAGCGGCTTTAAGGCGTTGAGAAAACGCGGCTTTGCCGATTTGCGCGTCACGGTTACGACCTCGGCACGGGCGTAGAGGAAGCCCACGCCCGGGATCAGGCGAAAGTTCCAGTCGGCGAGGAAGTGCACCCTGCGGCCGCCTCTCAGCAGCAACAACATGGCCGGCACCGGCACGGCTTCCCGCCGTGTGCTGTGGTTCGCGACCAGGATGAAGGGATCCTGTGCCGGACGAATATGCTGCAGTCCCTCGATGGCGACGACGTAGCGTGCCGCGCATAGGGTCAGCGCGCGCAGCAGCAGGCGATCTCCCGGACCAAGATGCGGAAGATGATGGCCAAGGATTTCGTTTGCCGCCGGGGTTCGCCATTGGCGCGAGCCGGGGCCTAGGTCTGCCTCAAGGCGCCGCGTGGACTGGGGAGCTTGCATGCCGCGGGGCTCATGCAACGCGTTGCAATCGACGCGCGACTATAACCTCGCCCCCGATATGCCCGAGCCGCGCTGCAGCACGATGAAGCTCTGACGACACTTGGGTGGCAGCGAGCGCGGACAGCAAAACTCTTCTGAGGCACCTCCCTCAAGGCCTCCAGGCCTGCAATATCGGTGTCGCCTCGGTTTGCCATTCTCGCCAAGCGAATCACGTCCTCTGGATTTGGCCGAGCTCGTCACCGATGCGCTTGTTGGCACGCCTTGCTTCCCTGGCCCGCGACGCGATGGCATGCGTCGGCTGGAACAGGGTTGCCATGGCCGGCAGTCTGGTGCTGCTGGCGGCCGCCTTGATCGCGCTGTGCGGCATGTTGCGCGAAATCGACCTCGACCAGGTTCTTGCCGCGATCCGGGCGACGCCGTTCAATGCCGTGCTCGGCGCCTGCGGCCTTGTCCTTATCGGTTATGGCACGCTGACCTTTTATGACTACTTCGCGCTGCGGGCCGTCGGCCGCCGCGACGTGCCCTATGCCGTTGCCGCCGTCGCGGGCTTCACCGCCACGGCCATCGGACATGGCCTGGGTGTCGGTTTCTTCAGC
>DASTMQ010000484.1:0-3022 GCA_035714005.1 Hyphomicrobiaceae bacterium
GTTGACCGTCGCCGCGGCATCGGTGATCGCGGTCGCTTTGTGGCGGGGGGATGGCGCCAACCAAGGTGTCGTGCCTTTGGCGCGCAACCAATAGGTGCCTTTGGCGCGCAAGCAACAAGTACATTTGGCACGCAAGCAATAAGTGCCGTTGGCGCGCAAACCATGACCGGCGCGCAAGTCGTAGAGCTCTTGGCGCGGAAGCAATGAGTTCCTGCCCTGCCCGCCCAAGCCATAGGTCACGTCCTGTGCCAGCAACAACGCATCATGGCTGGCCCAGCGCTGAAGCTGCCGCTGGCGCCGGCAAACCTGCCATTCCTCCATGCGGCAAAGGCGGCGCTCCTCGCCCCGTTCGAGACGGGCCGGCGCGCACCGCGCCCGATACGGGCCCACGGGGGGAAGCTAGGGCGCGGTTCCTCCCGCCTGTGGACGCGCTTGCGCCTACTGGGCCGTCCAACCCCCGTCGATGGAATAGTTGGCGCCCGTGATCGAGGCCGCGGCCTCGCTCGCAAGGAAGGCGGCAAGGGCCGCCACCTCCTCGACCGTGACGAAGCGATTGGTGGGTTGGCGCGCCAGCGTCTGGCGTTTGGCCGCCTCCAAGGAGATGTGCTCCGACTTGGCCAGGTCGGGTAACTGTTGTTCCACCAGGGGGGTCCAGACAAAGCCAGGTGAGATGGCATTGCAGGTGACGCCCGCTTCCGCGAGCTCCAACGCCACCGTCTTGGTGAAACCGGCGAGCCCGTGCTTGGCCGAGACGTAGGCGCACTTGAAGGGTGAAGCACGCAGCGAGTGCGCCGAGCAGATATTGATGATGCGTCCCCATTTGCGCTTTTTCATGCCCGGCACCGCCGCGCGCACCGTGTGGAATGCCGAGCTCAGGTTGATGGCGATGATGGCGTCCCATTGCTCGATCGGAAACTCTTCAACCGGTGCCACGTGTTGAATGCCGGCATTGTTGACGAGGATGTCGACCGAACCGAACTCGCGCTCCGCCTTGCTGACCATGTCGGCGATTTGGTTGTGCCGGAGCATGTTGGCGGGATCGAAGGCCACGCGCGTGCCGTGCGTCCCGACTTCGCGGATCGCCTTCGCATTGTCCGTTTCGCTGCCGAGGCCGTTCAGCACGACGTCGGCACCTTCTCGGGCGAGCGCATGGGCAATGCCGAGACCGATGCCGGAGGTCGAGCCGGTCACCACGGCGGTCTTGCCTTTGAGGGTCATGGGGAAGCCTCGCGATTGGGTTGCACGGCGTCGGCGATCCTGCCAGGCTCGATGCTAGTTTGCTATTTTTGTGGCGTTGTGTGTGTCACCAAGGACATGCGACCTTTCCTCCCGCCTGAAAATTGTGTGATTGCTAGCGCGCCACCGAGGGAGAGCCTCCATGACACCAGAAGCCAAGCTCGTTTCGATGGGCCTGACGCTGCCCGATATTCCAAGCCCCATGGCCAACTATGTGCCCTTCAAGATTTGCGGGAATGTGCTTTATCTGTCGGGCCAGGGCCCGCGCCGCAACGATGGCACCATGATGGTCGGCAAGGTGGGCCGCGATGTCAGCGTCGAACAGGCCTATGAGCACGCCAAGCTGGTCGGGCTAGGCCTGCTGGCTGCGGCCAAGGCCGCCGCCGGGGAGCTGTCCAAGATCGAGGTGCTCAAGGTGTTGGGCATGGTCAATGCCGTGCCGGAATTCACCGATCAGCCGAAGGTGATCAACGGCTGCTCCGATTTGTTCGTTGCCGTGCTTGGCGAGCGCGGGCGTCATGCCCGCTCCGCCGTCGGCATGGGATCGCTGCCCATGCAAATCACGGTCGAGATCGAGGCCGTCATGCGCATCCACGACTAAAGCGGCGCTTGGCGCCGGCGCTCGCCGGCAATCGGGCTGCGGCGCTCAGCGCCAAGCCCGGCAACGGCAGAACTCGTGGCCAACTCGCGGCAGAACGCATGGCCGGGCCCGGGCTGGTCGCGCACACAGCCCAGGTAAGCCTCGTCCATACGGCTGCCGCTATCGATCAGGGCCGTGGCGATGATGGTGAGCGCTTTCGCGGGGAGGCCGCGCCGCGACCTGGGCACTGCCTCTAGGGCAGGAAGCCCTTTTCCAGATCGAGGGCCTGTTTAGCGATCTGGCGGCCCGCCGCGTCGTACGCCATGAGCGTCCATGTCACATTCGTGCCGCGCTCGAAGGAGGTTGTTGAACGCAAGCGCGCCAGACAAAGCTGTCCGGGTAACAGCGCAATCGGGGCGAGGGCGGGCAGGTAGAGCTGCTCCCAGTGCGTGCGCGCAGCGAGCGGACCGGTGGCCAGCGTCAGGTCAGCTACGAGCTCGGCCACCCACCACAGGGCCAGGCCATAGATGGTGACCGGCCGGCTGATGCGCCACTGCGCTTCTCCGGTGCGAGTCGTCTTGTTGTGCTTGTCGAAGCTAACCTCGTCCCAGGCGACCGCGGCGGCGGCCCGGTCGAGCAAATCATCGGGCATAAACCAGCGTACATAGATGTTATTGAGGCCCATGGTCTTGGCCGTCGCAAAGTCAAGGCCATAGCCGACCTCATCCCAGATCGTGAGTTCCCGGTGAAAGCGCTCGCTGATTACGGGACAGACGAACTGTTGCACCCGCTGTGGAATGAGCTGGCCGCCAGGCACAAGGAAGTGGGTCCGCGCGTGATTGAGCGTGGCGATGATGTTCTCCTCGAAAGGATAGTTACCGAGCGTCTCCGATACGATCACGTCGACGCGGTCCGGCTTGGCGACTTCGGTTGAGTGGACCTGGGCGATGCGGGCCTGGGGCAGGCGGTTCACCTTTAACAGCCGCCGCGCCAGCTCGGCGATGTCGCCGCTCTCATAAAGATCGACCCGGGCAGCGCCGAGCTTGGCGGCGAGAAAGCCGAGAAAGCCGGTGCCGGCACCGATGTCTGCCACCGTGGTCTTGCCGGGCACGATCACGCTGCGCAACGCCGAGTAAAAGGCGTCATTGCGCACGCGGTCGGCCAGCAGGGTGCGATGATATTCGATGCGCATTGGCGTGCCGTGCG
>DASTMQ010000485.1:0-3723 GCA_035714005.1 Hyphomicrobiaceae bacterium
AGACGACCTTTTCTCTTTCCGAGCTCGTAGGCAGCGTGATTGGTACCTTCCGGCAGCAGGCCAGCGATAGGGGCCTGGCGTTGGGCTTCGAAATCGCCGCCGCTTCCGCCGATGCCCTGGTCGGGGATCCGACGCGGGTGCGCCAGATCCTATTCAATCTCGTCGGCAACGCGTTGAAATTCACGACCCACGGTGGCATTCGCGTCAGTGCCAAGACGACCCCGCTCACCGCCGGCCGCACGACGCTTCAACTCGCGATCGCCGATACGGGGATTGGGCTGACGCCGGAGCAGCGCCTCGGCCTGTTCCAACCGTTCGCGCAAGCGGACAACTCGACAACGCGTCGTTTCGGCGGCACCGGCCTCGGTCTTTCGATCGTGCGCCGATTGGCGCAGCTGATGCAGGGGGACGTCGAGGTCGAGAGCGAAGCCGGCCGCGGTTCCACTTTCACCGCGCGCCTGGTGCTCGCGACGGCGCCCGCGACGCTCACGCCCACAGTCCCCGCCTGGCGTCAGCCTTTAAGCCCGACGGAAGCCAGGGCTGGCATGAACTCGAAAGTGCTCGTCGTCGACGACCATCCCATCAACCGCGAAGTGCTGGTGCGTCAGCTGGAACTGCTGGGCATCACCGCCGACACCGCCGCGGACGGCGCCGCCGGCCTCGAAGCCTGGGCGCGCGGGGTCTATGCCGCGGTTCTGGCCGACATCCATATGCCGGAAATCGACGGCTATGAGCTGGCTCGGCGCATTCGTGCCTCCGAGGCCGCCCGGGGTACGCCGCGCACGCCGATCATTGCCGTCACCGCCAATGCTCTCAAAGGAGAGGAGCAGCGCTGCCTGAGCGTCGGTATGGATGCCTATCTGACCAAGCCGATCGGCATGGCTGGGCTCGGTGCTATCCTGCAGCGCTGGGTGCCGCTCGAGGAGGTCCGCGGCGAGGGTCACACGCGACACGGGCCCGAGGCGGCGGCTGCCATCGATGCCGCCATCCTCGACTCTTGGCTTGGCGATGACAGCGCCGCCATCGCCGCGCTTCTCAAAAGGTTCGCACGCACGGCCGCCGAGACGGAACAGGAACTCGGCGGGGCGGTGCGCTCGGGGGACTTGGCGAGCGCCGTCGCCGCTGCCCACAAGCTCAACGGTGCCGCGCGTGCCGTCGGCGCCCTCGGCGTGGCAATGGCCGCCCAGGCCTTCGAGCAAGCCGGCAGAGCCGGTGACCGCAGCGGCTGCAGCGCCGCGCTTGGACCGCTGGCCGGCGAGATCCGTCGCGCGCTGGCGGCGATCGATGAGCGCAGGCGGTCTCAATCCTTGGGTGGCACAAACATGTAGCCGACCCCGCGTACGGTGCGGATGGCCGTGGGGTGGGCCGGATCGGTTTCAATCTTGCGGCGCAAGCGGGCGACACGAAGGTCGATGGAGCGGTCGAACGCCTCCATCTCGCGATGCGCCGTGACCTCCAGCAGCCAGTCGCGATTGAGGGGCCGGTTGGGGTTTTCGGCAAACACCTTGAGCAGGTCGAATTCGCTGGCGGCCAAGCTCTCCTCGCTGCCGTCGGCACTGCCGCACAGGACGCGCCTCTCGAGATCGAGCACGCGCCGACCCATCCGCACCCGCGGGCCCGACGGCGGTGCCTCGCCGCGAACGCGGCGCAGAACGCTCTTCACGCGCGCCAGCAATTCCCGCGGCTCGAAGGGCTTGGGGATATAGTCGTCGGCGCCGGTCTCCAAGCCGACCACGCGATCGACGGTGTCGGCCGCGACGGTCACCATAATAATGCCGATGCGGCCACTTTTTTCGCGCAACCAGCGCGCGAGCGTGAAGCCGTCCTCGCCGGGCAGGCCGACGTCGAGGAGAACGAGCTGGGGTAGTTCGCGCTCGATCAGCTGCCGAAGCGCCGCACCGCCATCGACGCCACTGACCCGGAAGTTCTGCTTGGCCAAATAGTCAACCAGCAGATGCCGTTGGGCGGCTTCATCCTCTACCACGACGATGTGTGGGCGATCGTCCATCGGCAAAAACTCGGCTTCAGCACCCCTAGGGCAGGCCCAAGAGCTCTAGAGTTGCCGCAACTTGCGCTCGTTTGGAAGGGTGTCGCGTCGCGGACGGCGGGTTGCACCCACCTAGTTAAGGCTAGGCTTAATGTTTTTGCTCGGCCCTGCGCCCTTCCGGTCCCGCACCCTTGCTCCGCAGCCTTGACGCGCGGTTTTGCCCGCGCCTGACGCAGCCCGCGGGGCGCCCGAGGGTTTAGACGCCGAACAGAGCGCTATACCTTGCCTTGATTGCATCGCTTTGCGCCTCGACGGCGGTCGGGTCCTCGCGCATCACCTTGATCTGATCGAGCGGCCTGCGGTCGGGACGCTCGCGCACCAGGGCGTGCGCCGAGCGCAGCCCGGCCGTGCTGACGTTGAGCTGTTGGCACTCGCTACCCATTGCCCAGCTATAGAATAGGCGCGCGGCGTTGGGGTTGGGCGCCGCCTGCATAATGGCCGCGGGTCCGGTGATCAGTGGGCTGCCTTCATTTGCATAGACGATGGCCACCGGCTCACCTTTGTCCTGCAAGCCAAGGACCGTGTAGTCGGCGCCGTCGACTTGGACCGCACGCTCCCCGACCGCCACTTTCTTCGGCGGATCGGCGGCCGACTGCAGCTGCATCACCTTCTGCTTGGCGAGCTTTTCGAAGTAGCCCCAGCCGAGCGTCGCCACCATCTGCTGCGTCGCCGTCATGATCGTTCCCGAGTAGCCCGGATGGGCCTTGACCAGCTTGCCGAACCACCTGGCATCGAGCAGATCGGCAAAACTAGAGGGCGCCTCCTGCGGGCTCACCAGCTTGGTATTGTAGGCAATGACCGAGAGGTAGATGCGCCAAGAGGCGAACATTGCCTCGGCATCCCGATGCTGCGCCGGATAGTGCGCCGCTACCTCTTCCGGCAGGTAAGAGGCGAGTAGGCCATCGCGCTTCCAGGCGATGAAATGCGCCGCATCCGAGCTCTGGACCACATCGCAGGCGAAGATCCGGCTGGCATACTCTTGTTGAAGGCGCTGGAAGTTGCGCTCCGCACCGGAACGCTCGACCCGCACGGAAACGCCGGGGTACCTCGCCTCGAACGCCTTGGCTACCCTCTCGGCAACGGGCAACTCCACGGAGGTGTAAAAACCGAGCTTGCCTTCCTTCTTCGCGGCCGCGATCAATTCGGCCGTGATCTTCTGTGCTTCGGGGGCGGCGGCAAGTGTCCATCGGGCCGGCGCCAAAGCCAGGCCGCTTGCGGCCGCGGCCGCCCCAGCGATTGCGCCGCGCCGCGTTAACGAGCGCATAACCCCTCCTTCGTTAGCCGCGCCTTAGCCCATCTTAAACGAATTTCAGTGGGGCCCGCGGCCCCGGGGCCGCTTTACCCATTATTAGCCACGAATGGCGGTAACTTGAGACGAATTGCGCCTATGGCAACAAGCGTTTAGGAACCCGCGAATTAAATCTGCTGTCCATCACACGAGAGGCGACAGCAGTGTTCAGGCGTTGGCAACGTAGGGGGTCGCGACCTCTCCCGCATCGGCGCGGCGCGGGCGTTGCAGGCATGGCGCAGGCGCACTATCGGCAGGCGATCCTGGATCCGATCTGGCGGGCGCTCAACATTGGCCGCGACAATAAAGGCCTTCTGATCGCCCAGGCGGGTCGTATCATCAAGGTCAATGCGCTGCTGCTCGACTTGTGTGGACGCAGCTTGGGCGA
>DASTMQ010000486.1:0-3791 GCA_035714005.1 Hyphomicrobiaceae bacterium
GAAATTAAAGAACGCGGGACCCAGTACCTGACCGACTGCGTCAACGACTGGGACAAGGGTACGCACATGAGCAAAAAGGACTGGACGCGCACCTGCCGCCGCGTGGTGCAGCGGCGCCTTGACTTTATGCTGCAGCAGCAAAAATCGACGCCCTGAAAGGCCTCCCCGCCGCGCCGGCCGCCAGCAATTAGGGCCGGGCCGCGGCATCCCCCTTGCCTCAACCAGCTGTGGGCGAGCGCTGCCAACCCAGCGCCGCCGCCTGGCTGCGATTGAGCATGAACAGATAGGCAAGCTTGCCCTTGAGGCGGGCCGCCTCGCCGGCGGCGGCGGCATCGCTGGCGGTTTTCTGCCGGTGCAACGCGGCGCGAAGCTTGCGTCGCTCCTGCCGCGACAACCCCAGCGTCCGGTTGACGATAACGCCGGTGACGGCCTGACGTCCGCCCCGGCGGAAGATGCGGGTCTTTGCCGCGTTCACCACAAAGCCTTCGGCGGCGACGATGCGCGGCACCAGGGCGGCGATTTTGCCGACCTTTGCCGCCCCATCGCCCGAAAACGTCAGATCGTCGGCATAGCGGGTGTAGGCAAAGCCGTGCCGGCGGGCGAGGCCGGCGAGGCGGCGGTCGAGCCGGGCCAGGATGGCATTGCACAGCCCCGGGCTGGTCGGCGCCCCCTGCACACACACGCGGGGCCCCGTCGGCACATGATAGAGTTTGCCTTCCGCCGCCACGGGCTGGCGCGGTGCCTCCGTCATCAGCACGGCCAGCGCCGCCGCCACCGGGTAGCTATACCCGAGCGCCAGCAGCAGCCCCCGCACCCGACCAAAGTGAATGGTTGGAAAACAGTCCTTGAGATCGAAGTGCACGACCACGGCCTTGCCGACGTGCGGGGCGGCATTGCTGGCGATCGAGCGGCCCTTGACGAAACCATGCGCATGCTCGCTCTTCGGCAGCTTTGAGACCAACAGCCGGTCAAGCGCACGCAGCACGCTCTTGAGGCGCCGCTTGGGCGCGTGGATCAAGCGCTCGCCGCCGGAGCGCTTGGGAATGGCGAACGTGACGTAGTGCGGCGCGGTGTCGCGAAAGCGATGTTGGCTCAGGTGCCGCAACTGTCCCGGCGACAGCGACAGGGCCGCGGCGACGTCGGCCTCGCTTCGCCACAACGGCAGGCCATAGCGCGCTAGTTGCGCCTCATCAACCGCGAGGTCCATCACGTCGCGGTTGCGCGTGCGCAGCGACGGGCCAAAAAGCCGGTCGGCCTCCGCCTCGCTCAAATATTTGACTTTGGGCGGCGGCGGCCAGCGGCGTCGGTTTGGGTCGGGCGGCGGCTTGGGCAGGAGACGGTTGTCGCGCAACACCAGCCGGCGATGCCCCGGCTTCAGCGTGCCCCCGCTTCTGACGACCTCGACCTTGAAGTTGGCCTCGCCGCCCTGGGCCAGACCCGAGACGTCGCGCTGCGGCGCCTGGCGCCATTGCCGCTTGGCCTCCCAACGCTGGTAGGCGCGGGTCAGCGCGCGCGCCAACAGGAACAGCGCCACCAGGACCAGAATTTGGGTTAGCGCCTGCACGGCCCGCGCTCCCCAACCGCCGACGTGGTGCATAGGGAGCGCAGTCCCGGGCCGGAGAGCCAACCACTAACGAGGCTTTGGACCCGTGGTCTCCCCTCGTTGCGTACGTGGGGAACCGTGGCGATGTGATAGGGACAGGAAGCCACCACGGCGAAGCACCGTGGCATAGGATGCTGGAAGATCCCCCCGAACCCGGGTACTGCGCAAAGACATCTCATTCTGGCGTTTCCCCCTGCGAGCCGTCAACCTCCCAGCGTGACGGCTGTTTGCGTGGGGCAAGAGCGCTTGCTGCCTCGACGGCGGCGCTCGACGGCCGATCCGTCCGCAGCTCCTCGCTGGCCTTGAAAAGGGCGAGCATGTGCTCGCACGGTCCACGGCTCAACAGGTGCTCGGCAAAGTGCGGGCAGGTGCAGCGGCCGAAGATGATGCTGCCCAAATCGTTGACGACAATTTCCACCGGCTCCTGCTCGCCGGCTCGGCCGATGACGCGCCAATCGCGATAGGTAATCTCGCGCACCATCCGGGCTTTGGCCTCACCGGTGGTGGGATCTTTGAAGGCGCGCACCTTCTTGGTTTCCTCGGCCTCCGCACGCATGACCCGCACCTTCCCCTCGCCGATGAGTTGGGCGGCGAGCTCGCGACGGCGATCGGGCGGAAAATAGGTTGCCTCGTCGGCCGGCGTCTCGAACAGTTCGCGGTGACGGTAGCTCTGGGCCTCGACGTCGAACATGCATCGGCCCTGCCGGGCGAGCCGCACCAGCACGCGGGCGGCCGCGGCCGGCTCAATGCCAAGGGCGTCCGCCAGCTCCTTGATCGACAGCCGCTGCCGTGTACGCAGGACCTCGAGCGCGGGCTCGAGGTCGGCATCATTGCCGGCGGCGGCCTCGGCGAGGAGGTCAAATCCTCCCGTGCCCGTAAAACCGCTGCCCGACCAGCCCGTGAGACCGAGCAGGAAGGTCATGCCCGGCAACTTCACGGCGTAGAAGCTCGGCAGCGCCCGGCCCTTGAGGTAAATGTCGACGCTGTCCGCGAACGGCAACAGGCCCTCGATCAGCTTCAGGCGCCGCCGCCCCCACACGCGCGTGGTCTTGTGTTCGGTGTAATTGTGGCCGGCGCCCTCCAGCGCCACCACGCGTTCCCAGGGCTCGAGCACGAGCCGCGCCTCCTGCCCCGGTTCGAACTCGTAGCGCAGCGCCCGCGGCGAAACCTTGGCCTTGGCATAGCGCAGAAAGCGCACGGCGGAGAGGAGATCGATCGGCTTGACGGTGAGGCGCGTGCCCGGCATGCCCATCGCCGCTTGCACCTGCAGAAAGCCCCTGACCCAGCTCTCCGGCAGGTCGACCTTCTTTTCGAAGCGGCCGCCGGCCGCCGACGTGCGCACATCCAGTCCTTCCGGGCCGATGCGAAAGATCGTGGAGCGACTGGAGCGCATCTCGCCCAGCGCCCCCCACAGCCAGGCGGTAAAGTCGATGTTGGTCGTGCCGCCGACCACCTCGCCCATGGCCTCGAACACGGACGGGTCGATGATCAAGGACACGTAGGCGGATTGGTCCTGGCTGAAGGCCTCGAAGAAAATGCGGTCGCGGTGCACCGTGATGACGGGGTCGAGCAAATCCGATTGGGAAAACCACATGTCGTTGGACCAGATCACCTCGCCCAGGGCTCTGAGCGCAATGCGCAGCACGAAACCGTGCTGGCGCACGCGGCCGTGGAAGCGAACGCGGCGGCGCAGGTTGGTGGAAAGCCCAACGGTGGTGGCCTCGCGCGTCGAATCGAGCACGGACGGGGAGGCATAGTCGACGAGAACAATCATGCCGCCGCCCTCGGGTGCCGATAAACGCGCGGGCGTTCCGCGGCGCTGGCGAGCGCCGGGTAGGCCGCAAGCGTGCGCGCGATCAACCCGATCAGCTCGGGTTTGGGATACTTTTTGTCGGGCAGCTTTAAGGCTTCGCGCGCCCGGGCGTGAATGCGCCGAGCCACGGCCTCGTCGTGTCGGGCGGCGTTGGCCAGAGCCTCGAAGGCCGCCATGCGGGTTTTGCGGTGCAGCGGTCGCAACAGCGTGCCGAGCAGGATGTCGAGGTTGGCGGCGGCCAGGGCACGCGCCCGCGCGTCGGGCAGGGCAAGCACACGGTAAGCCAACATCATGACGTGGATATTGGAGCCCTCCACCAGGTCCTGCACGGCCTCCGGCACCGACAGGTATTGCTCGAGCGAGCGCACGAACAAT
>DASTMQ010000487.1:0-6049 GCA_035714005.1 Hyphomicrobiaceae bacterium
TTCCGGCGGTCAACGCCAGCGCATTGCCATCGCCCGCGCCATGGTGCTGGAGCCAAAGTTCGTGCTGCTGGACGAGCCGACCAGCGCCTTGGATATGTCGGTGCAGGCCCAGATTGTTGACCTTTTGCGCGATTTGCAGAAGCGTCACGATCTCGCCTACCTTTTCATCAGCCACGATCTAAAGGTCGTGCGGGCCCTTTCCAACTACATCGTCGTGCTAAAAAGCGGCAAGGTCGTTGAGGAAGGCGCGGCGGCCGAGGTGTTCGAACGACCGCAGGCCGCCTACACCAAGGCCCTGCTGGCGGCCGCCTTCGAGCTGACCGTCGCCAATCGTGCAGCCGTTGCGAGCTGAAGCCTGCGGCCTAATCGCCAAACCTGCGCTATCCTTGTCGCACGGGGGCGGCAACGAGCGAGGGGAGCGCGATGGCGTTTCTGATTGTGGCGAGCACGCGGGCTAATCTGTTCGCCGCGGAAGCGAGGACGCAAAATCCCGAGCTCGACCTTCGCGTCGCCCCCGAGCTTGGGCGCCCCGCCGACATCGATTACGCCTTGGTGTGGAACCCGCCGCACGGTCTGTTGCGGACGCTGCCCAACCTCAAGCTGATTGTCTCGGTCGGGGCGGGCGTCGACGGTATCCTCAGCGATCCGGAGCTGCCCAAGGTGCCGATCGTGCGCTATGTCGATCCCGACCTGACGCGCCGCATGGTCGAGTACGTCGTCTTGCACGTTCTCTATCACCACCGCCGCATGAGCGAATTTCGCGAGCTGCAGGAGCAACGGCGCTGGGAGTATCTGCCGGAACCGGCCGCCCACGAGGTGCGGGTCGGTATTATGGGGCTCGGCGTACTGGGCGCGGCCTCCAGCAAGGTTCTGGGCGCGCTCGGCTATCAGGTGCGCGGCTGGAGCCGCGCGCCGAAACGCCTCGAGGGGGTGGCCTGCTACGCCGGTGCCGCGGAGCTCCAAGCCTTTCTCGCTGCAACCGACATCTTGGTCGTGCTGCTGCCGTTGACGCCCGAGACGCGCGGCATCATCGATCGCCGGCTTCTGCGCGGCCTGGCGCGCCAGGGCCGCGCGGCCCAGCTGCCGGGCCCCGTTCTCATCAATGCGGGCCGCGGCGGCCTGCAGGTCGATGCCGATATTGTGGCCGCCCTGGGGGCGGCAGAACTCTACGCCGCCTCGCTCGATGTGTTCGAAACCGAGCCGCTGGCGCAGACCAGTCCGTTGTGGTCGCACCCACGCGTGGTCATAACCCCACACAATGCGGCCGAGAGCGTCCCCTCGGCAATCGTGCGCTACGCCTTCGAGCAGGTGCACCGGCACCGCCGGGGCGAGCCGATCACCAATTTGGTCGATCCTGGCCGGGGTTATTAGGTCTAGGGCCGGCAAAGCCTGGCCGGCCGGCGGGCCCGCGGCCAAGGCAACGGCTGGGTTGCAGGTGCCGCCGACGGGGGTCGCTGCATCGGGCCCGCGCCCGCTGCGGCTCAGATGCCATCACAGCGCGAGCCTTTACGTCCTTGTTAGATTTTGGTTCCGGACCGGCGATATCTGGGGCATAGACATGGGTTGAGCGAGGGAGCCGGCGCCAAAAGCCACCGGCTCCGCTCGGACGGTCGATCCAAGGAGCCCTGCAATGACCATCGCGCGCCTGAGTAGACTGGCAATCGTTGTCGCGGCGGCGACTGCCCTCGCCGGCGGGGTCATGGCCGGCGCGCCGGCCATGGCGCAAACCAAGCAGGCAGCCCAGAGCAAACCCAGCAAGCCCACCGCCGGCGCCCAGCACAAGGTGGCGATCCAGGTGAACCAGAACGACAAGGCGGTCATGGATCTGGCTCTCAACAACGCCAAGAACATTGCCGAGCACTTCAAGGCAAAGGGCGAGACCGTCGCCATCGAGCTCGTGGCCTACGGCCCGGGCCTGCACATGCTGCGCAGCGACACCAGTCCGGTCAAAGATCGCATTTCCGTGATGTCGCTGGAGAACCCCAATATGACCTTTGCCGCCTGCGGCAACACGCAGGCAAACCAGGCCAAGGCCGAAAACAAACCGGTGACGCTGATCACCGAGGCCAAAGTTACGCCCTCCGGCGTCGTCAGGTTGATGGAACTACAAAAGCAGGGCTACGCCTACATTCGGCCCTAGGCCTGGATCAGGTCTTTAGGCCCTAAAGCTGTCGGCGAAGCGCTGCTCGCCCAACGGGCCAGGCGCGCGCAGAGGTGCCGAGGTGCCGTCAACGGACCTTGCCGGCGGATCGACCAAAGCGTAGCGCTCCAGGGATCGTCGGTGGCGCTTTCGCATTCAAGTGGCTTTAGTGCGCGGGCTGCGCGCGCGGCGCTGGCGCAAAGCTCGAGGTCGGCTTGATCAGGAGAATGGCTGGAAAGGCCAACAGCGTCATCAGCAGCATGAGCTTGAAATCGTTGGCATAGGCAATGATGGCCGCCTGTTGCGTCATGACCTCTTCGAGCAGCGCGCGACCGGTTTCCGTGCTCGGGTCGAGCATTCCCGCCGCGGGATCCGCCAAAGCCTGATTGAAGGGCGTCACGCTCTCGGCCAGCCTGGCGTGCATCAGGATCGTCTTATTGCTCAAATTGGCGACCACCACCGAGACGCCAATCGAGCTGCCAAGGTTGCGGATCAAGGTCCACATCGCGGTGCCTTCCGTGCGCAGCGATGCCGGCAAGGTCGCCAAGCCGATGGTATTCAGCGGCACGAACAGGAAGGCAAGGCCGGCGCCCTGCAGCATGCTGGTCCAGACGATGGTCCAGACGTGCGTATCGGGGGAAAAGCCGGTGGTGTAGTAAAGTGAGATCGCGTTGCAGGTCAGACCGGCGGCGATCATCGGGCGTGGACCAATGCGATTGATCGATCGGCCCGCAAACGGCATTGCCAATGCCATGCCGATGCCGCGCATCCCCAACAGCCAGCCGGCCGCAAGGATCGGATAACCCATAATGTTTTGCAGAAAGTTGGCCAACAGCGCCGCGGTCGCGAGCAGCATTACACCGCACACGAACATGAAGGCGAGCCCGAGCACAAAATTTCGGTCCTTGAAAATTTGAATGGGTACGAACGGGTGCTCGGTGGTCAGCACGTGCGTCACGAAATAGTAGAATGCCGCCGCCGCAACCGCCGCCTCCAGCACGATCTCGCCGGAGTCAAACCAGCCCAATTGTTCGCCGCGATCAAGCATCAGTTGCAGCGAGCCAATGGCAACGCTGAGCGTGGCGAAGCCGAACCAGTCGAATGGTAGGCTGCGGCTAGGCGTCTGATGCATGAAGGCCATGAGGCCGAGGGCCGTGGCGATGCCGAAAGGCAGATTGATGAAGAATACCCATCGCCATGAATAGGCGTCCGTGAGCCAGCCGCCGAGCGTCGGCCCCATGATCGGCCCAATCATCACCCCCATTCCCCACAGCGACATCGCCCAACCGCGGCGGTCGGGCGGATAGATTTCCAGCATTACGGCCTGCGACAGGGGGACCAGGGCCGCCCCGAACATGCCTTGCAGCACGCGAAACAACACGATCTCCTCGATGCTTTGGGCGATGCCGCAGAGCATCGAGGCCGCCGTGAAGCCCGTCGCGCAGGTCACCAACACCTGCTTGATACCAAAGCGGCCGGCCAGCCAGCCGACCGGCGCGGTCATGATCGCGGCCGCGACGATGTAGGAGGTGAGCACCCAGCTGACCTGATCCAGCGTTGCCGAGAGGCTACCCTGCATATAAGGCAGCGCCACATTGGCGATCGTGATATCGAGCGCCTGCATGATGGTGGCCATCATCACAAATACCGTGATGAGCCCACGCTGTAGGGTCGGCGTCAAACCGTGGGAGCCGCGGCCGATCATTCTTCGGGCGCCTCGGCGACCGCACTGGAGCTGAAGAAGGACGCAAATCGGCCGACCCTGCCGGTGTCGATTTCAACCGTCGCGCTCATGCCCGAGCGCAGCCGACGCAGATCCTGCCCGGCCGCAAATTCGATCCGCACGGGCACCCGCTGCACGATCTTGATCCAGTTGCCGGCGGCGTTCTGCGGTGGAAGTATGGAAAACTGCGCGCCCGTGCCGGGGCTAATGGCGGCGACGACGCCGGTCCAATGCCGCGCCGGAAAGGCATCGACCGTGATGGCCACGGGCTGCCCCGGTCGGACATGGGTGAGGTCGGTTTCCTTCGGGTTGGCGTCGATCCAAACATTGGCGCTATCGATAATGCTGAACACCGCTGCGCCCGCCACCAGGTAGCGCCCCATCTGGATGCTGGTAACCTGGGTGGCGATACCGGCAATCGGCGCACGCAGCGTGGTATTTTCGAGATCGCGCCGGGCCCGATCGAGCATGGTTAGCGCCTCGACGTATTGCGGGAACCGCTCGAGGGGCAGCTCCGGATCTCCGAGAAGTTGGATGCGTCCGCCGGCCTCTTCTTGCTGAAGCAGTTCGAGCTGCGCCTTGGTGGCGACCAGCGCCGCCCGCGAGCGGTCGACGTCGGAAGGGGTGCTGATGCGATTATTCAACAGCGCCAGCTTGCGGTCATAATCGGACTGGGCCGCGTCCAAAGCTTGGCGTGAGAGTTCGATCCGCCTGCCGATACTGACGTAGTTGCTCTTGAGGTTTTCGAAGTCCGTCCTGACCCGGGCCAATTTTGCCTGCGCCTCTTGCGCCGCCAAGCGATAGGGAACCGGATCGATGGCGAACAGTTCGTCGCCGCGCTTGAGGAGCTGGCCTTCCTGCACGGCAATACTCACCACCTTGCCCGATACTTCGGGCGTGATCA
This sequence comes from Hyphomicrobiaceae bacterium, assembly GCA_035714005.1. Classification (GTDB taxonomy): domain Bacteria; phylum Pseudomonadota; class Alphaproteobacteria; order Rhizobiales; family Hyphomicrobiaceae; genus AWTP1-13. The sequence continues at coordinate 4,768 of DASTMQ010000487.1, forward strand.
GCACCTTTTGCGCACCGACGTAGGCATTGTCGGTACTCACGTAGCGGCCGCTGAAGAGGTAGAAGGCTAGCGCGAGACAAGCCAGCAAGGCCGGAATGATCAGCAACAGCGTGGCGCGCAGGGTCGGCAGGCGATCGAAGCGGCGCAGGCGGGCAGAAAAGCTAGCGGGCATGACGCACCTCGCTGCCGCCGACCAGTGCACCGCGACGCGCTGCGGCGCTGCGAATGTTGCCCTTGAGCGACACCAACCGGCGCAAGAGCTCGGCCACGTCCTGCTCGCTAAAGCCGGCAAGCACATTGGCCGAGATTTCGCGCGCCAGCGGCACCATCTCGATCAGCCTGTCCCGGCCCGCGTCGGTGAGGTAGAGACAATTGGCGCGACGATCGGTCGGGTGCGGGCGGCGCTCCACCAGCCCCTGTTCGCACAGCCGATCCACCAGCCGTACCAGCGAAATTGGCTGGATCTCCAAGGCTTCGGCCATTTCGGTTTGCATCATGCCCTCATCGCGCTCCAGTCTGGCGAGCACGGCCCACTGGGCGCGGGTCATCCCATGCTCGCGGGCGCGCTGATCGACGTAGGTGCGAAGGGCGCGCGCCACGTCGAGCAGCTCAAACAGGATTTCGCGGCGGGGGTTCAAAGTCCGTTTCATAAGCTTATTATAAGCATGCTTATAATCTAGGCGAGGGGACTTTGGGCACCCCTGCTATGTCCGAGGCGACGGCTTGGCGCCTTCCGCGCAGCCCTGTCGGCGCTTACGCCCAAGCCCGATCGCCACCCTTGTAAGGCTAGGCGGCACGCCTATCTCACAGGCACGAGGACGAGCAGCGCCGGGGGTGAATATTTTTTTCCATGAAACTAGCGGGCCTGGCCATCGGCGAGGCGGCGCGCTGCGTTTGATTTGCCGGCAACGATCGGGGGGCCACACCGCGACCTCTGCCTCGCGCCGGCCGCAATTTGGCCCGCAGGGGAGCGGCGCGGCGCTTGCGGGACTTCGGGAAGCACCATGACCAGGCGTTTGATCATCACCGGCATTGTCGTTGCCGTCCTTTTGGGCGCGCTTGGCGCTTGGCAGTTCGCGGTCAAGCCAATGCTGGTCAAATCTTTCCTCGCCCAAATGGTGCCACCGCCGGCCACGGTGACGGCGGAAAAGGCGACGCAGGACCAGTGGGTGGAACAGCTGACTTCGATTGGGACCTTGATTGCCTCGCAAGGCGTCGACATTGCCTCCCAGGTGGCCGGCGTCGTGACGGAGATTCCGGTTGAGAGCAGCATGGACGTCGA
>DASTMQ010000488.1:0-3101 GCA_035714005.1 Hyphomicrobiaceae bacterium
TACCGCAGACGGGAAGCAGCTATAGATGTCGAACTTGTCGATCGCATCCAGGCCGATGCCCGCCATCGCCAGCGTCTCGCGCGCCACGATCCGCATCGCCGGCGAGGAGTGATAGTTGTGCCGGTCGGAGATGTACCAGTGATCATGCGCGTCGGCACAGCCGTGCAGATAGACCCATCGACCCTCGGGGATGCCGAGCGCGCGGGCCTTGCCGACCGATGTCAGGATCACGGCCGCCGCCTGGTCGATGAAGGCGTTGGAGTTCATCAGCTTGGTGTAGGGAAAGCCGATGTAGGGATTGTCCGGCCCGATCGTTGCGATCGCCTCCGCGGTGTAGCCCTGCCGCCGGTCCGCCAGCGGGTTTGATTTGGCCACGCCGGCAAAGTGCGCGAACAGCTTGCCGACGGCCTGCACATGCTGCGGCACGGAGCGACCGAGATGGGCGCGAATGCCGGTCTCAAACAGTGGATAGGCAAAGATCGCGCCGGCCATGCGGTGCCGATCTTCCATGTCGCTCCAACCGCGCCTGGCCACGCCCCACAGCTCCGGCGTACCGCCGGCGTCCTCGTTCCAATTGAGGGCAAGTTTCGCCCGCTCGGCGGCCTTCTGGGTCGCCAGCGCCTCACCCCCGCAGACCATGGCTGCACCGACCTCGCCGCGCCTAATCATCTCGCACAGCCGGTTGACGCACCACTGCGGCATGTTTCCGCCGGGATGGGTATAGATGAGGCGCCTGACGTTGCCGAGGTTCAGCCGATTGGCGATCGAACGTGGCGGATTGCTGGGTCCACCGAACGGGCTTTTGAAGCGCCAGCTCGTGTCGGAGAACGAGCGCAGCACGACGATGGCATCGAGCGCCTGCAGCAGCGCCTCGCCGGCGCCGGCATCGGCGGCCGCCTTGCGGGCCGCGGCCGCGGTCAGGTCCATGGCATTGAGGGCGGCGGCAGGGTCGGCTTCGCGCTGCGTGAGCTGTCCGCTGCCGACCAGCACCGGTGTGCGGCCATCATCCATAGTGACCTACCTCCCTCGCGTTTCTCGCCTCGGCCAAGTGACATCGCAGGCACGAGGCCAGCTCAACCCTGCCGGTCCGTTTGATGCCACGGTACTCGGTCGCTCGCGCCGGGCCTGCCGTGTCCGCAAGCAACGAGCATAAGTCCTACCGCCGTTTGGGCAAGGATCGAGCTGCGCGACCTCAACGGCGAGACCCCGAGGCTGCGATGCTAAGGCGGCGGCCTTTAAACCCATTCGATGAACATACCGCCGGCGTGCGCCGCGGGCGTAAAACCGCCGCCGCTGAGGGCAGCTAAGGCGATGCCGGCAAGGCGGGCGGAGCCTTGCTCCAAGCCCTTCAGCGAGGGATCGCGTTCGCTGACAGCCTGTGGCGTCAAAACGCGCAACTCTTGGTTGGGACCACACGCCACACGGCAACCCCCACCAGGTAGGGTGCTCACCTCCCCACCGAACATTTTGCCGACAAAGGCTGCGTCGCATTCCGGAGCGGGCGAGGCGAGATAGACGGCGGCGATCCCCGTGGCGCCATTGGCATGGCCCTGGTACTCGGGTTTCCAAAAGGCCTCCTGGGCCCGATTTTCGCAGACGAAAAATGCCACCTCCGGCATCGCCGGCGACTGCGCGAAGCCTAGCGAAAACGCCAGCGTGACCTCGGTCCCGGTGGGGAGTTTGCCCCGTCGCTCGAAGTCGAAGGGAGCAAAGGTCGGCACCCCAGCGGCCTTGAACCGGGCGATGTCGGCCCTGGCATCATCGCCGGCGAAGACCAGGGTGGAGAGACCATCGCGCTGCGCCACGGCGCGGCGGTTGTGGTCGCCAAAGCTAAAAAACGGTGGGGACGCCGCAAAGTCGTGGCGCGCGAGCTTTTCGGGACGGTCGACTTCGAGCAGCTCGATGAAGTTCCGGGCCTTGAACTGGGCCAGCCGGTTTGAGGTCCCCATGCGATCTTCGTGCGCGGCCCTTGGCGTCAGGGTGAAGCCGAGGCTCTCATAGATGGCCGCGGTCCGCGCCAAGTCGCGCACCGCCAGCACCACGTGATCGAAGGCGCGTCCGCTGGCCATGGCTGCCATTCCTTTTGAGTGTTGGCCGTCTGCTAACAATGCCGAGATAACCCCTCCGCACCCCTTAGGCAAAGCGTCGTTCGATGTGGAAGGACTTGGCGGTCACGCGCCAGGTGCCGCCGACGTGATGAAAGCAAAGATAGTCGAGGTAGAGAAGTTGATCGATGCGGACCCGCACCTTGGCGAGCGCCTGCTCGGTCGAGGCAAAATCCAACAGCAATATCTCCTGCTGGCGCGGGGCATTCTTGGATTTGGGCGACGGGTTCGATGCCATCAGGCCTCGGTATTGGGCGACGGTGAGGACGCGGAGCGCCCCATCGCGCAGGCCGTGAAGCGTCGCGGTTGGCGCGAACAACCGATCAAACCGCTCGAGATCCGCATCAAACATGGTCTCGAAGTAGGCATCGATGGCGGCAAACAAGGACTGATCTGTGGACGTGTTTGTCATGGCGAAGCTCCCAGAAAAAGAGCCGCACCCTGACACTTGGGCCGGGGGGATGTCCTTGCGAACTGTGCTACACTAGCGAACCGAAACGCTATCTTTCACTCTTTGTGGCAATAAGAGTTGTCGATCATGCCAAAATATGACCTCGACGCCATCGATCGCCGCATTGTGGCGGCGCTGCAGGCCGACGGCCGGCTTAGCAATGTCGACCTTGCTGACAGGATCGGGTTGTCGCCGTCGCCGTGCCTGCGGCGGGTAAAGCGGCTCGAACGGGAGGGTTACATCGAGGGCTACCGCGCCGCCCTGCGCCGGGAGCGGGTGGGTTTGAGCTTTTCGGTCTTCCTCGGCGTCAAGATCGACGGTCACGCCAACGAACGTGCTCTTGTGTTCGAGCAAGCCGTGACGGAAATGCCCGAGGTGATCGCCTGTCACATGATTTCCGGGGAAGCCGACTACTTGCTCGAGGTGGTCGTCCCCGACCTCGAAGGCTATCAGCAGTTCCTGGTTGGCAAGCTCTTGAATTTGCCCATGGTCCGCGAGGTCAGGAGCAACATTGCCATCCAAACCCTTAAAGCCGGAGCACCGCT
>DASTMQ010000489.1:0-19317 GCA_035714005.1 Hyphomicrobiaceae bacterium
GCTTAACCTTGCCGCGATGGCTGCGACACCGGGGTGTGGCGCCAAGTGGGTTTTCCACAGCAGCCATAAGCTCGAGCGGGACAACCGCCTTGCTCCGTGCGCTATAAGACACACTAACTTTGCCGTCTTGCCGTGAGGGCCTGGTCATGCGCGCCGTCCGCGCCTGCGTCACCATTTTTGGCTTTGCCGCCATTTTTGTCGGCCTGACGTTGATGAGCGCGCTGATCGTGGGCGCCATGCGCGGGCAGTTTTGAAGATTTCCGCCCGTCGGCGGTCGAGGCGTCATTGAACGCTTTTCAGAATCAGCGCGGCAGGCATTGGCGGCGGGTGAGGGTCGCGGCGAGAATTGTTGCGGCAACAAAAGAAGTTGTGGATGAGAAGAGACGAACCGCGCGAAGTCGGCGCCCCTAGGGCTTGGCGGGACTGCCTGCGACTGTCACATAGGCTTTACATAACTGCGCTTAAACGCCCCCGCGATGACCGGCCGGGGTATTCCGCCCCGACCCAGCCCGCACACACCAGGTGAGGTTAAAGGATGCGGAACAAGATTTCAGGTCTCGCCGGCGCGGCCGTCCTTACGGCGGCACTGGCGCTTGGCAGCACACATGTACGCGCAGCCGATATCGCCGGCGCCGGCGCGAGCTTCCCTTATCCCGTCTACACGAAATGGGCCGACGCCTACAAAAAAGAGACCGGCACCGGGCTCAACTACCAATCGATTGGCTCGGGCGGCGGCATCAAGCAGATCAAGGCCAAGACCGTGACCTTCGGCGCGACGGATGCGCCCCTGACCGGCAAGGACTTGGATGACAGCGGCTTGGCGCAGTTTCCCATGGTCATGGGCGGCATCGTTCCGGTCGTAAACGTTGAGGGGCTGCAGCCCGGCGACCTCGTGCTCGACGGGGCGACCTTGGCCAAGATCTTCCTCGGCGACGTGAAGACTTGGAACGACCCGGCGATCCAGAAGCTCAATGCGAACCTCAAGCTGCCCAACCAAGCGATCGCCATCGTGCATCGCTCCGACGGATCGGGCACGACTTATAATTTCACCTACTATTTGTCGGAGGTCAGTCCAGACTGGAAGACCAAGGTCGGCACCAATACCGCCGTCGAATGGCCCGGCGGCCTCGGCGCCAAGGGCAACGAGGGCGTTGCCAACAACGTCGCCCAGACCAAGGGTTCGATCGGCTACGTTGAGTATGCCTACGCCAAACAGAACAAGCTCGTTTACGCCAAGATGATCAACAAGGACGGCAAGGTCGTCACACCGAGCTCCGAGACCTTCCAGGCCGCTGCCGCCAACGCCGATTGGAACTCCAAGCCCGGCTATGGCGTCATCCTCGCCAACCAGCCCGGTGCCACCTCGTGGCCGATGACGGCGGCCACCTGGATCTTGCTCTACAAGAAGCCACAGGACCCGGCGGCGACCGCCGAAGCCCTCAAGTTCTTTGCCTGGTCCTACGCCAAGGGCGACAAGATGGCCGACGAACTCGATTACGTGCCGATGCCGGATAAAGTGGTGAGCGACATCGAAAAGATGTGGTCCTCCGAAATCAAGGATTCGGCGGGCAAGTCGCTATACATGGCGAGCAAGTAGCGCCAGTGAAGACAACAAGAGGCGCCGGCAGGCGCCTCTTTCCTGTTGAGCAAAGGCGTGGAACCTTAGGCGCGGCGGCTGCCGCGCCATGTTGGCGGGAGGGAAGCGAGGGTGGCCGACGTAGCTTTGCGGCAGCAAACGGCTGAGGTGGCTATGCCGTCGCGTGCCCAGGTCTTGGCGCGAATGCGTCTTGCGGACAAGGCGTTCCAGCACTTGACGCACGCCACCGCCATTGGGGTCCTAGCCTTACTCGGGTGCATTATTGTTTCTCTCATCATCGGTTCGCTGCCGGCGTTGCGCACCTTCGGTTTCGACTTCCTGCTGACGCAGAAATGGAACCCGGTCACCGAACAGTTCGGGGCGCTGGCGCCCATCTATGGCACGATCGTCACCTCCGCGATCGCCATGGCAATCGCCGTGCCGATCGGCTTGCTGGTGGCGATGTTCCTGACCGAGTTGTGCCCGATGTGGCTGCGGCGGCCGATTTCAATTGCCGTCGAGTTGCTGGCCGGCATTCCCAGCATCATCTATGGCATCTGGGGCCTGTTCGTGTTCGCCCCGTTCCTGCAGGTGCACGTGCAGCCATGGCTGATCGAGGCCTTTGGTGAGGTGCCGATACTGTCGTCGCTGTTTGCCGGTCCGCCTTACGGCATCGGCACGCTCACCGCGGGCCTGATCCTGGCCATCATGGTGCTGCCCTTCATCACCTCGATTTCGCGCGACGTGTTCGAGACGGTGCCGGCGGTGCTGAAGGAATCGGCCTATGGCCTCGGCTGCACGACCTGGGAGGTGTTCCGCAACGTGGTCTTGCCCTACACCCGCGTCGGCGTCATCGGCGGCGTCATGCTTGGGCTGGGGCGTGCCCTCGGTGAGACCATGGCCGTCACCTTCGTGATCGGCAACGCCCACAAGGTTGCCCCCTCGATCCTCGCCCCCGGCACCACCATCTCGGCCACCATCGCCAACGAATTCACGGAAGCCGTTGGCGATATTTATACCTCCTCGCTCATTGCCCTCGGCCTCATACTGTTTGCCATCACCCTCGTGGTGCTCGCCCTGGCGCGTTACATGCTGCTGCGGGTCGAGCGCCGGCTCGGAGCCTAAAGCATGCGTGCCAAACTTTATGCCCGCCGCCGCCGCCGCAACGCCATTGCCATGAGCCTGTCGTTGGTGGCCACAGCCATTGGGCTCGGCTGGTTGGTGCTGATCCTCGGGGCCCTGCTGTGGCAAGGCCTGAGCGGGGTGTCGCTCAAGGTCTTCACGGAAATGACGCCACCGCCCGGCTCGGACGGTGGCTTGCTCAACCCGATCTTCGGCAGCCTGATGATGACGGGGCTCGCCGTGCTGATCGGTACCCCGGTTGGCATCCTGGCCGGTACCTACATGGCCGAATACGGTCGCTACGCGCGCACCACCTCGGTGGTGCGCTTTATCAACGACATTCTGCTCAGTGCGCCGTCGATCATCATCGGCCTGTTCATCTATGAGATGGCGGTGGCGCCGATGGGCCATTTCTCGGCCCTGGCGGGCGCACTCGCCCTGGCGGTAATCGTCGTGCCGGTGGTCATTCGTACCACGGAGGACATGCTGCTCTTGGTTCCGAACGCGCTGCGCGAGGCGGCGGCAGCGCTCGGCATACCGCGCGCCTACATCATTCGGCACGTTGCCTACCGGGCCGCCAAGGCGGGCATCATCACCGGCGTGCTGTTGGCGATCGCGCGCATCAGCGGGGAAACGGCGCCGCTGCTGTTCACCGCCCTCAACAATCAATTCTGGAGCACCAATCTCAATGCGCCCATGGCCAGCCTCCCGGCCGTGATCTTCCAATTCGCACTTAGTCCCTACGCAGACTGGCAGAAGTTGGCCTGGACCGGCGCCTTGATCATCACGCTTGCGGTACTGACGCTCAGCATCGTCGCCCGCGCGCTAACAGCAACGAGAAGGCAGTCATGACCGTCGCCATGGTTAATGCACCTCAAGTCGACCGCGTGGCCACCGACAGGGCCGGCCTTAGCGAACGGATTTCGATCCGCAAGCTTGATTTCTACTATGGTGAAGGCCACGCCTTGAAGGCAATCAGCCTGCCGCTTTACGACCGCAAGGTCACGGCCTTCATCGGCCCGTCCGGTTGCGGCAAGTCGACCTTGCTGCGGGTCTTGAACCGGATGTACGACCTTTATCCCAATCAGCGCGCCGAAGGCGAAGTCGTGTTCGACGGTGCCAATATTCTGGCGGCCAAGCAGGACCTCAACTTATTGCGCTCGCGGATCGGCATGGTGTTCCAGAAGCCAACGCCGTTTCCGATGACGATCTATGACAACATTGCTTTCGGCATTCGCCTCTACGAGCGCCTGTCGAAATCGGAGGTCGATGGTCGGGTCGAGGAATCTCTCAAGCGTGCCGGACTTTGGAACGAGGTAAAAGACAAGCTGCAGGCCAATGGCTTGAGCCTCTCCGGCGGTCAGCAGCAGCGCCTGTGCATTGCCCGCACCGTCGCCGTGCGACCCGAGGTGATACTGCTCGACGAACCCTGCTCGGCCCTCGACCCAATTTCAACGGCCAAGATCGAGGAGTTAATCGAAGAGCTCAAGGCCGACTACACCATTGTGATCGTAACGCACAACATGCAGCAGGCCGCCCGCGTCTCGGAATTCACCGCCTTCATGTATTTGGGTGAGTTGATCGAATTCGGCGACACACAGAAGATCTTCACCAGGCCCAACGATTCGCGAACACAGGACTACATCACGGGCCGCTTCGGCTAAGGCCGAGCCAGGTCGGAGGACCACAAATGAACGAACACACCGTCAAGTCGTTCGACCAGGAATTGCAGCTGCTCGACAAGAAGGTGGCGCAGATGGGCGGTCTCGCCGAACGCCTCCTGGCGCACGCCTTCGATGCCCTCGAGCGGCGCGACCCGAAATTGGCAGAGAACACGGTGGCGAGCGATCGCGCCGTCGATCAGCTCGAACGCGAGCTGCAGGAGCAGACGATCCAAATGATCGCGCGCCGTCAGCCAATGGCCAACGATTTGCGGCATATCATGACCGTGTTGAAGATTGCCGGGGATCTGGAGCGAATCGGCGATCTGGCCAAGAATATCGCCAAACGGGCGCTGGCCGTTTCGGGCGAGAGCCATCCCAAGCCGCTGATGACCGGGCTCAAGCACATGGTTGAGCTCGCCCTGCATCAGTTGAAGGACGTGCTCGATGCCTACGCCGAACTCGACGCCGACAAGGCGCTGGGAGTGTGGCGCCAAGACGAGCGCATCGATGCCATGTACAATTCAATCTTTCGCGAGCTCCTCACCTATATGATGGAGGACCCGCGCAATATCGGGCTTTGTACCCACCTGTTGTTCGGCGCCAAGAACATCGAACGGGTCGGCGACCATACCACCAATATCGCCGAGAACGTCTACTATCTGGTGCATGGTACTACCCTCACCGACGATCGGCCCAAGGGCGATGACACCAGCTCAACCCTCATTCGCAAGGAGTAGCAGGTGATGCCAGGTGGCATCGATATGTCCCCGCGCGTCCTCGTGGTGGAGGATGATGCCGCCATTGCCGAGCTGCTCCGCTACAACCTCGAGGCGGAGGGCTACCTCTCCACGGTGGTGGGTAGCGGCGAGGAGGCGGAGCTGCAGGTGGCGGAGGACCACTTCGACCTTGCCATCGTCGACTGGATGCTGCCCGGTCTGTCCGGCATCGAGCTCTGCCGCCGCTTGCGGCGCCGGGAAGATACGCGCAGCGTGCCGATCCTGATGCTGACGGCGCGCGGTGAGGAAGACGATCGCGTGCGGGGGCTCGGCATGGGTGCCGACGACTACGTCGTCAAGCCCTTCTCGCTGCCGGAGCTGCTGGCGCGCGTCAAAGCGCTATTGCGCCGCGCCTCGCCCAACCGCGTCGCCGATGCGCTGCAGGGCGGTGATATCGTGCTCGACCGCTTGGCGCATCGCGTCACGCGCGGGGGCCGGGAGGTCAGGCTGGGACCGACCGAGTACAAGCTGCTCGCCTACTTCATGGAGAATGCGGGGCGCGTCCTGTCGCGCCAGCAACTGCTCGATGGGGTTTGGGGACGCGATGCCTTCATCGATGGCCGCACGGTCGACGTGCATGTTGGGCGGCTGCGTAAGGCTCTGATGCAGCACGGCCAAGCCGATCCTGTCCGCACCGTGCGCGGCGCCGGCTACGCCTTTGGTGCCGACAGCCGCAGCGTACAATCGGTCGCATCCGCCAAGCCCGTGGCCTAACGGCGGCGCCGTGTTGGCTGACCACTGATCAATTTTCCGCAAACTCGGCCTCTGCTATGCAACCTCCGGCTGCGCCGGGCGTTGTCGCTGCAGTCAGCAGGAGGCCAAAGTATGATGCGCGCGCGATTGCTTGGTCTGATTGCCCTGGCCTATGCCGGGCTACCGGCCTCGGCACAGGAACTGGCGGAAATCGGCAATCTCACGTGCAGCTTAGCCGAACAGAGCGGCTCGCCGGATACCGAAGCCGGTGTCGGGCAGGCGCGGGACATGCTGTGCACCTTCAAACCGGCCGCGCGCGGCGCGGAGGAAACCTATACCGGGACCTTGCAAAGCGCTGGCGACGAACGGCCCTTGGACAAGGGCGTTCTGATGTGGACGGTGAAAGCGCCGGCGGCAACGGAACTTCAGCCGGGATTGTTGCAGCAATCCTTTACCGTGGATGCGGGGGCCGGCGCCAACCAGATTGCGCCGCTGATCGGCGAGCGGAGCCCGGTCGTGCTGCAGGCGGCGAAAAAGGAAATGCAGCAGGTACCGGAGGCCGAGTCGGCCAAGCCCACGACCGTGATCATCTCGATCGTGCTGAAGCTGAAGTCCAGCCAGGCCTGAGCGGTAAGAGGCCTGAGCGCTAAGAGGCCAGCTTTTTCGGTCGCGCCGCCGAGCCGAGGGTTTTACCAGCCCAGGCGCTAACGGGCCTGCCGTTTGGGCTCAAGCGTTGGCCGCTCTGCTGGCCCGTCGTCCTCGGCCCAGGTCAGCCCCTTGTAGTTGAAACCCTCCTCGATCGTGGGCTTGACGATCTTGAAGTAGGGCGAAAGGTCGAAGTCGGCCGGTGCGTAGAGGCTATGGTGGCGGATGTGCAGGATCTCGCTGCGCTGAAAGCGCGTGACGCCCCGCTGTGCGCTTTCGCGACGCTCCACGCGCGGCAGGATCGGATAGCGCACGCGGCCGAACGCCTCCGCGATCAGGGTCGAGCAGATGGCGCGGGTCGGCTCGCCCGATCCGAGCGCGATCATGCGCCGGCGCCAACGGGCGGGGATCGGGGGTTCGGGCAGCAGGTAGCGCAGCAGATCGATGATGTTGCGCATGTCGTATTGGGTACCGAGCCGTGAGACCATGTAGGCCAGCACGTCCTCGCGATCGGCTTCGGTGAGGCCGATGGGGCGGCAGATGCGGGTGTGGAAGCGATCGTATTTGGAAAGCGGCGCCGAAATGCAGCCCTCGCCCAGGTTTACCTCGATCAGCACGTGCGGTTCGGCGCCGTCGCTCGGTAGCTCAAACCAGTCGCCAACGTAAATGGCCGCGTGCGACCAGGTCGATTGGGTCAGATACTTGATGGCGGTCGAAAGTTTGCTGCCACCCGCGATCAAAACTACGTCGGCGGGACGCAATACGCGTCGCAGCGCCACGGGGTTCGATGGCACGTAGGGTTCCTGGCCGGGAACCTCGCGCCGCAAGCGCTCGCCGAGCCTGCGGCCGATCCAGTCCAAAAACGAATCGAATGCCGTCATGGCTCGATTATGGCACGGCAAAGATCAGCCACGCATGCGGCCGAATGGGCAAGCGTTGGCACGGGGCGCGGCGCGCCAGCGTCCCTCCGAGACGATGAGATTTGCTTAGCGTTGCACAGCATTGAAGGCCGCCTTTGCGCCGTTGCCCGCCAGCCATCGCCGCGACCATTTTTGCCGCCGCCAAGGCCACGCCCATTTTTGCCGCCGCCAAGGCCGCGACTGGGCCGCGACTGGGATGGAGCGGGTTGGCCACCCCGGTCGTTGCGCGGCCGACTGCCGTGCCCCGTCTGCGCAGCGACTGCGGCATGAAGATGTCGGTGTTTTGGAAAGGAGCCCATGGATGGCGCCGACGTTGTTGAGCGAGCTAATTGCGAGCCTTGCGCAGCCTAGGGGCAAAAGGGTCGGGTAGCGCCGGCGGGACCTTGACCTAACGCCGGGCGCCTTCCTAGTCAGGGCTTGAGCTACCCCTCCTTTCCGTCCGCCGGCGCCGTGCCGGCTCAGGCGGCTTGTGCCGGCGGCGAGCCGCGCCCGTCGGTTGCGCTTGCGTCCTTTGGCGACAGCGTTCGCCAGCAATGTCAAAAGTGCCGGTCACTGTCGGTTCGAGCTCGGGGCCAGGTGGAAGGCTGGATCGGGGCGCGAACTGCGCGCGGCCTGCCGATGGCAACGGCATAGACCTCTCGACGATGTCCTCGGCTCGGCACCCTCGGCGAGCTCGGCGTCTTCGCGCCCGTGGCAAAGTTGCTGCTGGCCGGGCGCCCAACCTCGGCATTGGCCTATTTTCCATGACGCCGCCTTGCTGCTTACAGCCGGGCCACACCCGCCCGCTTCGTCCCGTCGAGGTCGACCGCCGCCAGGAACTCCTGGCGCGTCTCCGGCCGATCGCGAAAGACGCCGAGCATGCGGCTGGTGAGCAGCGTCGCGCTCGGCTGGCGCACGCCCCGGCTGGTCATGCAGCCGTGCCGGGCTTCCACCACCACCGCCGCACCGTGTGGCGCCAAGACGCTATAGAGCGTGTCGGCAATTTGCGCCGTCAGCTTTTCCTGCGTCTGCAGTCGCCCGGCAAACACCTCAACCAGCCGCACCAGCTTGGAAATGCCGACCACCTTGTTGCGTGGCAGGTAGCCGATATGGACCCGTCCGCTGATCGGCGCCATGTGGTGCTCGCAGTGGGACTGAAAATCGATGTCGCGCATCACCACCATCTCGTCGTAGCCGGCGACCTCCTCGAAGGTGCGCCGCAGATGCTGCGCCGGGTCCTGCTGATAGCCGGCGAACCACTGCTGATAGGCGCGCACCACCCGGGCCGGCGTGTCGAGCAGCCCTTCACGGCCGGGGTCATCGCCGGCCCAACGGATCAGGGTCTCGACCGCCCGTTCGGCCTCCGCACGCGTCGGACGATCCCTCGCTGTAGGCCGCGCCGCGCTCAAGGGTGCCGCGGCAGCAATAAGCGGTTCAATGTCTGTTGCCAGCCCGTTCATAGCTCGCCCTCTCGCCTTAGGGGTTGTGCGGCATTGGATGTGTGAGGCCACGATTGGTTCCCACCTCGGTCTGTGCTTTGAGGGACTGGGAAACCTTTGGCGCCCTTGTGCATCTATGCCATGCTACCTGACCGAGCACGGCCGAGCGACGAGGGGGCTGGAGCGGGAGGTCGCGCAGGAGGCCACCCACGAGGTCGCCCAGGAGGTCGTCATGGGATCTGCACAGGGACAGCCGGCCGGGCCCGACCTGACACTGGGTATCGCGAGCGAAGAGCTCGGCGATGGGCTTATGCTCGCGGGCCACGTCGGGGATAGCGCCGTTCTGCTGGCGCGCTGCGGCAATGAGATCTTTGCCGTCGACGCCAAGTGTTCCCATTACGGAGGCCCCCTTGCCGATGGGCTGCTGGTCGGCGCCACGGTGCGCTGCCCTTGGCATCATGCCTGTTTCAGCCTCGCCAGCGGCGAGGCGGTCGATGCCCCGGCGTTTTCGCCGCTGGCGTGCTGGGAGGTGGAAGAACGCGATGGCCGCCTCTTTGTAGAGCGCAAGAAGGCGACCGAGCCGGAGCGCGAAACGGCGCCTCGGAGCGCGACCGCACCCGACCGCATCGTCATCGTGGGCGGTGGGGCGGCGGGCTTCGCCGCCGCCGAAATGCTGCGCCGGCTCAAGTATCAGGGCGCCGTTAGCGTGCTCAGTGCCGACGATGCGGCGCCCGTCGATCGTCCGAACTTGTCGAAGGACTATCTGGCCGGGCAGGCGCCCGAGGATTGGCTGCCGTTGCGACCCGACGCCTACTATGCCGAGCAAGGCATCCACCTGCGCCTGCAGGCCAATGTCATGGCCGTCGATCTCGGGGCCAAGGCGGTGGTGCTGGCCGGGGGCGAGAGGGTTGCCTACGACCGGTTGCTGTTGGCGACGGGTGCCGAACCCGTGCGGCTATCGATTCCGGGTGCGAACCTGCCCCACGTCCACGTGCTGCGCTCGCTGGCCGACTGCAAGAGCATCATCGCGACCGCCGCGGCAGCCAAGCGGGCGGTGGTCTTGGGTGCGAGCTTCATTGGCCTGGAGGTTGCCGCCTCCCTGCGCGGCCGCGGCCTCGAGGTGCACGTGGTGGCGCCGGAGGCGCTGCCGATGCAGCGCCTGCTCGGGCCGCAACTCGGCGAGGTCGTGCGCTCACTGCATCTCGAACACGGTGTCGTGTTCCACCTGCCGGATGTCGCGACCGCCATTACCGGCAAGCATGTCGAGCTGAAAAGCGGAACGCGGCTTCAGGCGGATCTCGTCGTGGCCGGTATCGGCGTCAAGCCGCGCCTCGAGCTGGCCCAGCAGGCCGGGCTGCCCATCGACCGCGGCGTCCTTGTCGACGGCCGCCTGGAAACCGGCGCCCCTGGTGTGTTTGCTGCCGGCGACATCGCCCGCTGGCCGGATCCGCGAGGCGGCGGCAGCCTGCGCGTGGAGCATTGGGTGGTGGCCGAGCGCCAAGCGCAGGTCGCCGCCCGAAACATGCTGGGCCTAGGGCAAACATACACGGCCGTGCCGTTTTTCTGGAGCCAGCACTACGACGTGGCGATCAACTACGTAGGCCACGCCGAGCGTTGGGACGAAGTCGACGTTGCCGGCGACCCGGCGGCGAAGGATTGCCTGGTGCGCTATCGGTTGGGCGGCCGAACGCTGGCGGTCGCCTCGATCAACCGCGATGTCGCCAGCCTTGAAGCGGAACTGGCGATGGAGCGCGAGGGCCGGGCCTGAGTTGGCGGCGGCTACTGTGCCGCCCGCGGCTCGATCCGGCGGCTGCCGCAGCGCGTCCCACGGGTGCCGCAAGCGCGCTGTGATCGGCGACAAACGGCTCCTTGGCAACGAGGCCCGGCGCTCGCCGCTGGCGTTTGCCGACCATGAGCGGTTAAAGTGCCGGCTCGACCGTGGCGAGGTAGTGCCGTGATCAGATGGATTGCCCTCATCGCATCAGTCTCGTCGGGCTATTGCCGCAGGCGGCCTCGTCACCATCAGCAGCGGCCAAGCAGGAGGAAGCGCTCATGTCGCAACAAGTCAAAGCCGAGTTGGCGCCGACGGGCGTGCTGCGCGCGGGCATCAACCTATCGAATTTCCTGCTGGTGACGGGCAAGACGGAGGCCGGGGATCCCGTCGGCGTGGCGCCGGACATGGCCAGCGAAATCGCCCGGCGCCTGGGCGTGCCGGTGCGATTTGTGACCTACAAGACGCCGGGCGAGCTGGCGGACATGGCAGATACCGGCGCCTGGGATATTGGCTTGATCGGCGCCGAGCCGCAGCGCGCCGAAAAGATCAGCTTCACCCCGGCCTACGTGGAGATCGAGGCAACATATCTGGTGCCGGCGGGCTCGCCCCTGAAGTCGATCGCCGATGTCGACCGTCCCGGGGTGCGTATTGCCGTCACCGGTCGCAGCGCTTACGGCCTCTGGCTCGATCGCAACATCAAACAGGCCGAACTGGTGAAATCGGGCACGCTCGACAGCGCCTACGAGCAGTTCGTGTCCGACAAGCTCGGGGCGCTGGCAGGGCTGCGGCCGCGGCTCTTGTCGGACGTGGAAAAACTGCCTGGCGCGCGCATCCTCGATGGCCAGTTCACGGCCGTACAGCAGGCAGTGGGGACGGCGCGTCGCAACAGCGCTGCCGCCGAATATCTGCGCAATTTCGTGGCGGAGATGAAGGCCTCGGGCTTTGTCGGCCGCTTGATTGAAAAGCACAAGGTGCGCGGCCTTTCCGTGGCGCCGCCCGCCTAGGGGGCCATGCCAAACGGGGCCGCCACGGTTTTACCCCCGGGCGGCCGCGTCGGCCTCAGCTGCAAGAGCTTCCAGCATTGGCGGCGCAGGGCTTTTCAAGGGGGCGTCGCGCCAGCATTGAGCAAAATGGGGCGGGCAGCGTCTGTCGCCGCCTCGGGACGCCCGGTTGGCCTGAGGCTCCGAGCCGGGAGGGCTTTGTCGCCCCCGAAAGTCGGGCCAGGGGCCGCGCCTTAGGCCTGCGGTGGCCGGCGCGGGGGCGGCTTTCCGGCAGGGGGCGCCCATGAAAGGCCTCGCGGCTTACCCAATCCCGCCCAGATTACAATTTACATCAAACGCTTAAGGCTGGGCTCGAGGGATGAGTGAAAGAGCCGCCCTCGGCATTCAAGGGACGCGAGTTCGCGTGCATTTTCGCGTGCATTGCCGATTGTGGAAGAGCCGGGTGGCGCTTTTGGTGCTGGCCCTCGTCTACCTGCTGCCGGGCCGGGCATTGGCCGCCGACAACATCGGCGCCGTCGAGGTGGTGGGCAACCGCACGGTCGATGCCGCCTCGATCCGCAGCCATCTCCACCCTGGCAACCGAGGCACGGTTACGCCCGCCCAGATCGACGAGGCTCTAAAGGCGCTGTTTGCCACCGGGCTTTTCTCCGACGTGCGCATCGACCGCAAAGGCGGCAAACTCGTGATCAGCGTCACGGAAAATCCAGTGATCGCCAGCATCGCCTTCCAAGGCAATGCCAACGCCGACAAAACCAAGCTCGAGCCGCTGCTCGCGCTCAAGGCGCGGGCGCGCTACACGGCGGCCAAGGCGCACGCCGATGCCCTCAAGGTGCGTGACTTCTACCGCAGCCAGGGCAGGCTCGCGACCGAGGTCGAACCAAAGCTCAAGGAGCGTACGGACGGGCAGGTCGCGCTCGTGTTCGCCATCAAGGAGGCCGCGGTCACCAAGGTCGACAATATCGTCTTCATGGGCAATCGAAGCTTTACCGATCGCCAGCTGCGCGACGTCATCACCACCAGTCAATCGGGCTGGTTCGATATCCTGAAAACGGCCGCCTTCTACGATCCTGAGCGCATCAAGCAGGATCAGGACCTGCTGCGGCAGTTCTACCTCAAGAACGGCTTTCCCGATGTGCGGGTGGTAACGGCGGAGGCAACCAAGAACGAGCAGGGCACCGGCTATGCGATCGCGTTCACGATCGAGGAAGGCGAGCGTTACGCCTTCGGGCCGACCACGATCCAATCAAGCATCGCCAAGGTCGATACGGCATCGCTGCAATCCTCCGTCACGATCAAGCCGGGCGCCACCTACAGTGCGGAGCAGGTGGAAAAGTCCGTCGAGCGCATGACGCTGATGTTGAGCGATCAAGGCCACGCCGCCGCCAACGTTCGCGTTGTGCCCAAGCGCGACGAGGCGAGCCGCACCATCACCATGGCCATCGAGGTGAAGGAGGGTACGCCGGTATATATCGAGCGCATCGAGGTCGCCGGCAACAGCCAGACCAAGGACTTTGTCATCCGCCGCGAGCTGCGCTTCGCCGAGGGCGACGTGGTCAACGCCTTTGTCCTCGAGCGGGCCCGCAAGCGCGTGCAGGCCTTGGGCTTTTTCAAGAAGGTCACGCTGAAGCGAAAGCTGGGCTCGAGCCCGGATCGCGTCGTCATTACGGTGGAGGTGATTGAGGACGACACGCGCAACATCGCCTTCGGCGCCGGCTACTCGAGCTCGGAAGGCATCGTCGGCGATATTTCGGTGACCGAACGCAATCTCTTCGGCAACGGCCAAGCGTTGCGCGTCAAGCTTGCGGGCAGCACCACGCGCCTCCAGGCTGAACTCGGCTTCACCGAACCACGCTTGTTCGGCAGCAATTTCGCCGGCGGCTTTGACCTCTTCTACAAGGATACCGACTACACGACGCAGTCGTCTTTCAAGAGCCAGCGGGTCGGCGGCGACCTGCGGCTTGGCTATCAGATCACCGATGAATGGTCGGGCAGCGTCAATTACACGTTCTCGCGCAACACCATTTACGACGTCGGCGCCAATGCATCGGCCGCGATCAAGGAGGCGGTGCCGGGTTTTCCCAATGTTTCCTCCGACACCTATGACACCTCCTCCGTCGGCTACAGCTTGGCTTACGATACGCGCAACAACAAGCGGCGACCGACCGAGGGCGTCTACTACACCTTATCGCAGGATCTCGCCGGCGTCGGCGGCGATGTGCGCTATCTGCGCTCAACGGGCGAGGCTCGCGGCTACTATCCCGTTTCCGATACGATCACGGCGGCAGGTCGCGTCACCGGCGGCGTGGTTGGCGGTTGGGGAGGGCAGGACGTGCGCCTCCTCGATCTGTTCTATCGCGGCAGCGAGAGCGTGCGCGGCTTTGCCTATTCCGGCATCGGACCGCGCGATATCCTGAGCGCCAATAAAGACGCGCTGGGCGGGCGCATGTATTTCGCCACGACCGCCGAACTGTTGTTCCAGATCCCCGGCCTGCCGCAGGATTTCGGTCTGCGCGGCGCCGTATTCGCCGATGCCGGCTCGCTCTGGGGTGTCAATAAGACGGCGGCATCGCTTCCGGGTCTTGCCGGCAATTCGCTGGCCCCGCGCGCGTCCGTGGGCGTGGGCTTGGCCTGGGATTCACCGCTCGGTGCGCTGAGGGCGGACTATGCCTTCCCGATCGTCAAGCAGCCCTTTGACAAGACGCAGGCCTTCAGCTTCGGCCTGAGCCCGTTCTAGGCGGCGCCGGTTTAGCGGGGCGCGCCGCGGCGTGCCACCAAGATCTCGACGGCGGCGGTGTTTTTCTTTCATGCCGACCCGGAACGATGATATGGCGCCCCGGCGGAGGCGGGTCGGTGCTCCCAAGGGTAGGCCGATTACAGGCGACCTCCAGCGCGATGTCACGATGGAGCGTCAACAGCCATGGGCAGCATGAACGGGGCGGAGAGCCTGGTGCGCACCCTGCTTGCCGGGGGCGTGGACGTCTGCTTCACCAATCCGGGCACCTCGGAAATGCACTTTGTTGCGGCCCTCGACAAGGTGCCGGGCATGCGCTGCGTGCTGGGCCTATTCGAAGGCGTGGTCACGGGTGCCGCCGACGGTTACTACCGCATGCGCGGGCAGCCGGCTTCAACCTTGTTGCACTTGGGACCAGGCCTCGCCAACGGGCTCGCCAATCTGCACAACGCCAAGAAAGCCAACTCAGGCATCGTCAACATCGTCGGCGAGCACGCCACCTATCATATTGCCCATGACGCCCCACTCACCTCCGACATCGAGGGTCTGGCTGCGCCGATGTCGCATTGGGTCAAGACCTCGCCCAACGCGGCGAGCCTGGCAAGCGATGGGGCGCTGGCAATTGCCGCCGCGCGGCAGACGCCCGGGCAGATCGCCACCCTCATTTTGCCCGCCGACACGGCCTGGACTGCCGCCGACGGCATCGCCGAGCCCGCGCCGTCGGCGCCGGTCCGAAGCGTTCCGCCTGCCGCCATCGAAGCGGCCGCGGCAATGCTGCGCTCCGGCGCGCGCGCCACTTTGCTGCTGGGCGGCCCCGCCCTGCGTCAGCGCTCTCTCGAATGGGCCGGCAAGATCGCCGCCAAAACCGGCTGCGGCCTGCTAACTGAGGGCGCCAACGCCCGACTGGAGCGCGGCGCCGGGCGCGTTCAGGTCGAGCGCATACCCTATGTCGTCGACAAGGCACTCGCCGTCATGCGCGCCGCAGGCAACCTCGTGCTGGTCGGCGCCCGCCAACCGGTGGCGTTTTTTGCCTATCCCGACAAGCCCAGTTTGTTGATGGCCGAGGGCACCCACGCCAGCACGCTCGCGGGCCTCGACGAGGACATCGAAGGGGCGCTTGAGGCGTTGGCGGCCGAGCTCGGGGCCACCGCGATGGCACCCACCGGCTTGGCCGCGCCGCGGCGGCCGGCGCTTCCGGGCGGCGCCATTACGCCCGCCGCCATCGCCTCGATCCTCGGCGCCATGCTGCCGGAGAATGCCATTGTGGTTGACGAAAGCGTCAGCACGGGCCGCGAATTCTTTCCCGAGACCGCCGGCGCGCCGCCGCATGATTGGCTCAACAACAGGGGTGGGTCGATCGGCTACGGCATGCCCGTGGCGATCGGCGCCGCCATCGCCTGTCCCGAGCGCAAGGTGATTGCGCTGGAGGGGGACGGCAGCGCCATGTACACGCTGCAGTCGCTGTGGACGATGGCCCGGGAAGGGCTCGACGTTACCGTGCTGATCCTTGCCAATGGCAGCTATAACATTTTGCGCGGTGAACTGACCAACGTCGGCGTCAAGAACCCGGGGCCGCGCGCGGTGGACATGCTTTCGCTCCGCCGCCCGGACCTCGATTGGGTGAGCCTTGCCCGTGGCATGGGGGTGGAGGCCATACGCGCCAAAGACTGCGAGCAGTTGATGAAGGCATTGAGCGCGGGCCTGCGGTCCGGCGGGCCTTATCTAATCGAGGTGGCGATTTAGCCACCTCGCGCCGGGGTCAGCCGCGCTGCAGCGTCAGGATCGACCAGCCGGCGCGCCGCTCCCAGCCCGCCAGACGAAAGCCCGCAGCACGATAGGCCATGGCGACCTCGCGGGCCTGATGGTTCAATAGGCCTGAGAGGACGGCAAAGCCGCCGACAGCAATGGTGCGGCGCATCGGCGCGGCGAGCCGCACCAGCGGACGCGGCAAAATGTTGGCAAGCACGAGATCGAAGGGTCGCGCTCGGCGCAGGCTCGGGTGTGCGAAGCCGTTGGCGTTGAGGATGGTGAGGCGACGCCCCGTTCGGTTGAGGCGCGCGTTGGCGCGCGCGACCGCCGTGGCGATCGGATCATTGTCGACCGCGAACACCTGGGCATGGGCCATGAGCCGCGCTGCGGCAATGGCGAGCACTCCCGTGCCGCAGCCCAGGTCGAGGACACGCCGGAAGCTCCTGCGCCGGCTCAGGGCATCAAGGGCAACGAGACAACCGGCCGTGGTCGGATTGTGACCGGTGCCGAACGCCTCACCCGCATCGATCTCGATGGCGGTTTGCCGTAGGGCGAAGCGTGCGCGATCGTGGCTGCCGTGCACCAGCAAACGGCCGGCCTCGATCGGCGGCAGGGCCGCCTGCGACAAGGCCACCCAGTTGAGGTCGGGAACGGCTTCCAGCGCAGGGGCGCCGAGACCGACGACATCGGCGAGCGCTTGTGCCAGCCGTGCCATCGGCGGCTCCGTGTCCCAGTAGGCCTCGACCGTGAAGCGCGGCGGCCGGGCTTCGAACAGCGTAACGGCGAGCGGTTCGGGCGCGACGAGTTCGCCCAACAGGCCCGCCGCGGTGCGCCCGGCATCGGCATCGGTGGCCTCGATGCGAAGCTTGAAAAGTGCCATGTTCGCCGGAGGCTGGCTCGGTTGTGCGCGACGTCGATGCGCGGTCATACTCGTTTCCGAGGCCGCGCGAAAGCGGCGGGTCAAGTTAGGGAGGGGCAAACGTGCGATCTAGGCGCTGGCTGCTGGTTTTACTGACGGCGTGGGTGTTGATAGGGCCGGCGCTGGCGCAAACCTACCCGGAGCGGGCCATCAAGATCATCGTGCCGCAGCCGCCGGGTGGCGGCTTCGATACGGTGGCCCGCGTCCTGGCCGATCGCCTATCCCCGCTGCTCGGCCAGCCGTTGCTGGTGGAAAACCGGCCAGGCGCGGGCACGCTGGTCGGTACCGAGGCGGCGGCCAAGGCGCCTGCCGATGGCTACACCCTGCTGTTGGGGGCGCTCTCCAACATCGCCTTAAACCCGGGGCTTTACGACAGGCTCGCCTATGATCCGCTGCGCGACTTCGTGCCCGTCGGGCTAGCGGTGACATGGTCCTACACCCTGGTGGCGCGCAAAGATCTGCCGCACAAGGACCTGAACGACCTCGTGGCCTTCGCCCGGGCCAACCCCGAGCAGGTCACGTACGCGTCGGCAGGACGCGGCTCGGGCCAGCACATCGCCATGGCCGTGACGGCGCAGCTGGCAGGCATCAAGCTGACGCACGTCACCTACCGCGGTGCGCAGGCGGCCTATCAGGATGTGCTGGGTGGGCGCGTCGATCTCTTTTTCGATATCTCCTCCACCGCCCGCGCGCAGGTCGACGCCGGCAGCGTGCGGGCGTTGGCGGTCTCCTCAAGGGCGCGCCAACCCATGCATCCGCAGGTGCCGAGCGTGGCGGAGACGGGCGTGGCGGGGCTCGATATGGAAAGCTGGTTTGGCCTGTTTGCGCCGGCGGCCGTGCCGGCGGCAACGCTGGCGCGACTGCGCGTCGAGCTGAGCAAGGTCCTGGCCGACCCCGAAGTGGCGGCGCTGTTTGCCAACACCGGCGGCCGGCTGCTCAACCTGTCGCCGGCCGAGACCGAGGCGCTGATCAAGCGCGACGTGGAGCGTTGGACCAAGCTGATCCGCGAGGCGGGCATCAGCGCGAGCCAATGAGGCCTCGCGGGTGCTCGAGGCCCGTGCAAGGCGCCCCCCGCAGGCGCTTCATGCAGGCCAGGCAGGCACAGCCTGAACCCGCTTTCATGAATGCACTTATGAACGTGCCTTTGCGCGCGCCCTGCACGTGTCCCCGCGCGCACACCGCGAGACGAGGCCGGTGGCAGCGCCGGGCCACCAGCCTCGCCCTGGTGGCCTTACAACGGGCGTCCAAATCGGCCCGTTCACGCCAACAGCATGCGGCCGAGGAGGCGCGTTGGCGCTTAGTAGCGAGTGGCGCTGCCCGCCGCTGGGATTTCGAGCGCGCGCAAGACCTTGCGCTCGCTGGCCGCCTTGCCGGCCGGTGCCGTCAGCGCCTGGTACTGCTTGTTGAGTTCGAGCAAACGCGCGGGCGCCGTCGGGGCGGTCGCCAAAAAGGCCTCGAGCTCCTTGCTGTTCTGCAGCAGCAATTGTCGAGCCTCGCCGGCGTTGCCGTCATCCTTGAGCTTGATGGCCTGTTGCGCGCGCTGACGCGTCACCTGCTCCAGCACCGCCTCCTCGACCTTCCGATCGCGCCCCGCAGCCACCGCCTCCTTCGAAGCGCTGATGCTGACGCGGATCGGCGTGGTCAACGTCTGGCGAGATTGGCTGCTCGGCTGCCAATAGCTGACAGTGACGACCCCGAGCACCCGCTCGCCCACCGCCGCCGTCAGGCCCTGGTCCAGCTCGAGCTCCAGCAGCACATAGTGCTCGGCGCCGGCATAGACCTGATTGAGACGGAAGCTCGCGCGCCCGCCCTCAACTGTGCCCTCCCGCGACAGGGTGCGCAGCGCGCGGGCGCCGGGTTCAAGGTCGATGTCGATGGCCACGGTCTGGGCGCAGGAGCCCAGCACGTCGTCGAACTCGCGATTGAAGATTGCTCCGAGGTCGGCGGCCGCGCGCGCGAAGGCGTGATTGCCGTCGCTGGCGCGGGCGAGCTCGAACATTAGATCCTCGTTGTAGCCAGCACCAAGGCCGATGGTGGTGACCGAGATGTCCTCGGCCAGCAGCGCCGCCCCGAGCGCCGCGAACTCGGCCGGGTGCCGCGGGCCGACATTGGCCTGGCCGTCCGAAAGCAGAATTAGTCGGTTGAGGCGACCCGGATCCTTGAACTTGCGGAGCTCGCCGGCGCCAAGCACGACGCCGTCGTGGATGGCGGTGCTGCCGCCGGCGGCGATGCGTTCGATCCGCTGGATGAAGACCTCCCGGTCGCTGACCCGCTGGGCGGCAACGAGCAGCTGGGCGGCATGGTCGAAGGCCACCACCGAGGCGATGTC
>DASTMQ010000490.1:0-14246 GCA_035714005.1 Hyphomicrobiaceae bacterium
CGCTGCCGGTTGCGGCCGCGCCCGCGCCCGGCGCCGTACGTTCGGGCATTGGCGCCGTCACGCTGGCGGCTGCCGGGCGGCCGAGGGACCGCATGCCGGAGCCGTGCCCACCCCCGTGGGCCTCCGCGGTCGCGGCCAGGCACGGGAGCAAGAGGGCGATGGCAGGCAAGAGCTGCAGGCGCGGCGGGGGCGTGAGCATGCTGACACCGTAATGCTGCAAAAATGCGGACCAACGTTGTCGGCAGCGCCCTATGAACAAAAACGACAGCGTCGCGCCTTTTCCGCTCATCACAACTTGGCGAGCGCGGCTTAGCCGTCGGCTTTCGCGAAGGGACGGATCGCCATGTGGGCCTCCATCTCCCGGTATTTGCGCTGCAGGTCGGTGACGTAGTCGCGCACGATCGGTACCGCATCGCGCTTATGGGCAAGCTGCATGTGAAAGACCAGCTGGCTGCCCGTGCGGAACATCATTTCCGCGCTGATCAGATAAAACTCCCACATGCGGCAAAAGCGCTCGTCGTACATCTGGGCGATCCTGGCGCGGTTGGCTTCGAAGCGCCGACACCAATGATTGAGGGTCTTGGCGTAATGGAGCCGAAGGAACTCGAGGTCTGTCACCCACAGGCTCTCCTGCTCGACGGCGGTGAACACCTCGGAGAGGGCCGGCGAATAGGCGCCGGGAAAAATGTATTTCCTGAGCCAAGGGCTGGCGGTACCGGGAGGGGACATGTGCCCGATGGAATGCAGGAGCATGACCCCGTCGGGATCCAGGAGCGCTCTCACCTTGGCGAAGAATTCGCGATAGTGGCGGACGCCAACGTGCTCAAACATACCGACCGAGACGATGCGGTCGAATGGCTCCGTCACCTGACGATAGTCGCGCAACTCAAAGCGCACCCGATCGCCAAGGCCGGCAGCGCGTGCCTTTTCGTTGGCGAGAGCGTACTGCTCGCGCGACAGGGTGACGCCGGTGACGTCGACGTCTTCGAGGCGCGCAAGATAGAGCGCCAGATCGCCCCAACCGCTACCGATGTCGAGGACCCTCAGTCCTGGCCGGAGATTGAGCTTGGCGGCCAACAGCCGCAACTTGTTCTGTTGCGCCTCCTCGAGGCTATCGCTGTCGGAGAGAAAGTAGGCGCAGGAGTACTGCATGCCCTGGTCGAGGAACAGACGATAAAAGTCGTTGCCGAGGTCGTAGTGATGGGCAACGTTCTTCTCTGCCTTGCCGATCGGATTGGCCTGCTGGAAGCGCTTGAGCCCGCGCGAGATGCGGCGCAGAAGGTTTTGCAGCGGGTAGGCACCGAGCGCCAACCGATTGACGGAAAAGAGGGTGAGAAAATCGCGCAGCGTTGAGCCTTCGAAGCTGAGGCGGCCGTCCATATAGGCCTCCCCCGCATGCAGTTCGGGATTGAAAAAAAGCTTGCGGTAAAGGGTGCGATCGCTGAGGCGCATGGTTACGCTCGGGCCGGGCCCGCCGGCAAAGACGTGCGCGTTGCCATCGGCATCGATGACCTTAAGGGTGCCCTTGCGCACGAATGACTTCAACATGTGCGATAGTGGAAACATGCTCCTTCCTCGCTCATCTCGCAGCGCAGCAGCCAAGCCGGGCGCGCCGCGGCCAGCGCCGCAGCCAAGGACCGGTTGGGGCTTGCCCCGCGGCCAGTTTGTGGCGGACACCCGCTTGCGCGCGGACGCAGCATGCCCTACCAACGCCCGCGAACCTTGCCCCGAAAGCGGTACGCTATCATGACCTACGCCTTCCCACCCATTGCCCTACCGACGCTGCCCATTCGTGGCTCGGACAAACTCTTTCCTATCCACCGAATTTATTGTGTGGGGCGCAACTATGCGGACCATGCCGTCGAAATGGGGCATGATCCCAACAAGGAACCGCCCTTCTTTTTTCAGAAGAACGCCGACAACGTCGCGACCGACGGCACCTTTCCCTATCCTGCGGCCAGCACGGACGTCCACTTCGAGATCGAGTTGGTGGTGGCGCTAAAATCCGGCGGGGTCGACATCAGGCCGGCCGACGCCATGAAGCACGTGTTCGGTTATGCCGTCGGCATCGACATGACGCGGCGCGATTTGCAAGCCGAAGCCAAGCGGTTGCAGCGTCCATGGGAGGTAGGCAAGGCCTTCGAGCATTCCGCGCCCTGCTCGTCGCTGGTGTTGGCCCAGCACGTGGAGAACTCGAGCCAGGGCGCAATCTGGCTCGAGGTCAACGGTGAGCGCAAGCAAAGCGGTAATCTCAACCAGATGATCTGGGACATTCCGCACCAGATCGCCTTTCTGTCGGGACTGTTCGCCCTTAAAGGCGGGGACCTGATCTTCACCGGAACGCCCGCCGGCGTTGGCGCCACCAAGCGGGGTGATCGCCT
The DNA here is from genome assembly GCA_035714005.1 of Hyphomicrobiaceae bacterium. GTDB lineage: Bacteria > Pseudomonadota > Alphaproteobacteria > Rhizobiales > Hyphomicrobiaceae > AWTP1-13. The sequence goes on from DASTMQ010000490.1 coordinate 2,382, forward strand.
GCAGGGCCACATCGATGGCATCGGCGACTTGCAGGTGAGCGTCATCTAGCCCGCACCCGCCGGAGCCAGGAGCGCGTCGGCAAAGCCCGCCCGCGAGCCCCGGTACGGGACACGCACAGGCGATACGGCCGAGTTCGGTGCCGGGCAGCCCCACACCTTCGTGCCTTATCGCACCAGGCTCGACCGTCACGACAAGAGCACGACCTGCCCAGGGCGGGCGGCGAGGAAGCGGCCCGCCGCGACCCCGGCGCGCGCCAGCGCCGCCGACAAGCGTTGGGGCGGCTCGTCGACGGCCTCGTTGGTGAGCCGAAAGGTGCCCCAGTGATGCCCCAGCGCGCGTTCAGCCCCACACAGTTCCAATGCCTCGAGCGCCTCCTCGGGATTCATATGATTGTTGCGCATGATCCAGCGTGGCTCGTAGGCACCGATCGGCAGCAACGCCAGCGTCAGACGAGGATGGCGCTGACGCACGCGGCGGAAGCTTGATCCGTCGCCGTAAGCGCTGTCGCCAACGCAATAGATCCGTTGCGTTCCGGCTGCCAAAACGAAACTTGCCCACAGAGCGTGCCGGCGGTCGCTGGTGCCGCGCGCCGACCAGTGCAAGGTCGGCTCGACGTGCACCCCAATGCCGCCGTCCAGATCGACGCGCGCGTCCCAGTCCAAGGCTCGGGCCTCGAGCCCAGGGATGCTGTTGCGCAAGATGGTGTCGTTGCCGAGCGGGGTCACCATGCGAGGACGGAAGCGCTGCCAGAGCGCGCCCAGCGTCGCCACATCCATGTGATCGTAGTGATTGTGGGTAATGAGGACGATGTCGATGTGCGGCAGCGCCTCGAAGGCGATGCCAGGCGCATTTACCCGGCGCGGTCCGAGGAAGCTCAGCGGGCTGGCGCGTTCGGCCCAGACGGGATCAAGCAGAATATTGCGGCCGTGCGTCTGGATCAGGAATGAAGCGTGACCGACGTGGGTAATACGCGCCCCCGCCCCAGCGAAGCGGGGCGGTGGCCGATCGGGTTGAAACGGGCTTGCGAAGGCATCCGGCCAGGCAACGCCTCGATCGGTGAGCTGCCATTTGAGGATGGCCAACTGGTTCTTTGGTTTGACACCGCCTGGATTGAAGAACACCGTGCCATCGAAATGGTCCGACACGGGGCCGCGGTAATAGGCGTTGCTGCGGCTGGGTGCCAGCACGGCCCAACCGCCCGCGGCCGCCGCCGAGGCGGCCCCCAGCAACTGCATCATCCGCCGCCGGCTCGGCATGCCAACCTTCCATCAGGTGGTGCGCACCCCGTGCCTTGAATAGTGACAGATATGGGCCGGGGCAAGGGCGATGGAACGCCGAGCGCGCGGCAAGGCGCGGGCGCGGCCGCCTGCAACAGGCTTGATCTGCCAGAGGCCTGGCCCGTCGCAGCGGCCAAGCTTGTGAGAGCCGAGCGTGCGCCGAAAGAAACGGCCGCCCATGCCGAAGCGCGGGCGGCCCGATTGCAGACGTAGGCGGTGGGCAGCCTTACATGTCCATGCCGCCCATGCCGCCGTGTGCGTGCCCGGCGTGCGCGTCCTTTTTCTTCGGTGCCTCGGCAACGCCGGCCTCGGTGGTGATGAGCAGGCCGGCAATCGAGGCTGCATCCTGCAGAGCCGTGCGCACAACCTTGGCCGGATCGATGATGCCTTTCTCGAACATGTCGCCGTACTCGGCATTCTGCGCGTCGTAGCCGAAGGCGGCGCCGCGACCGTCCAGAACCTTGCCGACCACGATCGATCCCTCGACGCCGGCATTCTCGGCGATCTGACGGATCGGGGACTGCAGCGCGCGTTTGACGATATTGATGCCGGCGTCCTGATCCTCGTTGTCACCCTTGACGGTAATGGCCTGCGCCGCCTTCAAGAGCGCCACGCCACCGCCGACCACGACACCCTCCTCAACCGCGGCGCGGGTCGCATTGAGCGCGTCGTCGACGCGATCCTTGCGCTCCTTCACCTCGACTTCGGTGGCACCGCCGACCTTGATGACCGCCACGCCGCCGGCCAACTTGGCCAGGCGCTCCTGGAGTTTCTCACGATCGTAGTCGGACGTGGTCTCCTCGATCTGTGCCTTGATTTGGGCCACGCGACCCTCGATTTCCTTCTTCTTGCCGGCGCCGTCGATGACGGTGGTGTTCTCCTTCTCGACGCGTACGCGCTTGGCCTTGCCGAGCATGTCGAGAGAGACATTCTCAAGCTTGATGCCGAGGTCCTCGCTGATCACCTGACCGTTGGTCAAGATGGCGATGTCCTCAAGCATGGCCTTGCGCCGGTCGCCGAAACCGGGGGCCTTCACGGCGGCGACCTTGAGCCCGCCGCGCAGCTTGTTGACGACCAGCGTCGCCAAGGCCTCACCCTCGACTTCCTCGGCGATAATAAGAAGCGGTTTGCCGGTTTGCACCACCGCCTCGAGCACCGGCAGTAGCGGCTGCAGGGTCGCGAGCTTCTTCTCGTGGACGAGCAGGTAGGGCTCCTCGAGTTCGGCGATCATCTTGTCGGCGTTGGTTATGAAATAGGGCGACAGATAGCCGCGATCGAACTGCATACCCTCGACCACGTCGAGCTCGCTCTCGAGGCTCTTGGCTTCCTCGACCGTGATGACGCCCTCGTTGCCGACTTTTTGCATGGCATCGGCGATCATGTCCCCGATCGCCTTCTCGCCGTTGGCCGAAATGGTGCCAACCTGGGCGACTTCTTGGCTATTCTTGACCTTCTTGGCGCGCTTTTCGATGTCTTCGACGACTTGCGCGACCGCCTTGTCGATGCCGCGGCGCAGATCCATCGGGTTCATCCCGGCAGCCACCGCCTTCATGCCCTCGCGCACGATGGCTTGCGCCAACACGCAGGCCGTCGTGGTACCATCGCCGGCGATGTCATTGGTCTTCTGGGCAGCCTCGCGCACCATCTGCGCGCCCATATTCTCGAACTTGTCCTCAAGCTCGATTTCCTTGGCAACGGTTACGCCGTCCTTGGTGGTGCGCGGTGCGCCGAACGACTTCTCGAGCACGACGTTGCGACCCTTGGGGCCCAACGTGACCTTGACGGCGTTGGCGAGGATATCGACGCCGCGCAACATGCGCTCGCGTGCTTCGGCAGAAAATTTGACGTCTTTCGCAGCCATAGTGAGCTAACTCCTGAAAACGTGGATCTTCGACTGTTTCAGATCGCGGGATTGAAGTCGGCGGCGCTTGGGGAACCCGCGGCGCCCCCGCGCCATCGCTCCGTCTTGCGGACTACTTCTCGAGCACCCCCATGATGTCGCTCTCTTTCATGATCAGAAGTTCCTGGCCGTCGATCTTGACCTCGGTGCCCGACCACTTGCCGAACAGCACCTTGTCCTTCGGCTTGAGATCGATCGGGACGATCTTGCCGCTCTCGTCGCGGGCCCCTGGGCCGACGGCGATCACCTCGCCCTGTTGAGGCTTCTCGGCGGCGGTATCCGGAATGATGATCCCGCCGGCCGTCTTGGTTTCGCTGTCGACACGGCGCACGACGACACGGTCGTGCAGAGGACGAAACTTCATCGAAAAACTCTCTCCGTTTCAGTGGGTTATACGACTTGAGGGGTCACGCGCTGGGACCACTTGGGTGCTGTTAGCACTTTACCACAACGAGTGCCAACTGGCCGCTGGGAGATAGCCAAGATGCCTTGCTCTGTCAAGGGCTACGGCCTGCCTCGCCGGGGCGGCGGTGGGCCGGCGCCAAGGCGGGCAGGACAGCGGCGAGGCTGGGCCGATCGGAGGGTTGATTTTCTGCGCCGCCGGTTGGCCGGCAGTTGCAAACGGGCGTGCGGCGGCAAGTTGGCGGCGGCGCGCGGCTTTGCGCGCCGCCGCCAAAGGGCAAGCCCGCCGCTGCCAGCGTCGGGTGGCCTTCCAAAGCTTGGGCGCCTTGCGCTAGTTTGCGGCCGGCGCGCTGTCGCGCCCTTGTCATGCAGGAAAGCTAGCCACCACTCCCGCCACGAGGAAAAAAAGGCGTGAAGGTCGCATCAGGAGGAGCAGAAATGAAAAGGCATTTTGGCTGGAGCTGGCTGAGCGCGGGCCTGCTTTGCGTTGCCGCGGGTAGCGCCTCGGCGCAGACCGAGATTCAGTGGTGGCACGCCATGACGGGGGCCAACAACGATCTCATCGTCAAATTGGCAAACGACTTCAACGGCACGCAGAAGGATTACAAGGTCGTTCCGAGCTACAAGGGCAGCTATCCCGACACCATGAACGCCGGCATCGCCGCATTCCGTGCCGGCCAGGCACCGCACATCATGCAGGTGTTCGAGGTCGGCACCGCCACCATGATGGCGGCGACCGGCGCGGTCAAACCGGTGCACGTCCTGATGAAGGAGGCGGGCGAGGCGTTCGATCCCAAGGCCTATTTGCCGGCCATCACCGGATACTATTCCACCAGCAAAGGCGAGATGCTGTCGTTTCCATTCAATTCGTCCAGCACCGTGATGTGGTACAACAAGGATGCCTTCAAAAAAGCCGGCATCGATGCGGAAAAACCGCCCAAGACCTGGCCCGAGGTGTTCGACGCGGCCAAGAAACTCAAGGCGGCCGGCTATGCCAACTGCGGCTTTGGCAACGCCTGGGTGACTTGGGTCAACCTCGAGCAGCTCTCGGCCTGGCACAACATTCCCCTCGCCAGTAAAGCCAACGGCATGGACGGCTGGGACACGGAAATGAAGTTCAATTCTCCGCTGCACATCAAACATCTGGAGAACTTGGTCGAGCTGCAGAAAGACAAGACCTACGACTATTCGGGGCGCACCAATACCGGCGAGGGCCGCTTCACCTCGGGCGAGTGCCCGATCTTCCTGACCTCGTCGGCATTTTTTGGCAATGTGCGCGCCAATGCCAAGTTCGACTTCGCCAGTGCGCCGATGCCCTACTATGCCGACGTTGCCGGAGCACCGCAGAACTCCATCATCGGCGGGGCCTCGCTATGGGTGATGGGCGGCAAGAGCGCGGCCGAGTACAAGGGTGTGGCGAAGTTCTTCAGCTTCCTTTCCGACACGGACCGACAGGTCGAGCTGCACACCAAATCGGGCTATCTGCCGATCACCAAGGCGGCTTACGAAAAGACCAAGGCGTCGGGCTTCTACAAGGAGCACCCCTACCTTGAAACGCCGCTGCTTGAGCTCACCAACAAGGAGCCGACGGAGAATTCGCGCGGCTTGCGGCTCGGCAACATGGTGCAGCTGCGCGATGTCTGGGCCGAGGAGATCGAGGCGGCGCTGGCGGGCAAGAAGTCGGCCAAGGCCGCCCTCGACGAAGGCGTCGCCCGCAGCAACGCCATGCTGCGCCAGTTCGAGCGCACGGCGGCACGCTGAAGCGCGGCGGCCGCTGCTATGCTCGGCCTTTGCCGCGCCCGCGTCGGTGGCGCGTGAGGTCTTATGTGCTCGCGCGCCCCGCCACTTATGGATCGTGTTGTTCTGCCAACCAAATTGGGTTTAGGCCATGAGCCTTGAGCGGCTAAAATCACAGATCGCCAACGACTTCGGCACGCCCGCCGCCGTGATCGATCTCGACCGGGTGGAGCAGAACATCGGGCGCGTACAACAGCTATGCGATTCTGCAGGGGTGGCGAACCGCCCACACATCAAGACGCACAAGAGCCCCGTGCTCGCCCGAATGCAGCTCGCCGCCGGCGCCAGGGGCATCACCTGTCAGAAACTCGGCGAGGCCGAGGTGATGGCCGACGGCGGTATCGATGATATCCTCATCAGCTACAACCTGCTGGGCGAGGCAAAGATCGGCCGGCTCGGCGCCCTGCTGAAGCGCGTGACGGTCACCGCCACCGCCGACAATCCCACCGTTGTTGCCGGCCTCGCCCGGGCCGGCAAGATTGCCGGGCGGCCGCTCGGCGTCCTGATCGAATGCGATACGGGACGCCAGCGCGCTGGCGTGGAGCGGCCGCAAGAGGCCATCGAACTGGCGCGGCTCATCAAGCAGGATCCCGACCTGCAGTTCGCCGGCTTCCTGTTCTATCCCACCGAGCAGTCCTGGCCGCAGACGCAACGCTTCTACAACGAGGCGCTTGGCGGCGTGCGCGAGGCCGGGCTCGAGCCCCGCATCGTCTCGACCGGCGGCACACCCAACCTTGTCAATATGGGCCAGCTGGCCGAGGCCACTGAGCATCGTGCCGGTACCTACATCTTCAACGACCGCATGATGCTGGCGTGTGGGGCCGCTAACGCGGACGACTGCGCCCTCAGCGTCTACACTACGGTCGTCAGCCGCGCCGCTGCCGAGCGCGGCATTCTCGACGCCGGCTCCAAGACGCTTACGGCCGACACGGGCGGGTTGGACGCTGGCTTCGGCTTGATCTTGGAGTACCCGCAGGCCAGGATTTGCGCCTTCGCCGAGGAGCACGGGTTCCTGGATCTTTCGCGCAGCAACGACCGGCCCAAGGTCGGCGAGGTGGTTCGCGTGGTGCCCAACCACGTTTGCGTGGTCGTCAACATGTTCGATCGCCTGATTGCGGTACGGGGGGAGCGGATCGTGGAGGTGCTGCCGGTGGCGGCCCGCGGCAAGCTCGTCTAGGCCCCGCGCCCCGGGGCGCCCAGCGCGCCGTCGCAGGCGGCGGATGGGTTTGGCGCCGCCCGCCCCAGTCCCACGCGCCCAAACCAAGCCGAGGAGGTTGGCAGGACGAGGCCGCAGGAAGGTTGTCATCGCTCGCTTGTTCGGCGACAGTAGTGGGCGGGACGCAAAAATCGAGCGTCACGGAGAGCCAGATGTCTCAAGCGTTGACCAAGTCCCTCGGTGGTTTCGTTGCCAGCGTCAGGCTCGAGAGCATTCCGCCCGCGGCGCTCAGCGTCGTGCATACCGGCTTTGCCGATTGCGTCGCAACGCTGATCGCGGGCAGCATCGAGGAGCCGCCGCGTCTCTTGCACAAGGTGCTGGCGCCACCGCCCGGCGAGGCCAACCTCTACCTTTCCGGCCCACGCGTGCCTGCGCCCGAAGCCGCCTGGATCAACGGCACCGCTGCGCATGCCCTCGACTATGACGACGTGTCCTTGCGTGGCCATCCGAGCACGGTCCTGGTGCCTGCGATTCTGGCGGAGGCGGAGGTTTTGGGTGCAAGCGGGGCGCAGATGGCCACCGCCTATGTCGCCGGCTACGAGGTCTGGGCGGAGCTCGCCGGCCGTGATCCGGACCAGCACCACCAGAAAGGCTGGCACCCAACCGGCATTTTTGGGGCGATCGCGGCCGCCGCCGCTTGCGCGTCGCTGCGCGCGCTCGACCCCGACCAGACAACGCAGGCTTTGGCGCTCGCCGCCTCGCACAGTTCCGGATTGGTCGCCAACTTCGGCACGATGACCAAACCTTATCATGCCGGCAAGGCTGCGCATGGCGGTGTCATCTCCGCACGTCTGGCCGCGGCCGGCTTTACCGCCTCCCCCGACGCGCTCGAGCACCCACTGGGCTTTCTGGCCGCCGTTTCACCCAAAGGTGCGGCCGATCGCGAGCGGGCGATTGCAGCGGGACGTGAGTGGCAGATACTCACTCAAGGTCTAAGCGTCAAAAAATATCCGCTGTGCTACTGCACGCATCGGGCGATCGACGGCATGCTTGATCTTTTGGCCGAGCAGCAGGTACCCGGCGAAGAGGTAAACGCCATCACCGTCTCTACCAGCCGGCGCAATGCCACCATTCTGCGCAATGCCCGGCCGCAGACGGGTCTGGAGGCGAAGTTCAGCATGCAATTTGCCATGGCGAGTTCGATCATTGCCGGCCGCGTCGGGCTCACCGAGCTGACCGACGGTTTCGTACAACGCCAGGACGTGCAGGCCCTGATTGGCAGGGTCAAAATCGAACCCGACGATCGGCCTGATCCCGAGCGATCGGGAGCAGCGCCCTTCGACCAGGTCATCATTGAATTGCATGGCGGCCGGCGGCTCGAGAGTCGGCGCGTCACCGACGAGCGCGGCTCACCGCAACTGCCGCTGTCAAACGAGGAGCTGTGGGCCAAATTCGAGGCTTGCCTTGCGCTTGGCAATCCACGCCTGCCGGCCCGACAGATCTTCGATGCACTGCTATCGATCGAGCACCAGCCGGGCGTCGGCGCGTTCGTCGGCGTGCGGCAAGCCGCCTGAGCTAGCGCATGCGGCCGCTAATGGCGCGGGCCAGCACGCGCCCCAGGCTGGAGGCGATCGAGCGGATGAAGAACTTGGCCATGGCCTCGCCCACGCTTTGGCGCTGATAGCGGCCGCGGCGCCGGGATTGCGGACGATCCGGCCTCTCAGTCTGCTCTTGCGGGCCGGCGATCGGCTCTTTTTCATCCCACCTTTTGGCCATCCATGCGTCTCCCTGAGACAGGCTCAGCGTCGCCCGCCGAGCATCGCCCGGACGATGGCGTTGCCGATGCTGGAGGCAACCGAGCGCATCATGGATTTGGCGAAGGTCTCGCCATAACCCTGGCGCCGCCCGGTGCCTCCACCCATTAGAATGTTGCCCCAGCTATTGGCGTCGGCCTCCTTGGCCGAGGCCGCGGCCGCCGTGCGCTTTTGCAAGATCTCGTAGGCCGAATCGCGGTCGACGACTTCTTCATACTTGCCGTAGATCGGACTGGCTTCGATCTTGCTCTTGCGCTCCTCGGCGGTGACCGGCCCGAGCCGTCCCGACGGCGGCCGGATCAGCGTACGTTGGACCATCGACGGCTCGCCGCCGCCGTGCAGGAGGGAAACCAGCGCCTCGCCGACCTTCAGCTCCTGGATCACCCGCTCGACGTCAAGCTTGGGGTTGGGTCGGAAGGTCTCGGCGGCGGCACGGATACCCTTTTGTTCGACCGGCGTGAAGGCGCGCAGCGCATGCTGCACGCGGTTGCCAAGCTGCGCCGATACGGAGTTGGGCACGTCGCGCGGATTCTGCGTGACGTAGTAGACGCCAACGCCCTTGGATCGGATCAAGCGGGTGACACGTTCCACCTGTTCGAGCAGAGCTTTGGGCGCCTCGCTGAACAGCAAGTGTGCCTCATCGAAGAAGAACACCAGCTTGGGTTTGTCCGGATCGCCCAGTTCGGGCAGTTTGTCGAACAGTTGTGCCAACAGCCAGAGCAGGAAAGTGGCGTAAAGGCGCGGCGTCTTCATCAGCTTTTCGGCGGCCAGGATGTTGACAAAGCCGCGCCCATCGGCGGCGGTGCGCATGAAATCGCTGATTTGGAGCGCCGGCTCGCCGAAAAAGTTATTGGCCCCTTGCTCCTCCAAGACCAGCAACCGGCGCTGGATAGCGCCGATCGAAACCGCCGATACGTTGCCATACTTGGTCAGGATGGCCTTGCCGCGCTGACCCACATCGTTGGCCATCGAGCGCAGATCTTTCAAGTCAAGCAGAGGTAGCTTTTCGTCCGCCGCCACACGAAACAGGATGTTGAGTACACCCTCCTGCGTCTCGTTGAGCTCCATGAGCCGCGCCAGCAGCAGAGGCCCCATGTCCTGTACCGTGGCGCGGATCGGGTGGCCCTGCTCGCCAAACAGATCCCAAAACAAGGTTGGGAAGGCCGTAGTCGTCCAGTCATCGAGACCGATCTCCTTGGCGCGTTTGGCAAGCCCGTCCTTTTTCTCGCCAATAGCGGAAATGCCGGAAAGGTCGCCCTTGATATCGGCGGCGAACACCGGCACTCCGGCGTTGGAAAAGCCCTCGGCCAGCACCTGCAGGGTAACGGTCTTGCCCGTGCCCGTGGCACCCGTCACAAGACCGTGTCGGTTGGCAAGCCTCAGCTCCAGGTATTCGGGCTCGACGCTGCGGCCGAGGAAGATCTTTCCCTCGTGCAGCAGGGCTTGGCTCTCGACCATGGCTCGCTCCTCGCATGACTGGCACGACTCAGCTGCCGACGTGGTGTTCTCAATACATGGCGCTAACGCCTTGGCAATGGATGGTTGTATGTCGACAGCAGGCTGCCCCGATCGTTGTTGGGCAGCTAAATTCGAACGTCTGCAATGACTTAGGCCCCTGGCCGGGTCGCCTGTTTGCGGGCGAACCTAGCCGAAAAAATCCCCCTGCACTACCCGTCCCCGCCGCGGCCGACGGCTCCCGCGCGCGGGCCGATCATGGCGGTGGCTCGCCAAAAGCTCCTCGAGCTGCTCCTCATCGGCATGGCCCATGATGGCCGCGCGCCGGGCGCACGGCTGGCAGAGGATTGATCATGACAGGGTGGGACCTTAATAGATCTTCGACGCTCGCGCTCGCAACCGAAACCCTCGGCAGGGGAGGAGGCCCATGGACTTGAGCACGGAGAGCATTTTCGAACTGTTGGATGGCCGGGGCGCCGGACGCTATGGCCTCTCGGCCGTCAGCCAAAAAGAACATGCTCTGCAATCGGCCGACCTCGCCGTTAAACGCGGTCTCGGCGATACGCTGGTGATCGCAGCATTGTTCCATGATTTGGGCCACCTCCTCGTCGGCAACGATGTAAATCTGGCGGAGCAAGGCGTCGATGATTTGCACGAGGAGACGAGCGCGAACGCCCTGGCGAAGCTGTATGGCAATAATGTTGCGGAGCCCGTGCGGCTGCACGTAGCCGCCAAACGCTATCTTTGCGCCGTGAACCCCGCGTATTATGACAAACTCTCCGATGACTCGCGGCAATCGCTGCTGCTGCAGGGCGGCCCGATGTCGCCCGCCGAAGTGGCCGCCTTCGACCAACTCGAGCATCGCGCGGCCGCCCTTGCCTTGCGCATCATCGACGACGAGGCCAAGGTCGCCGGCCTAAAAACGCCGGGGCTCGATAACTACCGCGCCATGGCGAGCCGTCTCGAAGCGGCCCGCCTCTAGTTGCCGCGATCGGCGAGCCCGCAAGCCGCCGTGGAGCCCACACAGATAGATGGACATGCAGATGCCGGGGCCTGCCGCGGCAGCGCGTCGCGCCTGAACCCTGGGAGCGCGCAAGCCCGCCCGCGGCTTCGGGGCTCTGCGTGAGCCCCGTTGCCGCATGAGGCGGCCTGTGACAAAACGGCCCGCTGCCGGCCAGTCCCCGGCAGGGCCCGAGCAATCGCGCGCAAGCTGGAAGAAGGGCGCTCCTAATGCGTGCGGCAAAATTGCACACAACCTTCTGTGACAGTTCGATAAATCGGGATTCGCACCGATGTACTTTGTGACCTCGAGGGCATTGATGGTGTGCGCCACACCCGGCAAGCTTTCGCAAAGGTGCACGCATGACCTTCGCCCGGCAGCCTCATGATGCCACGGACCAAGCCACACACCTTGGCTGCGAGGAAAATGGCGGCCACGAGGGACGGCGTTTTTCGCCCGAACTCTGCGAGGCCATCCTCAACGCCTTGGGCCGCGACGATCGCCTGCGCCGCGAATACGTACGCCGGCGCTGGCATGGCTTGATCGGATAGACTACGCGCGCCGCCCTTTGGGCTCGAGGAGTTGCGGTGCGGGCTCCGACACCTTTTGGCGCTCTGCCCCAACGCGAGCCGGGTGCCGCAGCAATTGCGCCAGCGCGTAACTGTGGCGACTATTCGTGCGGCGGATAGCGGTCGAACTGGGGCAGCTCATGCGCCCGCGCCATCCAACCGATGCGATCGGCGACTTGAATGTGCGCCCGGGCCGGGACGGCGTCGGGATCATCGTAGGTGGCGCTCTGAATGTCGATGATCCCCGGCAGCACCTGGGCGTTGCTGAAGAACAGCCCGGTGCCGCAATCGGCGCAAAAATGTCGGCGGCCATGTTCCGAGGATGCATAGACCTTGGGTGTGCCTTTCGTGACCTTGACTAGGTCAATGGGATACATGGTCCAGGCCACCATGGGTGCGCCGGCGTGCCGCCGACAGTCGGTGCAATGGCAAAGCGCGTGGGTCAGGGCGTCGCCATCTACTTGATAGCGAACGGCGCCACAGTGGCAGCCGCC
>DASTMQ010000491.1:0-16532 GCA_035714005.1 Hyphomicrobiaceae bacterium
TGCAGGAACTGTCGTGGCTTGTCGTCGGCCTTCTTTTCGCCACGCACGGTGAGGGATTGCTCCTTGACGTCAATTTTGAGCTCGTCCTCGCCGAAACCGGCCACCGCCATGGTGATCCGGTACTCGTTGTCGCCGAGGCGCTCAATGTTATAGGGAGGATAGGCCACGCCGTCGGCGTCAAGGCCCGCCGCGCCGTCCAAGAGATCGAACAGGCGGTCGAAGCCAACGGTGGAGCGGTAGAAGGGGGTCAAGTCGAGGTGTCGCATCACAAGTCCTCCTTAGAAGCGACTGTGGGTATCTGCCTGCCCGAGGGCCAGGCGGCGGATTTGCGCGCACCCAATCAGCGGCGTGCGCGCAGTCTTGAATTTAGGCTCGATTTTGCCGGCTTCAAGGGCTCCTGGACCCAGGCCCTGTGCCAGCCCGCGGGGCTGCATGCGCCCGCTGCAGACCCCATCATTCTCGCGGCATTACCGCGGCGAAGAACCGTCCGGCGGCGGAACCTCTCAACACGGATCGCAACCAGCACCTCGGCAACGCCAAGGGCCATGGGGCGCAGAAGAGTCCGCGCTCTCAATCGCTTAAGCCGAAGCTGAGCATAACGGTTTTCATGCCCCGTTCATGTTGCGGCCGCCACTTTGCCCAAGGAGAGGCGTGCGAGAGGAGAGTGCCATGCGGAGTTGGATTTTGGTGGTGAGCTTGCTCGCCGCCACGGGAGCTGTCAGTGCGAGCGCAAAGGCCGCTGACCTCGACGAAGGCCCGCCGCCGGATCGCTATGGCTCAGTGTACCAGGATCCTCGCTATACAGACATTTATCGTCGACCCGAGCGGCCCTTCGCCGGCACGCCGCCCATTCCCTACGCAGCCCCAGTTCCGCGCGAGCGGGTCTATCGTGACGACGAAGAGGCGGCGCCCCCGTACGGGCCGCCCCGCTACTCTTATGGCGATGCGCGACCGGGCTACGGCGGGCCGTGCGTGCCGCGCGACGTCATTCGCGACCGCCTGACGCGGCACGGATGGCATGATTTCCACGACGGCGCACTGCGCGGCAATGTTGCGGTCGTGCGCGCCCGACGTCCCAGTGGGCGTCTGTTCGAACTGACGATTGAGCGCTGCTCGGGCGAGATTGTCAGCGCCTATCCGCTTGAAGGGCGCGTCTTTGGTCCGTTCGCCTACGGCCCGCGACCTTGGTGGCAACGCTCCTATTGATTGCAAAAGCGACCTCACAAGCGTGGGGTCGACGCGAGAGACCCCGGTCCGGCGCCGGGGTCTTTGCTATTTGCGGCAACCCGCAGCTGTTGGCCCGGCGGCCCGCCTGCTATAGAGCGCGGCCGAGCGGCAGTTGGCGGAGACGGGCATGGATCTGGTGGCCCTTGCAAAGAACCCGGTACCGAGCGGAGCCACAACGGGAACCTTCAAAGGTGTAGGCGGCGTCAACATCCGCTTTGCGCGCTGGGCTCCGACCCGCGGTCCTCGACGCGGCACGGTGTGCTTGTTTCATGGCCGCGGCGAGTACATCGAAAAGTATTTCGAAGTGATCGCCGATTTGCGTCGGCGCGGCTTTTGCGTGGCGACCATGGACTGGCGAGGTCAAGGCGGGTCGGACCGCCTGCTTCGCAACCGCCGCAAAGGGCACGTGCGCTCATTCGCCGACTATGATCGCGATCTTGCCCGTTTCATGCAGGAGATCGTACTGCCCGATTGCCCGGCGCCCTTCATCGCGCTGGCACATTCGATGGGCGGCAACATCCTTCTGCGCAATGCGCGCCTGCCCGGTAGCTGGTTCCAGCGCATGGTCCTGAGCGCCCCCATGATTGCCATCGCTCGCGAACAGCTCGGCGTACCCCAGGGTGCAGCGCGCGCCTATACCGAAATTCTCGGCGCCTTGGGCTTGAGCTCGCTGTACGTGCGCCACGGCGGCAATCAGGTGCTCGAGGCCACGCCCTTCGAGCACAATCCGGTGACCTCCGACCGTGAGCGGTATTTGCGCAGCCGCATGGTGCTGGAAAGCGCGCCCGGCCTTGGCGTGGGCTCGCCCACCATTGGCTGGCTCAGGGCCGCGCTGCGCTCAATCGCCAAGATCAGGGCGCCCGACTATCCCCTGCGCGTCGAACTGCCTCTCCTGCTGTTTGCGGCCGGGGCCGACAGCATCGTCTCGACGCAAGCCATCGAGGAATTCGGGCTTCGCCTGAAAGTCGGCGCTCACGTCTTGATCCCGCAGGCCAAGCACGAAATCATGCAGGAAGCCGACCCGATCAGGGGGCATTTCTGGGCGGTGTTTGACGAATATCTAGGCGTCACCACGGCGGTCGCTTGAGGACGGGCGATGCCGAGCACGCAAGCCGCGCCCAGTCGCCTCAGGCCGCCAACAGGCGCAAGGCCTGCCGGTGCGTGCGTGCATCGCCGGCGGCAATGACGCGGCCACCGTTGAGCGCGGGCTCACCCTCCCAGGTCGTGATGATGCCGCCGGCGTTTTCGATAATGGGGATTAGCGCCATGATATCGTAAGGCTTGAGCCCGACTTCGATAATGAGGTCCACGAACCCAGCCGCCAACAAACAGTAGCCGTAGCAGTCGCCGCCAAAGCGCGTCATCAGCGCCCGGTCCTTGAGCTCAGCAAAGCGCGCGCGCTCGCCATGTTCGGCAAAAAGGTCGGGATGCGTGGTGGTGAGAACGGCATCTTCGAGCCGCGCGCAGGCGCGGGTTTTGAGCCGTATCGGCCGGCCGGCGGGCCCCCGCATTCGCGCCACGCCGCCGGCAGCCCAAAAGCGTTCGCGCGTGAAGGGTTGGTTCATAACGCCGAGGATCGGTCGCCCGCGATCCGTCAAGGCGATCAGCGTTCCCCACATCGGACTGCCAATCATGAACGCGCGGGTGCCGTCGATCGGATCGAGGATCCAATGAAAGCGTCCCGCACCGGCCGCCGGTGCGAACTCCTCCCCAATGACGCCATGGTCGGGGAAACTCTTGGCGATGGCTTGGCGCATGCGGCGCTCCGCCTTGCGGTCGGCTACCGTCACGGGGTCGAACTGGCCCCCCTCCGCCTTATTCGTAACCGTCAGCGTCCGTCGGAAGTGGCCACGGATAGCCTCGCCGGACAGATCGGCAAGCTCATGGGCAAAGGCAAGCAAGCGCGAGGGCGAAGGTTGCAGGCCGGGCACGCTCTTTCTCATCCACGCGCGCCAGCGTGGAGCCCCTCAATCCGACCAAAGCTCAAGCGTTGCCATTTGGCAAACCCGGCGTTGCCCGACGGCCACATTCTTCCCGAAGATCGTGACGACGAACCCGGGGTGAGGTTGCAGCGCAGCACGAACACGCCCATATCCAAGACAGCGCCGTGGCCGGGCCCAGCCCACCATGGCGTGCCCACCTTGGGCGTTTCCTCCCTAGACTTGGGCTGCACGGCCATGCCGGCGCGGCCCTTTTTCTTTGCACCTTGCACGGCCGCGAGCGGGCGACCAGCTCCACATCCAAGCCATGCTCTCTCCGTGTTTCTGCAATGCAAAACAATTCGCTTGAACTTTGTGCGTCGCACATCTAAATCGGTGGCGAGGCCAACGACCGTGTCGTGGGTCTCATGCCCTCCTTGGGCGTTTCCTCCCTAGACTTGGGCCGCACGTGACCCGCGCGGCCCCTTTTCTTTGGCCAATCTCCTCCGTGACTTAGCTCCAGGCCCCCGGCCGCCCGCCCGACGACCCTCTGCCGACATTTAAGAGCAAGCGAACCGACCCCCCGCCATCTATTGCGCCGCAGCATCCAGACGCGGGGCCCCGCGGGCGTCATGGTCGCGCGCCGGCCGTGCTACTCAGCCGCAGCCCGCCGCTCTAGCAGGGCCGGTAGCGCCTGGAACACCTGGGCGGCCATGGCGCCGAGCGTTTTGGCCAGGTTCGCGAAATTTTTGCTTTTGGACAGGGTTGCCTCGTCCAGGTAGAGCGCGCGATTGATTTCGAGCTGCAGGCATTGAATTCCTTGCGCCGGGTTGCCGTAATATTCGGTGATGAAGCCGCCGGCATAGGGCCGGTTGATCTGCACCTCATAGCCCCCGCCCTGTAGAATATCGCGCATAAAGCGGGTGAGCTTGGTGTCACAGGACGTGCCGAACCGGTCGCCGAGCACAAAATGAGGGCGCGCCCCGATGGGCTGGCCCATGGATGCGGAAGGCATCGAGTGGCAATCGATTAGCACCGCCATTCCGAACTGGCGCCGGGTTGCCTCCAACAGGCCCGCCAAGGCACCATGAAAGGGCCGGTAGAGCCGCTCGATGCGCTCGAAGGCCGTCGTGATCGGCAAGCGCTCGCGATAGATCTCCTCGGTATCCGCGACAATGCGGGCAATAGTGCCAAGCCCACCCATGACCCGGGCCGACTGGGTGTTGGCAAAGTCCGGCAGCCGTCCGCTGAAAAGCTCTGGATCAAGTTCGTAGGGCTCACGGTTGACGTCGAGGTAGGCCCGGGGAAAGCGCGCGGCCAGCAGCGGCGCGCCCAGGGCCACCACGCCCTCGAACAGTTCGTCCACATAGCAGTCCTCGGATTTACGCAGCGTATGGGGATCGAGCCGGGAAGCCTGCAAAAACGACTTGGGATAGATGCGCCCCGAATGCGGCGAGCAGAATACGACAGGTGCGACCTGCGTCGGCGGCGTGAGCAATGTGAACGGCGGTGTCAGTTCCGCAAGAATCGATGCTCGTTCGCTGGCTTGCATGAGGGCTCGGAGGTTCGGTCGATCTAAGGCTCTAGCATACTGAATGGGCTACCGATTTTCCGAGACGGGTGAGGCTGCCAAGGTGTGTAGCAGGACGGCGATTGCCAGTCACTTTGCCAATCCGCGAGGGGGCTGTCTATCATTCTCGCGCCCGAGCGTGGAAGACTTTAGGTGGTGGTGAGCCATGCGCGGCCGGCACGGCCGGCGGGGATGGCTGGTCGCGGGGCGGACGGCCGCAACCGGGCCGGCGCCACGGGATGCGTCCGGGGGCCACCGGCGTGCCCCGTTACCCACACTTCATTGCCCGTTTACCAAATTGGCGCCAGATTTGGCCAACAGCGTTGCATACCGTTACTGTTGGACGCGGGGATTGATCGCCGGCTTCAATCAGGATCACGTAGGGCATCCATGAGCGCCAAGCCATCACGCGTGCCAGTCAAGCGCATTCTGCTCGCCGAAGACGACGACTCGATGCGTGGCTTTCTGGAGCGTGCCCTCGCCAAGGCCGGCTACGAAGTGATCGCCTTTGCCAATGGGCGGGAAGCGCACGAACGCTTGAAGCAGGAGCCCTTTACGTTGCTCTTGACCGATATCGTCATGCCGCAGATGGACGGCATCGAACTCGCCCGGCGCGCTGCCGAGCTCGATCCCGAGCTCAAGATCATGTTCATCACCGGCTTTGCCGCCGTCACGCTCAATACCAATAATCCGATGCCGCGCGATGCGCGCGTGCTCTCGAAACCATTTCACCTCAAAGATCTCGTACGCGAGATCGATCGGCTGCTGACCTGAGTTCGGTCGCGCCGCGCAAGGCCTTGGGAGAGCCTGGGCAGGCACTTTGCGGAGTTGACGACGGTTCTGGTTAGTCCGTTAGCTGAAGTTTAGCTTTTCACCAGCCGTGCGCCTGCGCAAGACCGCATTTGTCGGCGCAGCTCGCTGCAGGTCGGCACTTGGAATGTCCGCTGCGCGCTCAGCTCGGGCGCGGCCGCCCGGTCGGGGCTAAGCCCGCGGAAGGCTCGCGCTCCCGGCGCTCCTGCTCATTGAGCCGGTGAATCAAATCGACCCAGCGCTCCGGTAGCGGCTCGTTCAAAATCGCATCGTACTGCGCCTGCAGCGCCGACCGAAGGCGCTCGACGATCTGAGAACGTATCTGCGGCATGGGCCTTTCTCCCATGGCTAGATGCTACTCAGGGGATTAACGGCATTGGCGGGGCAGGGTTCCCCATGCGCATAAAGACCGTGCGGCGCCGTCCGCCCCCAGCGCAACGACTTCCTGCGTCACCTGCCTTACCAATACCCGTGGGGGGTTGCCATCCCCGCGATCCGCCAGCCGTCGCCTGCGGCAGGGGCGCCGCCAGAGCGGGACTGTCACAAGGGGTGTGGCTACACGGGCCGGGCGCGACGCGAGCAGCCTCACGGTAGGGCCGGCTTGCGCATGGGTGTTGGGGGCGGCGTGCCCCCAGCATGCGCCCGTCACCGGCAAGGCGGAGCGTTGGCCGTGACGGCACACCCAGGGCCAAGGCCCGGGTCGGCCCGTGGCTCACGCAGGGGGCGAGACGGCGGCGCCGCGTGAGGCGCGCAAGCCCCGGGGCGCCGCCCGCGCGGCGCCGCAAGCGCCAAAGACCCCACATCGATTTCGCTCACCGGATCGGTCCGATCTTTCATCGCTCGAGCACGCGGGAAGTCGGGGACGCAGCAAGCATGATGCGAACAGCACCCGCGCCGCAACCGCGCGCACGCACCGTGCGCGTCACCAGCGTCCCCTGCCTTGCCACCCGCGGGGATTGCGGCTATACGCTGCCCCTGTTTTGCCAGGGCCGCGGCATTGGGCGCGTAGCTCAGCGGTAGAGCACTACCTTGACATGGTAGGGGTCACAGGTTCGATCCCTGTCGCGCCCACCATCAGCGGCCGACCGAGAGACACCGGGTTATGAAAGTCAGGAATTCCCTCAAGTCATTGCGTGGTCGCCACCGCGGCAACCGCCTGGTGCGGCGTAAGGGTCGCGTCTACATTATCAATAAGACGAACCGCCGTTTCAAAGCCCGCCAGGGCTGAGGCCCACGCCAGCGCGGCTTTGACGGCAACCGAGCCGCCCGGCTATGTTAGGCCCCATGGTTGCTCTGATCTTGCGCCTTAGCTCCCTTGTTGCCGCGGCCGTGGTCGGCGCCTGCCTGATCGGTGGCACGCCGGGCACGCTGGCGCAAACCCAACCCACGCCTCGGCCCGCTCCCAAGGATGGCAACCCACCGGCGATTGCCCCCCCGGCTCCCCAAGCCAAGCGCGGGTCCGCTGCACTACCGAAAACGCCGGAGGAGCGCGAGAAGTCCTTGTCGGATCTTTACGCTCTGCTCGCCACGGCCGACGACGAAGACAGCGCCAAAGCCATCGCCGAAGCGATCGAGCGGATCTGGCTGCACTCCGGCAGCTCCACCATCGATCTGTTGATGGAGCGATCGATGAAGGCGGTGACCGAGAAGAACCAGGAGCTTGCCTTGAAGCTCCTAGACCATATCGTCGAGCTTGCACCCGACTTCACCGAGGCCTGGAATCGCCGCGCCTACGTACACTTCGTGCGCAACGAGATCGAATTGGCGCTCGGGGATCTGCGGCGAGCGCTGGCGCTCGATCCCAATCACTTCAAGGCCCTCGACGGGCTCGGCCAGATTTTGCGCGAGATCGGCCAGAAAAAGGCTGCCCTGAAGGCCTTCAAGCAATTGCTCGAAGTGCACCCCTACTGGTCGGGCGCCCAACAGCTTGTCGACGAGCTGGCCCGCGAGGTGGAAGGCCAAGGCATCTAGCTTGCCAAGCCCGGTTCTGCCTCGGCAAGCCTGGCTGGGACCCTTCCCGCGCAAAAGGCCCGCGGGAACGGGCTTTGCCCCTGGCGCCGGTCTTTTTTACCACCGCATCGGGGATGGTCGTCGGCGCCGGCGCACGCATGTGTTGACAACCGCGCGGAAGCGCTTGTCGGTGCCAACCCGGCGCTAGCGATCCTATGCCCGCCTTGCTAAGCACGCACACAGTGCGATTTGCCACCGTGGAGGCGCGGTGCTGAGAATCGATTACCTGTCGATCGCGGGCCTACCGCCGCTCTCCTTTGAAGTCGCGCCAGGACAATGCCTCGCGATCGAGGGGCCGTCGGGCTCGGGCAAGACCCGTCTGCTGCGCGCCATCGCCGATCTCGATCCAGCCGAGGGCTACGTATTTTTGGAGGGCGTGGAGCGTGCGGAAGTGGCCGGACCGCTCTGGCGCCGGCGCGTGCGCTTTCTCTCCGCCGAACCCGCCTGGTGGGCGGCCACACCCCGTGCCCACTTCCCGCCCGCCGCCCGGCTCGATCGCCTGCTGGCCGCGCTCGGGCTGGAGCGCTTGAACCTTGACCAGCCCGTGGCGGAGCTTTCAACGGGCGAGCGTCAGCGCCTGGCGCTCGTGCGCGCGCTCGCCGATGATCCACCGGTGTTGCTGCTCGACGAACCGACCTCCGCGTTGGACCCCACCACTGCGGCCTTGGCGAGCGAGTTCATCAAGTTTCAGATCCTTGCCGGTCGCATCGTTATTCTGGTCAGCCATGACGCTGTGCAAATCGAGCGCCTCGCCACGGCCCGACTGCACCTGGCCGATGTGGCCTGGCCACCCACCAGCGAAAGTGCGGCCGCATGAGCAGCATTGCCCTGGCAAACACCGACCTGTTGTTGGCAGCGCTCCTGCTTGCCATTAACGGGGGGATCTCGCTGGCCTTTGATCTGCGCCTCGAGCTCAACCTGCTATTGGCCACGCTGCGCATGGTGGTGCAGGTTGCCGCCATCGGCTTCGTCCTCAAGTTCGTTTTCACGCAATCTTCGCCCCTTTGGACGGCGGGGGTTGTGATGCTGATGTTATTGCTTGCCGGCTACGAGCTGATTGCGCGTCAGGAGCGGCGCTTCAAGGGCTGGTGGACCTACGGGCTTGGCAATGCCACATTGTTGTTCGCGAGCGGCCTGGCCACGCTTTACGCCGTGACCGTCGTGATTGCGCCAAGCCCATGGTACGCGCCGCGCTATCTGCTGCCCATCCTTGGCATGGTGCTCGGCAGCACACTGACCAGCGTTAGCCTGGTGCTGCAGACCTTGGCAGAGGCTATCGAGCGCGAACGCGGCGCCATCGAGGCGCGCATCGCTCAAGGCGGCACGCGCGTGCAAGCCTTCGCGCCGCTGCTACGGCGCGCCATGCGTACGGCCACGACGCCGCTGCTCAATATCATGAGCGTGGCCGGCATGGTCACCGTGCCTGGCATGATGACCGGACAAATTCTGGCCGGCGCCGATCCCACCGAAGCGGCGAGGTATCAGATCGTGCTGATGTTCGTTTTGGCTGGCGCGGCGGGCCTCGGCGCCTTCGCCGCCGCCTTCGGTGGCGTGTTGCTGCTCAGCGACAACCGCCACCGCCTACGCCTCGACCGGCTGGCGCCGTTCGCCTAGCGCTCGGTGACATCTTCAGCCCAGGCGATCGAGCCACCACTTCATGCCGGCCGAGCCCGGCGCCAGTAGCACGTAGGCCCACAGGAACGCCGAACCCCAGTTGGCAATTTGAAAGCGCAGCCAAGGCATCTCGATGATGCCCGCGACAATCGGCACACTGGCGCGCAGCGGCCCGGAAAAGCGTCCGAGCACAATCGCCCACACGCCCCAGCGCTTGAAGAATGCGCGCCCGTTCTCGATCAGCTTTGGATGGTTCTTCAGCGGCCACATTCTCTGAATCTGCTCGTGATAGTGGAAGCCGAGCCAGTAGGACAGCCAGTCACCCAACGCAGCACCGGTCGCGGCCGAGGCCACGATTGACCAGAAGATCAACGGGTTGGCGGCAGCGACAATTGCCCCGATACCAACCAGCATGGCCCAAAACGGCAGCACGAGCGAAACGAACGCCAAGGACTCGCCGAACGCCAAAATAAACACGATCGCCGACGCCCAATTGGGGTGTGCACGCACGAACTCCAGCACCGTGTTGGTGATCTCGGCCAGCCCCATCAGTCCCTCCCACGCCGCTCGGCGAACAAGCCCTGATCGGCCGAGATTTGTCAACGCGCGCTAAGGCGCAGGCCTCGGCGGTACCGGGCAGCCGAGGAGCTAAGGGCTTGCCCGGCCTTTTTTGGCGAGCGGCACAATTTGTGCTTGGCTCGCCTTGATCTCATGGTTTGCGTCCGGTTAATAGACGCTGCCAGCGGTGTTTGGGGGAAGTTGTGGGCGTTGTTGTTGTCGCCGGCGCAGGTCATGCGGTAAATCGCCGACTGGCCTTGCTGCTCTTATGTGGTGCCAATTTGGCACTCGTCGTTGCCGTCGCCGGCAGTGTGACGGTGCTCTCCGACGTCCTGGCACCTCTGACCGGGCACTTCATGGGCATCGGTCTTGCCGCGAGCCTGGCCTTGCTGACGCGCCGCCTCTCTGCCTTGATCCTCGGCATTTTGGCGACCTTTATTGTGCACGCGTGGCTTGGATTGTCGGCTTGCTGCCATCTGCCGCAACCTGCTCTTATCGATGGCCTGCCGCTGCGCCCGATCGCCACGAGCGGCCCATCGCACGAGATCTCGCTGCTCGCCCTCAACACCTGGCACGACCATGGCGATCCCTCCCGACTAGCGGACTATCTCGCCAAGGTCGAAGCTGACCTCGTCGTGCTGTCGGAATTCGGACCGAACAAGCGGGCGATGCTCGGACAATTAAAGTCCTCCTATCCCTTCCAGACCGACTGCGCAGATGAATGGGGATGCTCGTTGGCCTTGATCTCGCGGCACCCCTTTGCTTCGGCTGGCGCCGGCCGCATCGCCGAAGGCAAATTGGCTTTTGTATGGGCCCGGCTCGCGGGGGGCGTGACCGTGCTTGGCACGCATCTGCATCGGCCCAGCCGCGATCCGTGGCTGCATGAGCAGCAGATGGCCGACCTTATTGAGTTCATCGGCCGCATCCCAGGACCGGTCATCCTGGCCGGCGACCTTAACACCACGCCCTGGTCAAAGACCTACCGCGCGCTGCGGCGCGTCGCCGGGCTGGTACCCGCAAGCACGCTGAGGCCGACGTGGCCCGCTTGGCCGTTGGCCTTCCCACAGGTCGCCCTCGACCACATCTTCGTGTCCTCCGATCTCACCGTCAGCGCAGCCGGCACCGGGCCGGCTGTCGGTTCGGACCATCTGCCGATCTGGGCCATCGTGCAGCGCCGAGCCGCTTTCGAGCGTGGCAAGGCAGCCGCGCGCGGGTTTGCCCTACACTCGGCACCGCCGCAGCCGCAGTTCGGCCCCCAACTCCTTGCTGACCTCGGCGGCGAACATGGTGGCACGCGAAATCTGCGCCGGTGACAGCCCCTTACCGTCCGGTCCACGCAGCGACTTCGGCGCGTTGTCGGCCTCGCGTTTTCCGTGCGCCAACTCTTCGCAACTCAATTCCTTTTTGCGGCTGCGGTAGGCAAACAAGCGCACTCCCGACGCGTGCGCCTGCACCGTGGCTGGCTCTTTCACCCACTTGCGATCCTTGTCGGCCATCATCGACTTGAGCGCCACCTGGCGCTGCTCGACGCACTCGGGCGAGTCGTCGAGACAGGCCATGCCTGCCCGGCCATCGTCGGGCCCGAACAGTCCCGAGCAGCCGGCACCGATCAGTCCCAGCGCACCCAACGCAGCGATCACCGTCTGCTTGGGCAGACGGCCGATGAAATGAGGCATCGTTTCCTCTTGAGGTTCCCGCGCGGAGCCCATAGAAGGCAGGCATGGCAGGGGTGTGGCAACCGCTCAGCTCCGCGCACGCCCCACCTGCTTGCACGAAGGCTACGAGATTCGCCGATCCTGTTGAATTGGTCCGGCAACATCACCGAGTATGACGGAGTAATGGCCATGCCCCACGCTGTTCGCATCCACCAAACCGGCGGCCCAGAGGTGATGCAATGGGATAGTGTGGAAGTAGGCGCGCCGGGACCAGGGCAGGTGCGGCTCAAACAACACGCCGTCGGCGTCAATTACATCGACATTTATCAGCGCTCGGGACTTTACAAATTACCGTTGCCGTTGGTGGCCGGATCCGAGGGTGCCGGCGAGGTGACCGCGGTCGGTGCCGGCGTCAATGAGTTCAAGGTCGGTGATCGCGGCGCCTACGCCGCCGTGGCCGGCGGCTATGCGGAGGAACGGTTGATGCCGGCGGACCGGCTGGTCAAGCTACCTGACAGCATCGACTACAAAACGGCGGCCGCCATGATGCTGCAGGGCATGACCGTGCGCTATTTGCTGCGCGAGACCTACAAGGTTGGCAAGGGTACCACCCTCTTGTTCCACGCCGCCGCCGGCGGCGTCGGCCTGATCGCCTGTCAATGGGCAAACCACCTCGGCGCCACGGTGATCGGCACGGTCAGCACCGCCGCCAAGGCGGAGCTGGCCAAGGCGCACGGCTGTACCCATGTGATCAACTACAAGACCGAGGACTTCGTCAAACGCACCAAAGAGCTGACCAACGGCCAGGGCGTCGAGGTGGTCTACGACGCGGTGGGCAAGGATACCTACCCCGGCTCACTCGATTGCCTGAAGCCGCTCGGTTTGTGGGTCAGCTTCGGCAACGCTTCGGGCGCCATCACCAATTTCGACATCCTGCAACTCTCCGCCAAGGGCTCGCTTTATGCCACGCGCCCGACCCTTGGCACCTACATCGCCAAGCGCGCAGACTTGTTGGCCAATGCCAATGAGCTGTTCGACGTGGTGAGCAAGGGGATCGTTAAAATCAACGTCAATCACACCTATCCCCTCAAGGACGCCGTCCAGGCGCATAAGGATTTGGAAGGCCGCAAGACCACCGGCTCCATCGTCCTGCTGCCCTAGCACTCGTCCCCTGCCACGGGTGCTGGCAACGCCCGGTGCCCTTTTTGCTGCAAGCGAGGTTTTTTGTCCGAGGTCCATCGCATGGCGCAAAAGCCGATTGAACTTTACTACTGGCCGACACCCAACGGGCACAAGATTACGATCTTCTGCGAAGAGGCGCGCGTTCCCTATGAGATCAAGCCCGTCAACATTGGCAAGGGCGACCAATTCAAGCCCGAGTTTTTGGCCATCGCGCCCAACAACCGCATGCCGGCGATCGTCGACCCCGATGGTCCCGGTGGCAAGCCGATCTCGATCTTCGAATCGGGTGCCATCCTGCAGTACCTCGGGCGCAAGACCGGCAAATTTTATCCGAGCGAGGAACGCGCCCGTATCGAGGTGGAGCAGTGGCTCTATTGGCAGATGGCCAACCTCGGCCCCAACTGCGGTCAGGCGCACCATTTTCGCAATTACGCCCAGGAGAAGCTGGCTTACGCCATCGACCGCTACACCAACGAGGTGAACCGGCTCTACGGCGTGATGAATGGACACCTCAAGGGTCGCGATTTTCTGGCCGGCAGCTATTCGATTGCCGACATGGCGGCCTATCCCTGGGTGCGGCCCTACAAGAACCAAGGCCAGGATCTGGCCGAGTTTCCAAACCTCGAGAAATGGTTCCAGCGCTTGCACGACCGCCCGGCGGTCGCCAAGGCGGTCAGGGTCGGGGAAGAGCTGCGCTCCAACTACAATCTTGCCACCGACAAGGACGCACAAAAGGTTTTGTTCGGCCAACGCGCCCGGCGCTAGGGACCGCCGTTTTTGTCCTCGATCGTGCACCGCTCGATTAGGGCGCATTGCCTTTCCCACGCGGGGGCGGGCATGGGCATGGGGAACGCGCCCGCGGCGGTCACCCCCCGTGCCGCGGCGTGGCTCAATTGACGGCGGGCAGGCTCTGGGTGCTCCAGATTAAGATGACGCCGTCCTCCCCGGCCGAGATCAAGCGTCGGCCGCCATCGGCAAAGCCAAGCGCGCGCACGGGGCCCGTGTGTCCGCGCAAGACGCGCGCATTGCGCATGGCGCGCAAGTCCCACAGCTTGACTAACCCGTCGGTGCCGGCGGTGGCCAAAAGCGGGCGATCGCTCGGCATAAATGCGATCGAGGTCACCCGCCCGCTGTGCGCCCGAAAGGAGCGCTGCAGGCGCGAGGAGGACGTGGACCACACGCTGATGGACCCATCCATGCTGCCGCTCGCCACCAGGCGTCCTCCGGGGGCAATTTCGAGCGCGCTGACGCCCGCCAGCGGTCCCCGATAGGTGCGGCCCAGAGCGCGCGGTTCGGTGCGCCACACCCGGATCACGCGGTCGGGTCCATTGGCGACCAGCAGCGGCCGCGATCTGGCCGCCGCCACCAGGTCGGACACACTTTCCCCTGCCTCGACCAGCGCCGCGGACGTGGACGGGTCGCGAATATCAAACATTGTTAGCGGCGCGGCCGGGCTGGCGGCAACGAACAGGTTGGGGTCGTCGGTAAAGGCCAGCGAACTGATCGGGCCGGCCTGCAGATGGAAGAGTTTCAATTTCTCGGCGCGTTGCAGGTCCCAGAGCACAATGGCACCCGCCTTGTGGCCCGTCAGCGCGCGGCGGTCGTCGAGTGCCAGCGCCGTGGCCGGTCCTTCCTCGAGCTCAATCGTGCGCACGAGCGCGCTGGACAGACTATTCCAAATTTTCAAGGTCGCATCCGCTCCGGACGACACGATCCAGTGGCGCGCATCATCGCTGGCGAGCGCCGTCACCGCGCCAGTGTGCCCGCTCAAGCGCCCGATCTGCGCAAGATCGCTCGTGGGGGTTGCCGGCTCGGCGAGGCGTTTCTCGTAGGGTGGCAACCGGCTTTGATAGCTGACCGCCCCCCAGGCAATCAGCAGCCCCGCGACGAGCTTGTAGATCAGCGACCGCCAACGCCGCGACGGCAATCCCCAGCGCCGCACGCGACGCCCTTTTGGCGCTGTCGGCCGTTCCTCGGCCCCGCCGGCGCGGGGCTTGGCGGCGGGCGTATCCTTCTTTGCGGCCCGCTGGAGACGGGCGGGGGCGTCCGCCCCATAGGGCACTTGCCCGAAGCCGAAAAGACGTTTGGGCCCGGAGGCGGCTGCGACCGCCGCTACCATTGGGCGTTTTTTTGCTGCCTTGCGCCGGCCGGCAGCCGGCTCGGCCGCGGCCTTTGGCGCCGGCTTGCGCAGCGGCCGGCGGCTTTTCAGGGCATCGATGAAATCGAGCAGCTGGCCTTGCGGCTGCGGCGCGTCCGGCGGCAGCGGCACAAGCGTCGCCACCTTGTCCGGCGCGCGCACATCGGGCGCATCTTTTCCCCCCGCGGCGGGCGTTGCCGGCGCCTCCGAGCGCTTGCGGCCGAGCGTGCGCACGAGCGCCAGACGCAGGCCCAGCCCACCGCTGGCGCGCTTGGGATCGGGCGACAGCAGCATGCCGCGCCAGGCCGCAATCGATTGCGGTCGCTCCGTCATCTCTAGATTGAGAGCTTTGTCGATGGCCGTCAGAAAGGAGGCCCGATAGGAGCTCAACGCCGCCTCGCGCGCGGTGATGTAGTCGTCTGCCACCATGCGCGAGGGCGAGTCGGGGGGGCGCTTGCCAGTGATGGCATGATAGAGCGTCGCGCCCAACGCATAGATGTCGGTCCATGGCCCCTGCTTGCTGGCCGTGGTGGCGTACTGCTCATAGGGACTGTAGCCCGGCTTGACCAGGGCACTGACCGTCCGGGAATGGGAAATCATCTCGCCGCGCGCCGAGCCGAAATCGATCAGGACGGGAGATCCGTCCGTGCGAATGATAATGTTGTCGGGCGCGATATCGCGGTGCAGGAAATTTGCCTTGTGGACGAACTCGAGGGCCTCGAGCAGCGGCGTCAAAATGCGGTCGAGCTCCGCTTGCCGCGGGGCGCGCCTCAGGCCGGCGAGCCAAGATTTGAAACTGCCCCCTTCCTCGAAGGCGATGACCATGTAGCCGGTATCGTTGGCGAGGAAGTAGCGATACACCCCGACAATGTTGGGGTGCACGAAGCGGGCCAGCGTCTTGGCCTCCGAGATGAAGCGATCGAGACCCCACCTGAAGTCTTCCGCACACCCCTCCGAGCGCGGCGAAGCATTGATGGTGCCGATACGGGCGGCAAAGTCGGCGGGAAAATACTCCTTGATGGTGACGAGCCGGCCGAGCGCAATTTCCTCGGCCAAATAGGTGATGCCGAAGCCGCCAGCACCCAGGACCCGCTTGATTCGGTAGTCGCCGACGAGCTCCGTCCCTTCTGGTAGGGCCAGAAGGTTCGTGCTGGACGCCGGCTTGGGTTGCATCGCTTTCCCCATTGCGGCCCGTACGAGCTTGCAGGGGGCACCCCCGCGACAGATTTGGCCTTCTTCCCGGCGCCGAAATGCGCCCCCTGTCCCGCCCGCACTTACGAACCGAACGCGACAGCATTACAGGCATTAATATGGCGGAACAATGAGCCTCGCAGTAGATCACCAGGGAATGTGCAACAGGAGAGGCGTGCGGCCATGTTCCTGCCGTCATACTCTTGCAACGATGCGAGCGATTCGTGCGGGAAGTCAGCCGTAAAGCGTCTGGCACGCTGTGCAAGACAGCGACGGTGCAAGTCTGGTCCGGCACCGGCGCCCGACGCCTGATCTTGCCCCACACGCGCTCGTTTGCGTCCCCGCCATCCGCACACCCCAACCCGGCAGCGATGGTGGTACCACCGCCTGCGCAGCAAAGGAGGCAGAGCAGAATGAAGGACAACAAACGCAGCATCGCCGAGCCGTCGGCGGAGGCTTCCAGCGCCTCGATTCCCAACCGTATCCTCGGGACCCTTCGCGATGCGCTGCACGCCGCCAGCCGCGAATCGACGGGCGAGGTCAGCGAGAGCGCGCGAGTTGCCGGCGAGCCCGCGGCGAGAGCCGCGCCGGTCCCGACCCCGGTCGCTGCTAACGCACCGGTACCGCCCCAGCCGGTCCGGCAGCCGCTTCCCCAATCG
>DASTMQ010000492.1:0-14499 GCA_035714005.1 Hyphomicrobiaceae bacterium
CGGCATCCGCATCCGCGATGCCATCAAGGACACGGCGATCATGTTGGTGCCGATGCTGCTGGTGCTCGCCCTGGTCGTGGTTTGGCCGAAACTGTCGTTGTGGTTGCCCGGTCTGATCTCGCCGGAATTTTTGCGCTAGCCAAGCGCGGCAGGCCTCGGCGGGCGAGGCTAGCCGCGCCGGGACGCCCGCAAGGCGCCGCAATCGGTGCGCTCGCTTCCGGCGTGGGCCGCCGCACTTGTGGATGTGCCCGCGTGGGGGGCCGGCTGCCCCCAGGCTCGGCGCAAGCGTTCAGGAAGCGCTGCGCTTTCCGATCTCAGCCCGCAGCTTCTCTGCGCGCTCTCTAAGCTCCGGCGTGAAGGCCTCGCCAAAATCCTCCGCAGTAAACACCTGCCGGATTTCGATCTCGCAATCGCCCTCGTGCGGATTGGGGCAGCGTTTAACCCAGTCGATGGCCGCCTCAAGGGAAGCGACCTCCCACAGCCAGAAACCCGCGATCAGCTCCTTGGTCTCGGCGAATGGGCCGTCGGTGACCATGCGCTTCTTGCCGGAAAAGGTCACCCGCGCGCCCTTCGAGCTCGGCTGCAGGCCCTCGCCGGCGAGCATGACACCGGCTTTCACCAGCTCCTCGTTGAACTTGCCCATTTCGGCCAGCAGCTGCTGGCTCGGCAGCTCGCCGGCTTCCGACGCCTGCGTGGCTTTGACCAAGACCATGACCTTCATCGGTTCTGCTCCTTGCTTGTTTCGTTGCGGCGGGTGCCGCTCAAAAGGACGTCGCCGCAGGTCGAGCGCCGACATTTTTGTGTCGGCATTTTTCAATTCAGAGGCTAGAGAGAGACAAAGATCTCAAAGCCGCCCCAGATCATGCGCTTGCCGTCGAAAGGTATCGACGTGGGATCCGTGCCGGTAATGCGCGGGTCTTTCATGACGGCCGCGTTGATCCGGTCGCGCTCGGCGCGGGAGGCGTAGACGATCCAAGCAAAGACCACCGTCTCGTTTGCTTCGAGCTTGACCGCCTGCGGGAACGAGGTGAGCTTGCCCGCCGGCACGTCGTCTCCGACGCACTCGATATATTCAAGCGCGCCCAATTCGCGCCAGACCTTGCCGGCTTTTTCAGAAAATTCGCGGTAGGCCTCGAGCTTGTCCTTGGGGACGGGGAGGACAAAACCATCGACGTACTTGCCCATCTACCAACTCCTCTGTTCGACGCTGCTTGGAAATTTGCCAAACCTTCTGGGCAGGCCGGGGTGGGCCGGCGTCGCAAGCCCAACTGCGGGCGGCTCAGGCCTGGCGCGCACCGCCCGCGCCGCCATGGCAACAGCCGGCCGTGGCCTCGGCGTACTCGTCGTGCCGCCTGACCCAATCCATGATTTCCTTCTCGTTGCGCCCTTTGGGGGTGATGTCGAGGTAGATGAAGGCGCCGATCACCTCTTCGTTGCCGCGCGCGTAGCTGGAGTAGGTGTGGAACACCCCGTCGGGGTGCTTGCAGAACACGCTGAGGCCGGGCAGCTCGTCGAAGCCCTCGACCAGGTCGTAGTTATAGGCGACCTTGCCCTTGGCCAGTTGCTCCTGCGTAAAAGAGACGTGGAAATCATAGTTGAAGTCGCTGCCGTAAGAGGACACCCACTTCGCCGTCCAGCCCATGCGTTTGCGGTAGGCCTCAAGCTTTTCGAGCGGTGCCCGCGAGACGCGCACGTAGGAGACATCGTGATGCTCCAGGTGCACAATGGCCCCTTCGGCGTGATCGGCCTCCAGCGAGCAGCTGGCGCAGCCCTGGTCGAGATCCCAGCGCCACATGAAGTGATGAATGATGAGCTGACTGTTGCGACCGAACAATTCCGGCAGCGTCCTTTTACCCTCCGTCGTATCGAACACGTAGTCCTTCTCGATTTTCACCCAAGGCAGGCTGCGGCGCTCGGCGGCGACGAGATCGCGCATGCGCGTCAGCGCCTTTTCGTTTTTCAGGTGGGCCTTGCGGGCCGCGAGCCATTGCTCGCGAGATACGATGCGGGGCTGCATGTCTCGATCCTCTTGTTCGCAAATATCACTCAGGCGCTGGGTTGGCCCATGGACCACAGGACCCCGAAGGGGTCGCGCACTTGACCGTAACGCTCGCCCCAGAACATCTTCTGCAGGGGCAGTACGACTTCGGCACCGGCCGCGACCGCGCGCTGCCACCATCGGTCGACGTCATCGACTTTGAGGTGCAAGGTATAGCCCTGCGCTCGTTGGTGCGGGTGCCCGTGCTCCGGGTAGGGATCGGCGAGCATCAGCGAGCCGCCGTTGATGTAGAGATGAATATGCATGGTCCGCCCCTGGTCGTCGGTCGGGTGCCGAAATACCTCGCGCGCATCGAAGGCCTTGGTGTAGAAGGCCGCGGCCCGGCTGGCGCCGTCGAGCGAAAGATAAGGAACGATGCCGCCCAAAACTTGCGGCTGCGGGTTCTGTGCGGGTGCGGCGGTCGTCATCGTTCCTCTCCACTGGGCTTCGGGTTTGCCAATCCGATGCCCCTAGGACGAAGGGGCGGCGTCGGCGCCGACCAAGGCACATAAACTTTTTTGCCGCGGCATTAGCAGCCGGCGTGGCCAAGGTTTTTCTCAAGGCAAGGGCTGCGCCAACCGATCAAGTTGTTGGCGGATATAGGCGGCCTCGGCCGGGGTATTGGCGAGCGCAATCGCCCGGTTGAAGGCGACGCGGGCCTCCGCGCTACGTCCGAGCTCGAAGAGAAAGGCGCCCCTGGCGCCGTGGAAGTAAAAGTAGCCGTCGAGTTTGGCGGCCAGCGGCTCGATCATGGCGAGTGCCGGCTCGGGCCCGCGCACCTTGGCGGCGGCGACCGCCCGGTTAAGCGTGACCACGGGCGAGGGCTGCATGCGCTCGAGCGCGCCGTACAGCAGTTCGATCTCACCCCAATCGGTATCCCGCGGGCGTTTCGCGCGGGCGTGCAGGGCCGCAATCGCCGCCTGCACCTGATAGGGGCCCGGGCGGCGGTGGCGTACGGCCTTATCGATCAGCGCCAAGCCCTCGGCGATCGATTTTTGATCCCACAGTTGCCGATCCTGTGCCTCGAGCAGCACGACCAGGCCCTCCTCGTCGTAGCGGGCGCGGGCGCGCGCGTGCTGCAACAATAGCAGCGCGGTCAGCGCCATGATTTCGGGCTCGGTCGGGAATAGGCGCAGCAGCAGTCGACTGAGGCGGATCGCCTCATCGCACAGGGCGGCGCGGCTGCCCTGCTCGCTGGCACCTGCCGTATAACCCTCGTTGAACAACAGGTAGAGCATCGCCGCCACGGCGGCGAGGCGCTCGCTGCGATCCGCGGCGCTTGGAGCTTCGAACGGCACGTTGGCCTTGGCAACGCGTGCCTTGGCTCGGGTGATACGTTGCTCCATGGCATCGTCGCTGACCAGGAAGGCCCGGGCGATCTGGCGCGTCGACAGACCCGAAACGATGCGCAGTGCCAAGGCGATCTGCTGGGTTGCAGGCAAGTCGGGATGACAGCACACGAACAACAGACGCAGGATATCGTCGCGGTAGTCGGCTTCGTCGATGCGCTCCACCGTGCTGGCCTCGACGTCGGAGAGATCCGAGATCTCCTCCTCCTGCGGCAGCGGTGCTTCCCGGCGCTGCCGGCGCACGCTATCGATCGCCGCATTCTTGCCGACCATGATCAGCCAGGCGGCAGCGTCGCGCGGAGGCCCGTTTTTCGGCCACGATTTCAGCGCCCGCAGGCACGCCTCCTGGAAGGCTTCCTCGGCGATGTCGAGATCGCGGAAATAGCGCAGCAGCGCGGCCACGGCCTGCGCGCGAGCCGAGGTGAGGACGGCATCGATCCAAGAGACGTCACTCACGCGCGGGCGCTCCCAGGGTTGAAGACGCCGATTGGACGGATCTCGTAGGCACCCCCAGGATTGGCCGCAGCCAGCTCCTGCGCGATCTGGAGCACCTCTTCCAAAGAGGCGCAATCGACCACGTAAAAACCAAGTAGCTGCTCTTTGGTCTCGGCAAACGGCCCGTCGATCACCAACGGCGGTTCGCGGTCCTTGCGCAGGGTGGTCGCGGCCGTGGTCGGCAGCAACCGTACCACCGGTCCAAGCTTGCCCTGCCCGGCGAGCCGCTCCTGCACGCGGGACAGTCTGGCCATCACGGCGTCGTCTTCCTGTTTGCTCCAGGCGCACACAACGTTCTCATCGTGGTAGCAAAGTATGGCGTATTGCATGGGTGGCCTCCTGGCTGCGATCCAAGGACGTTCGAGACGGGCGGATGCCGACAGGTAAAATGCCCTTCACACGGGATTGTTCGGGGGCTCGTGCCCCACCCCCTCCACCCGGCCCGGCGTCCAACCTAGATGTGCTAGAGTGCTACACCGCATCTCGGCCGCCGTCATGGCGAGGCGGGAAGCGGCTTGCGACGGGGATCAGCTTTCAGCTTTAGGCGCGAAAATGCTCAATTCCATCCGATGCTTGACCGTGGCCCGGCCACAGCGGGTGCCACGGCAATCGCGGGCCGGCCGGGGCCGGCGCGCAACGCCCGGCCCGGCCGTGAGGCTGGCGGCGGCCCTGCTTTTGTCTCTGTTCTTGCCAATAACGGCGGTCACGCCGGCCGCGGCGCAGGGCACCGGCCCCGACCAGGCGGGGGCCGCCAGCGACAAGGTCCTTATCACGCCGTCGCCCCAGCAAGGCTCTCGCCTGCGCGCCGCCCTTGCCAAGCTCCTGGGCAAGGATGAGCGCCAGAAGCTCAGCGGCACCAAGTCGGAGGTGTGGACCGTTCCGGTGACGCGCATGGAGCGCCTCAAGGCCAAATTCAAGGCGCTCGGCGTCAAGGTCACGCAGCTGCGCGCGGACTGGAACCATATTCTGCGGCCGCAGCAGGGGCCGCTGGCCATGACGCCCGCGCAGGAAGCGATGATGAAAAAGGCGCAAGGGACGCGCGAAGTCGTCGGCATCGGCGTGATGAAGGCGCCCGAAGCGGCGGTGGCGGAGTATGCGCTGACGGCGGGCGAGCAAAGGCAGGGCACGTCAGGTGTGACCGAGGAAGCGCTGGGCCGCATCGTCATTCCCCTTAACGACAAGCAGCACGTGACCGTCGAGCGGGTCAAGGCAACCACCACGGAAAAAGGCACGACCTGGCGCGGCAAGGTCAGCGAGACCGGCGAAAGCGCCATGCTGATGTGGTGGAAGGACGGCCGCCTGTCCGGCGTGTTTGGCTACAAGGGCCACATTTACATGATCGTGAACATGGGTGGCGACATCCACGCCGTGCTCGAAACCGATCCGACCCAGTTGCCGCCCGACCACTCACCGTCCTCCGACCGGGCCGACGCCCGCGGCGGGGCTGCCCTGATCCCGGTCTCGGTGCCGCCGCCGCCCGACATCAAGCCGCTGGACGAGATCGAGCGCAAGAAGCTCGAGGCCAAGGACGTCACCATCGACCTGATGCTGCTCTACACGCGAAAGCCCGCCAGCCGTTACATCCGCGACCCCGGCGATCTGTTGGAGCTTGCCGTCGAGCAGGCCAACGAGACCTTTCGCAATAGCGGCATCCCCAACGTCAAGCTGCGCCTGGTGCATAGCCAGCTCGTCGATTACGACGAGACCGGCAGCGAGCACTTCGAACACCTCTACAACCTGGTCGATGGCAAGGTAGCGTTCAAAAACATTCGCCGCCTGCGCGACGAGAAGCGCGCCGATATCGTCGGCCTGATCGTCGATGATCCCTCCGGATGCGGCCTCTCCACGCGCGTTGGCGCCGATGCGGAGGAGGCCTTTTTTGTCGTGCACCACTCCTGTGCCGCCATTACGATCTCGATCGCCCACGAGATCGGCCACATCTTGGGCGCACGGCATGACCGGCTGATTGACGCCAACGACACGCCGTTCGCCTACGCGCACGGCTACGTCAATGGCAGCAAATGGCGCGACATCATGAGCTACCAAAAGGGCTGCGCTGGTTGCCCGCGCCTGCCGTTCTGGTCGAACCCGCGCGTGCTGTACCAGGGTGAGCCGACCGGCACCTTGGCCAACGACAACGCGCGCGTGATCCTGGAGCAGGCCGAGCGCGTCGCCAGCTTTCGCTAGCGGCCGGGGCTACTCCAGTTTGGCGCCGAACAGCCGTTCGGCGTTGCCGTGGGCAATGCGTCTGGCTTCCGCCTCGGGCAAGTCGGCCAACCAGGCGCGGTAGCCTGAGATGATGCGGTCATAGCCATACCAGCGCTCGTTGATCCAGGTATCGGAGCCGATGAGAAAGCGGTCCGAGTGCCGCTGAAACAGCTGGCGCCACTCCTCCGACAAGCGGCCGCTGTCGTCGGTGATACCGCTGCGGTAGGAGAGTTCGCCCATCAGCGCGGGATGTCGTTCCAAGAGCTCACGCACGCGCGCCACCGGCGTCGAGAAGCCGGTGTGGGCCCAGATGATCTTGGCGTCGCGGTGGTGGCCAAGCAAGATCTCGAGCGCCACCTCGTCGCAGTGGGCCAGAATATAAAGATCGCGCGCGGCGGCGAACTCCACCGTCTGCTTGACCAGCGGCCGGGCCGCGGCATCACCATAAATGTGGAATTCGCCGATGCCGCGGAAGTAGCCGCGCCGATACTCGCTTTCGATCAGGTCGTAGATGCTGGGATCGGTCGACCAATCCGAGACGTCGGCGCGGGTTCGGTAGGGCCGGATAAAGGGCACCACCAGCAAGCCGTGGGCCTTGGCGTTGACGAGCTCGTGGGTGCCCTTGTTGGGGCGGGAGTTGGCAATGATGCCGGCGACGTGGTTGCGACGAAAGACGTCAAGCACCTGATCGAGCTGATAGAAGGCCGTGGGCTCCTGATTGTAGTGCAAATGCGCATCGAAAATCTTGAGTTGCGTTTGGGCCGTGGCCGCCTGCGGGATGAGGGCGACCATGACGGCGACAACGAGGCGGCGGCAGTTCGCGGGTGGCATGGATCGGCTCCCTCGCCGGCTGGCGGCGTCTCGATGTCCGCGCCCTGCTGGCGCATGTCGCGACCCGCAAGTGAGCGGCGCCGCCCTGGGCCGGTGCCGGCGGTGCGCCGGGGCGGCGACGCCGGCAGTAGCGCCGGCCGCGATAACCTGTAAAACTCCGAGCGCGGGCGCGCGCGCTGCGGCGCGCCGCCACCACCCCATGGCCGTCATCAGATCCGGACCCAACGCCCCATGCCCCACCTTGCCACCGACGACAACGTTGAGCTCTACTACGAAGACGTCGGCAGCGGCACCCCCATCGTGTTCGTGCACGAGTTTGCCGGGGATTACCGCAGCTGGGAACCGCAGCTGCGCTTTTTTGCCCGCCGCTATCGCTGCATTGCCTACAACGCCCGCGGCTACCCGCCCTCGGGCGTACCGGCGCCGGGAGCGGGCTATTCCCAGGCGCGCGCCGCCGCCGACATCCGCTGCGTGCTGGATGGGCTGAAGATCGACAAGGCGCATGTTGTCGGCCTATCGATGGGCGGGTTTGCCGTCCTGCATTTTGGTCTGAACTATCCCGAACGGGCGCGCTCGCTGTTGGTCGGCGGCGCCGGCTACGGTTCGGAGCCGGGCGAGCGGGACAAGTTTCGCACCGAGGCCTCCACCATCGCCGCCAGGCTCGAGCGCGACGGCATGGCCAAATTTGCCGAAGCTTATGCCTATGGACCAACGCGCGTGCAATTCGAGCGCAAGGATCCGCGCGGCTTTGCCGAATTCAAGCAGATGTTGGCCGAGCACTCCGCCGCAGGCGCCATCGGCACGCAATTGGGGGTTCAGCGCGAGCGGCCGTCGCTGTTTGATTTGGAGGCTGGGATCAAAGCGCTAAATGTGCCCATGCTGGTTGTCACGGGAGACGAGGACTGGCCCTGCCTACTGCCCAACATATTCTTGAAACGCACCTGCGCCTCGGCCGCGCTGTTGGTGCTTCCCAACTGCGGACACGCCGTCAACCTCGAGGAACCCGGGCTTTTCAACGCGGCGCTGGCCGATTTTTTTGCGCAGGTCGATGCCGGCCGCTGGCCCGTGCGTGATCCGCGGGCCATCAGCCAAAGCATCACCGGCATGACAAAGTAGCGGCAATGAACGACAAAAGCCCTCACCCCGCCGCCACGCGCAACCTTGCCGACCCGGTGGCCCGCGTTGCCAGCATCGCCGCCACGTTGCAAGCGGCGGCGCCGGCAAACGAGGCCTTGGGCCGTCTCACGCCCGAGGTGGTGGACAAGCTCAACGAGCAGCGGCTGTTTCGGCTGCTGCTGCCCGCTGCCTACGGCGGTGATGAAGTCGATCTCGCCACCTGGTTTCGCACCATGGAGGGGATCGCCAAGCTCGATGCCAGCACCGCCTGGTGCGTCGGGCAAATCAATGGCTGCGCCGCGTCCTCCGCGGCGTTGGCGCCGGAGATCGCGCAGAAAATGTGGGGTGAGGATCCGCGCGCCGCGCTGAGTTGGGGACCGCCGATCCGGTCGCGCGCCGAAGAAGTCGACGGCGGCCATCGCCTGAGCGGCGAGTGGGGGATGTCCAGCGGCAGCCGGCACGCGACCTGGCTCGGCCTGATGGCCCCGGTGTTCGACCGCGCCGGCAAGCCGGTTCCCCTGCCGCAAGGGGTCAGCGCGCGCGTCTTCTTTGTTCCGGCCGGTGCGGTGGAGTGGATCGACAACTGGGACGTGATCGGGCTCAACGCCACCTGCAGCGGCGGCTATCGCCTCGAGGGTCGCTTCGTGCCCGCCGGCTATTCCTTCAGCCGGGAGCATTTGCCCGACGTGCGACTGCCCGGCGCGCTGTTCAAATTTCCCCTCAACAGCTTGTTTGCGACCGGCTTTTCCGGCGTCAGCTTGGGCATCGCCCGCTCTATGCTCAATGACGTGATTGTGCTGGCGCGGGACAAGACGCCCCGGCTCGCCAAGTCCACTTTGCGCGACAACCATCACGTGCAGTTCCAAGTCGGCGAGGCCGAGGCCCGCCTGCGCTCGGCGCGCCATTATGTGGAGAGCACCGCCGAGCGGGTGTTTCGGGAGGTTCAGGCTACCGGCAAGCTGACGATCGAGCGGCGGATCGACATCCGCATGGCCGCCACCTTCGCTATCCACGAGGCCAATGCGGTGGCCGATACGGCCTGGCAGATTGCCGGCGCCACGGCGATCTTTACCGCGCAAGCCTTTGAGCGGCGCCTGCGCGACATCAAGACCTTGACCCAGCAGGTGCAGGGGCGCCGGTCGCACTTGCAGGACGTCGGCGCCTACCTGATGGGGCTGGAGCCCACCCTGTCGTTTGCCTGAAGCGCGAGCGGCCGCGGCGCTCAAGCGCCGCTGGCCGCCACCGCGCGCTGGGCCATGACGCCGACAAGGTGCGCGCGGTATTGGGCATCGGCGTGGATGTCGCTCAGCATTTTGGTGGCATCGCCGGCGAGCCCGCTCAGCGATTGCGCCGACCAGCCCTTGCCCAAAGCGGCTTCCATGTCGGTGGCGCGATAGACGCCCGCAGCGGAGGCGCCCGTTACCGCCACCCTCACCCCACTCGGTGCTTGTGCCACGGCAACGCCCACCAAGGCATAGCGGGAGGCGGGATTGGCGAACTTGGCGTAAGCAAACTTGCTGGCGATGGGGAAGACGATGCGGGTGATGATTTCGTCGGCACCGAGCGCAGTGGCAAACAGTCCCTTGAAGAAGTCGTCGGCCTTGATTTCGCGCTTGTTGGTGACGACCGTGGCGTTGAGCGCCAGCACGGCGGCCGGATAGTCGGCGGCGGGATCGTTGTTGGCGACCGAGCCGCCGATGGTGCCACGGTGACGCACGTGCTGGTCGCCGATGTGGGTGGCGAGCTCGGTCAGACCGCGAATGGCACCCTGCACCGCGGCCGAGCTTGCCACGGCGTCATGTGTCTCCATGGCGCCGATCACCAGATCGCCGCCCCTGCGTTCAATGCCGCGCAGCTCGGCGATGCGGGAAAGGTCGATGAGGTTTTTCGGGCCGGCCAGGCGCAGTTTCATGGTGGGCAGCAGCGTGTGCCCACCCGCCAGCAGCTTACCCTCTTGCGAGCCAGCCAGCAGCCTCGCAGCCTCGGCAACCGAGCTCGGACGGTGATAGTCGAAGGCGTACATGGTTTCTTCCTCCGTGCTCGCGCTACTCGGCCGCCAGCTTTTGCGTTGACCTGTTGGCGGCGCGCCATACCGCCTGCGGCGTTGCCGGCATGGCAACTCCCTCGTGTCCGAGCGCGTCGGTGATGGCGTTGATGACGGCGGCCGGCGCGGCAATGGCGCCCGCCTCGCCACAACCCTTGATGCCCAGCGGGTTGGATGGACAGGGCGTAGAGGTCATCGCTACCTTGAAAGAGGGCACGTCGCTGGCGCGGGGCATGGTGTAGTCCATAAAGCTCGCGGTCACGAGCTGGCCGTCCTTGTTATAGACGGCGCCTTCCAGCAGCGCTTGTCCGACCCCCTGAACGATGCCGCCGTGCACCTGGCCCTCGACGATCATCGGATTGACCAGGGTGCCGAAATCGTCGACCGCCGTCCACCGCTCGATGCGGGTGGCGCCGGTCGCCGGATCGATCTCGAGCTCGCAGATATGCACGCCCGAGGGGAAGGTGAAGTTGGTGGGATCGAAGAAGGCGCCTTCCTTGAGGCCGGGCTCGAGCTGGGCGCCGGTGAACTTGTGGGCGATGTAGGCCTGCAGTGCCACCTCGGGAAAGGTGAGCGTCTTGTTGGTGGCCTTGCTCGAGAAGATGCCGTCATTGAAGTCGACGGTCTCCTCGGGCACTTCCAGCACAAAGCCCGCCACCTTCTTGGCCTTGACGATGACCTTATCGATGGCGCGGAAGATGGCCGACATGCCGACCGCGCCCGAGCGCGAGCCGTAGGTGCCCATGCCGAACTGAACCTTGTCGGTATCGCCATGCACGATGGTCACCTGTTCGATCGGAATGCCGAGGCGCTGCGATACCAACTGCGCGAAGGTGGTCTCGTGGCCCTGCCCGTGGCTGTGCGAGCCGGTGAGCACCTCGACCGAGCCCGTCGGATTGACGCGCACTTCCGCCGATTCCCACAGACCGACGCCGGCGCCCAGCGAGCCCACCGCTTGGCTCGGGGCAATGCCGCAGGCCTCGATGTAGGCGGAGAAGCCGAGGCCGCGTTTCAAGCCCTTTTTCGCGCTCTCGGCCTTGCGGGCACCGAGGCCTTTGTAGTCGGCAAGCTCGAGCGCCTTGTTGAGGCAGGCTTCGTAATCGCCGGCATCGTAGGCCATGATGACGGGAGTCTGATGCGGAAAGGACTTGATGAAGTTCTGGCGGCGAAATTCGGCCGGATCCATGCCGATCTGCCGGGCCGCCACCTCGACCAACCGTTCCACCACGAAGGTTGCTTCCGGCCGGCCCGCACCGCGATAGGCATCGACCGGCGCGGTGTTGGTGTAGACGCCGTCGACCTCGCAATAGATCGCCGGGATATCGTATTGGCCGGACAGCAAGGGCGCATAAAGATAGGTCGGCACCGAGGAGGCGAAGGTCGACAGATAACCGCCGAGGTTGGCCTTGGTGCTCGCCCGCAGCGCTAGGATCTTGCCGTTGGCGTCGACCGCAAGTTCCGCGTGCGTGACGTGATCGCGGCCGTGCGCGTCGGCGAGGAACGCCTCGCTGCGGTCGCCGGTCCACTTCACCGGCCGGCCGACCTTGCGCGCCGCCCACAGGCAGACGGTCTCTTCCGCGTAGATGAAGATCTTGGAGCCGAAACCGCCGCCGACGTCGGGTGCGATCACGCGCAGCTTGTGCTCGGGCGCCAGGCCGATGAAGGCGGCGAGCACCAGCCGGGTCACGTGTGGGTTCTGGCTGGTCGTGTAGAGGGTGAGGCTGTCGTTGCCGGCGTCCCACTCGCCGATCGCCGCGCGCGGTTCGATGGCGTTGGGGATCAGCCGATTGTTGATGAGATCGATCTTGGTGACGTACTTGGCACCGGCAAAGGCGGCGGCGACGGCCGCCTTATCGCCAAGGTGCCACTGGTAGACCGTGTTGTTGGCGGCCTCGGCGTGAATTTGCGGCTGGTCCGCGTTCTGCGCGCTGGCAAGCTCGGTGACGGCGGGCAAGGCGTCGTAATCGACGCTGACCTTCTCGGCCGCGTCCTTGGCCGCATTCAAGGTCTCGCCGATGACGACGGCCACATGGTCGCCGACATAGCGCACCTTGCCCTGGGCGAGCGCTGGGTGCACGCCTGCCTTCATCGGCGAACCATCCTTGGAGTGGATCATCCAGCCGCAGATCAAGGTGCCGACCTTGTCCGCCGCCAAATCGGCCCCCGTGAAGGCACCGAGGCAGCCCGGCGATTTCAGCGCTGCACTGAGATCGATATTTTTGAGTGTGGCATGGGCGTGAGGTGAGCGTACGAACACCGCATAGGCTTGCCCCGGGCGATTGATGTCATCGGTATATTGGCCCTTGCCGGTGATGAACCGCTGATCTTCCTTGCGCTTGACGGGCGCTCCGATGCCGGTGGCAGTCATCGTCTTCTCCTTAAGCGGCGGCGCGAGCTGACGAAAGCCCAGGGCCGGTTGACGGCGAACGGTTTGGAGTTATTCGGCGGCTTGCGGTTTGGCGGTGCCCGCGGCAGACATGGCGGCGGCACCGGCAAGCACGGCGGCAACGATGTTGTGATAGCCCGTGCAGCGACAGATATTGCCTTCCAGGTCGGCGCGAACCACGTCCTCGCTCACACGCCCACCACGCCGCGCGACGATGTCGACGGCCGCCATGATCATGCCGGGCGTGCAGAAGCCGCATTGCAGGCCGTGATGTTCGCGGAAGGCTTCCTGCATCGGGTGCAGCTTGCCGCCCTGGGCCAAGCCCTCGATGGTCACGACCTTGGCCCCATCGCAGGAGGCGGCCAAAGTCGTGCACGACTTGACCGCGCGGCCGTCGAGGTGGACGACGCAAGCGCCGCATTGGCTGGTGTCGCAGCCGACGTGCGTGCCGGTCAAGCGCAAGTTCTCGCGCAGGAACTGCACCAGCAGCGTCCTGGCATCGATGTCGGCGCTCGCCGGTTTGCCGTTGACCGTCAGGTTGATCTTGACCATGCGTCCCCCGGGGGTCGTTGTGGTTGGGTTGCTTGGGGTGGCGCTCGCCGCAGCGGCGGGGGGCGCCGCGCTGGGGGATGCCGATGCCGGTTCGGCCGGCTTCTTCCCCTTGCGAAACAGAGAAAACATGCGCTCCTCCTCTTGGTGCCAAGGCTTGGCCGGACGCAGAAGATTGTTGGTTGTGCTCGTTTCTCAATTACGCCACAGCTCAGGGCTTTGCGCAATCGCATCGGCGATCGGGACGCACCATGGCTAGCGGCCGATGCCGCCGGGGGTGCTGCCCGCCGCCGCGGACCCAGTGCCGCGATGCCAAGCAAGGCCTGGCAAATCAGCGCGCTATCTGCCGGGGCGCCCGGCGGCCTGCTTTCAGAGGCCGTCGCCCAGATAGACGCGAACGACGTCGCGGTCGGCCAGCGCCGCCTCGGGTGTACCGCTGGCGATGACGCGACCGGCATTGAGCACCACGATCTGTCGGCAGAGCGAGCGGATGGCGTGCATGACGTGCTCGACCATCACGATGGTGAGCCCGTCGTCCCGCAGCGAGCGCAGCAGCAGCATGCCGGCCTCGAGCTCCGTGGGATTGAGCCCGGCCAGCCATTCATCGAGCAACAGCAGGTCGGGGGCGCAGGCCAACGCGCGCGCCAGCTCGATGCGCTTGAGGTCGAAATAGGCAAGCGCGTCGGCGCGCGCCGAGCGCGCCCCGGCAAAACCCACGCGCTCGAGCAGGCGCTCGGCTTCGGCGCGCGCGGCGGCGACGTCGAGCCGGCGACGGCCGTGCATGGCCGCCACCGCCACATTGTCGCGTGCATCGAGCGCATCGGGAATACGCGCAAGCTGAAAGGTGCCGGCAATGCCGGCGCGGCATACCGCCTCGGGGCTGCGGCCACCGATCGGCTGGCCGGCGAGCCGCACCTCGCCGCGGCTCGCGGCCAGGCGGCCGCAGACGATGTTGAGCAGCGTGGTCTTGCCCGAGCCGTTGGGGCCGATCAGGCCCAGAATTGAGCCGGGAGCGACC
Organism: Hyphomicrobiaceae bacterium; assembly: GCA_035714005.1. Taxonomy (GTDB): domain Bacteria; phylum Pseudomonadota; class Alphaproteobacteria; order Rhizobiales; family Hyphomicrobiaceae; genus AWTP1-13. The sequence goes on from DASTMQ010000492.1 coordinate 14,035, forward strand.
TTGAAGGAAACGCCGTCGAGGGCGGCAAGGCCGCCGAAGTTGCGGCAGAGGTTGGCTACCTCGAGCAGCGGCAAGGCGGCGCCCGTCATGGCTCGCCTTTCCGTGCCGCCCTGAGCCAACCCTTGGCCTGGCTGAGCGGCAGCAGGGGCGCGCGCGGCGCCTGCAGCGCCGGCTCCGACGCGCGACCGGCAGGGCGGCGGCCATCGAGGCGTTGGGCGAGGCCGCGCAGGAGGCCGGCCAGCCGTTCCCGGGCGGCCAGCACGCCGTCGGGCCGTGCCAAGCTGATCAGGCCGCCCGGAACCAAAAAGACGATGGCCAGCAGCACCAACCCCAAAACCACGCTGAAATAGTTGGGCACGGTGACAGACAGGAAGTCGGAAATCAGCACCAGAGGAATGACGCCCAGCATCGGACCCCACACCGAGCTGGCACCGCCCAGCAGGGCCATGATCACGGTCAGGAACG
>DASTMQ010000493.1:0-4493 GCA_035714005.1 Hyphomicrobiaceae bacterium
CCGATCGCGGCCGAGCATTAGCGGGGGCTGGGCGCCGCGTCTAGGAGCTAGAGGCGGCGCCTCGGCGCGCGGCCCGTCCGGGCCCCCGTGCCGCGGCCGTCCGTTTCCCGTTCTGCGGGGAAAATCCCCGCATTCTCAAGAGCTTAGAGGGGGGAGGAAAATTGGCTGGGGACGGTGCGGGGACCCGGGCCGCTGCGCTCGCCGCAAAAGTGCGGCCGCGGGGGGCGGCCAGTAGCTTTAATTCTTTTCCAGGTGCTCCATCGGATCGACCGGCCTTGAGCCTTGGCGCAGCTCGAAGTGCAGCTGCGGCTGATCGACCGATCCGGTCTTGCCGGCCTTGGCGATCACCTGACCTCGGCGCACGACATCATCGCGCTTGACCAGCAGCTGATCGTTATGGGCGTAGGCCGAGACCCAGCCGTTGTCGTGGCGGATCAGGACCAGGTTGCCGTAACCTTTGAGCTCGTTGCCGGCGTAGGCAACCTTGCCCGCCTCGCTCGCGTGCACTTCGGCGCCCTGCGGCAGGGCCAAATTGATGCCATCGTTGTGCGTGCCGTCGGGGCGCCGGCCGTAGGCGGCGATCACGCGCCCGCGCGCCGGCCAGCGGAACCGGCCGCCCATGGCTTCGCTGACGCTGGGGCCGGCCGGGGCCGGGGCGGCAACCGGGTCGGCGTCCGACACCTGATCGCTGCGCGAGGCAACCACCTTTCGCTCGTTTGCTGCATTGATGATTTTGGCGGCGGTGGGGGCTTCCTGGGCCAGCTCGCGGCCTGGCGTCGGCGCCGCCGCGGGCGCTGCCGCCGTGCCTGGCACCTGCAAGGTCGTTCCGACCTTCACCCGCAATGGGTTGTCGATACCGTTGACGCGCTGGAGCTCGGCCAGGCTGACCCGGTGCTGGCGGGCAATGCCGTAAAGGGACTCTCCGGCCTTGATGGTGTGGCGCCCCTCCCAGCCGGTGGCGGCCGGCGCCGGAGCCGGCGCGGGCGGACCTGCGGTGGGCGCCGGCGCTGGAGCAGCCGCGACCGGGCCCGCATCGAGGCCCGGGGCCGTCACCGGCACCTGGGCGACCGGCACCAGCGCCACGGTCGGCCTGCTGCGGGCCTCGCGCCGTGCCTGCCTGGCGAGCGTGCCCGCGGGCAGCACGATCTGCTGGCCCGGCTTGAGGCTCGTGCCGTGATGCAGGCCGTTGGCCTCGATAAGATCGGCAAGGGCCACGCCGTAGCGTTTGGAGAGGCCGTAGAGCGTATCGCCCTGCTCGACCTGGATGGTGTCACCGGTCGCGGGCGTGCCCACGCTTGGCGGCGCAGCCTCGCGGCGCGCCAGCGCGGCGCGTTCGGGGGCGGCAGCGGGTGCCAGCGCCGGTCGCGAACGCTCGGGCGCATAGGCGGCATCATTTTGCGGCGCCGGCCGGGGCTCCGGCAGCAGCGGCGGCAACGTGCTCGATTGCGCTAGCCCGTCGCGGGCACTGGCGAGCCGCTCGCCGCGGTAGTTTTCCGCGTAGACGTTGGCCGGCGGGGCATCGACGGCGCCGACGCCGCGCGGTGGGCCGCCGGGGGGCACATCGAAGCTCTGAGCGGGCCGCTGCGCGTAGCCCGGCGATCCCGGCAGCGCACCGGTTGGGGCGTTGTTTTCGGCGAGGCTGCCGGCGGGGAAATCGAAACGGGTCACGTCGGCGCTACAGGCGCCCACGGACAAGCAAGCGGCAACCGCCAGCGCCCGGCCGACGTGGGCCTGGGGCGAGGCGGAGCGCCAACGCGCGTTACTCGACATGGGATACACCTCTTTACTCCCATGCTCCATTAACCCTTAACGAGTTAAGGGGCCGTTAACGGACCGTTTCGAATCGCGCGAAAAGCGGCGGCGGCGCGGCGCCAGCAAGGCGCGGCGCGGCTTTGCCGTGGGGAGCCGCGGTGCCGCCTTGGCCCGGGCGCGCCCGGCGCTGGGGCGCCTCAGCCCGGTTCGGACTCAAGCAGGCTTTTTAGCGTTTGGCGCAAACTATGATGCGTGAGGTCCAGATCGAGCGGCGTGACGGAAATGCGTCCGGCATAAATGGCGCGCAGATCGCTGCCCTCCGATGCCACCGAGCGGCGGCGCTCGAAGGCCAGCCAGTAGTAGGGATTGCCCCAGGTATCCTGCCGCTCCTCGATGTGCAGCAAGCCTGGATCGCGGCGGCCCTGGCCCGTGACGCTCACACCTGCGACGTCGTCGGGTTCGCGGTCGGGGAAGTTGATATTCATGGTGGTCGACGGCGGCCATTCGGTCGCCAGCAACTTGCGAATGAGGCCCGGCGCATGCGCGATGGCGGTTTGCCAGCGCACGCCCTTGCCGGGCTCGAAGCCATAGGCCTGCGACAGCGCGATGGAACGGATGCCGAGAATGGTGCCCTCGAAGGCGCCGGCGATGGTGCCCGAGTAGGTGACATCCTCGGCCATATTGCCGCCGCGGTTGACGCCGGACAGGATCAGGTCGGGCGGGGCATCCTTGAGAACATGGCGCACGCCCATGATGACGCTATCGGTGGGCGTACCGCGAATGGCGAAGGCACGTTGGTCGACCGGCCGCATGCGCAAGGGCTCGTGCAAGGTGAGCGAGTGACTGGCGCCGGACTGATTGGTTTCGGGGGCGAAGACCCAGATATCATCGCTGAGTTGGCGAGCGATCTCGCGCAAGGCGTGCAGGCCGGGGGCATCGATGCCGTCGTCGTTGGTCAACAGAATGCGCATGCCGCAACTCTATAGGGCCATGCTTGGGACGCAACGCCTTAGAGGCGACCAGGCGTGCCCAGGCGCGGCACGGAGCGCGCCCTGGCCCGCGCCGGCCTCAACGAGGAGGCGGGGCATGCGGGCTATGGCGCCGCGACGCGATCAAGGTTTCTCAATCCGATTCTCCCCGCCCATGTAGGGCACCAGCGCCTCGGGAATCGCCACGGAACCATCCGGCTGCTGATAGTTTTCCAGGATGGCAATCAGCGTGCGTCCAACCGCCAAACCGGAGCCGTTGAGCGTGTGCAGGTATTCCGGTTTGCCGCCCTTGCGCCGATAGCGGGCGTGCATGCGGCGCGCCTGGAAATCGCCGCACACGGAACAGGACGAAATCTCGCGATAGGTGTGTTGGCCGGGCAGCCAAACTTCGATGTCATAGGTCTTCTGCGCCGCGAATCCCATATCGCCGCCGCACAGCAGCATGACGCGATAGGCAAGGCCCAACCGCTTCAGGACTTCTTCGGCACACGCCGTCATGCGCTCGTGCTCGGCCAGGCTGCTTTCCGGCGTGGTGATCGAGACCAGCTCGACCTTGGAAAACTGGTGCTGGCGGATCATTCCGCGCGTGTCCTTGCCGGCGGCGCCGGCCTCCGATCTAAAGCATGGCGTCCAGGCGGTGAGACGCAACGGCAGCTCGGCTTCAGCGATGATCTCATCACGCACGAAATTGGTGAGCGCAACCTCTGCGGTGGGAATCAACCACAGCCGCTGACTTGCATTGCGCCGAAGCTCTGCCGCCGCGACCTCGGTCATATCCTCGCCGCTGGCGGCAAGCGCGGCACGCAACTCGACCGCAAGATCGCGGCCCGTGCCGCCTTTGCCGTCGCTTGGACCGTTGGCGACCGCAAGGCGGGCGAGCACCTGATCGAGCCGGCTCTGCATGGCCGTGTGCATCGCCGCGGCCGCCGCACGTGCCACCTCTAATTCGCTCAGCCGCGTCTGAAACAGGTCGTCGATGAACTTGGGGAGATTGCCGGTGCCGTAGGCGGTATCGTCACGCACCAGCAGCGGCGGGTTGCACTCGCGATAGCCGCCGATGCCATTGCGCTCCGGCGCCGTGTGTAGATCGAGCATGAAGGCGGCTAGCGCCCGCTCCATGCGCGCCAAGGCGCCTTTCAGCACAACGAAACGCGCGCCGGACAACTTTGCCGCGGTCTCGAAATCCATCAGTCCCAGCGCTTCGCCGATCTCGAAATGTTGCATCGGCTGGTTGGTCCACCCGAGCTTGCGCGGCTCGCCGACACGGCGCACCTCCCGGTTGGCCTTTTCGTCGGCGCCGAACGGCACTTCGTCCAGCGGCAGGTTGGGAATAACCTCGAGGGCCTGGTGCAGATTGGCGTCGGCCAGGCGCTGCTCGTCGGCACCCTGGGCCAGCTCGTCCTTCAGCGCCGCCACCTCGGCCATCAACCGCGTGGCGGCCGCCTCGTCCTTGGCGGCTTTGGCCTTGCCGATTTCCTTGGAGGCAGCGTTGCGGCGCGCCTGCGCCTCCTGCAGACGGGTGATGATCTTGCGCCGGGCCTCGTCGAGCGCGATCAGCTGCGCGGCGGTGGCAACGTCGCCGCCGGGATGGAGGCCGCGCTTGCGCATGCCCGCGTCGAATTGGGCCGCATTGTCGCGTATCCACCTGATATCAAACACGGGGAGCGATCCGCCTTGCGCTGAAGATGACCGCGCTCGAATGGGCGTGTGCTATACGATTGCGGCCAATTAATCCAGCGCCTGGCGGCGGCC
>DASTMQ010000494.1:0-1566 GCA_035714005.1 Hyphomicrobiaceae bacterium
GGCTGTCGGCGCGCAGCAGGATCTCGACCCTGGGCCAATGGCCGCGGATGGCGGCGACGAGGCGGCGTACAAAGCCGCGAATCTCCACCCCGCTCGGCCGCTTGCCGGGTCGCAACAGCGCGGTGACAAAACGGCCTTCGCCGTCGAAGACGACAATCGGCTGGAAGCCGTAATCATCATAGAAGGCGTTGAACAAGCGCAGTTGCTGGCCACCGTGAACCCGGTCGAAAGTGTCGTCGAGGTCGAGCACGATGCGCTTCGGCACGGCCTGGAACGAGCCGCAATACTGCTCGATCAGCGCCCGCCCAAGGCGCAACAGCGCCCGCATGTCGGGCAGGTTTTCCAGCCGCGAAATGGTCGATTGCGAGCACAGCTCGTCGCCCGACGGCAAGCGATCAAGCGCCAGCTTGAACATCGGATCGCCGCGTAGCGTGTCGGCGTCGTTGCCGTCCTCGTAGCCGGCGGCGATCATCAGCATGCGAAACCGGATGATCTCCGCCAACCGGTGCACGATCTTCTCCGGCGCCCGCTTGTCCTTCAGACAGGCGGCCAGCCGATCGGCCAATCCCAACCGACGTCGATCTCGCGCAGGGCCAGCAGACCCCCTTCCGAGGACAGCCGGCCGCCGTCAAACCGGGCGATCACGGCCTTGCCTTGCCCCGGTGACAAACCGGGGAGGAACGGCGTAGCATCAACCATGGCGGGTGCGGCTCCTGTTGATCCGAGGGTTCAGGCTCTCAATCTCTCAATCCAAACCCTACACCGAATCAACATCTTGCGCTACATCCGCCAGCCCTCAGTAGAGTCGAGGACGGGCGCGGTCACCGGCAAGGCGGCGCCGTTTCCCGCCCCCGCTCATCAAACCGGACGTGCGGGTTTCCCGCATCCGGCTTTCCGACCGGTTTCATCGCGAGGCACACGGCGGGGCGCCGAGGTGAACGCGGCGCAGACGCAGCACGCCGAGTTCACCAAACACCGCTTCCGCTGGAAAGCGACGGGTGCCGTGCGTCGGCACCTTGTGACGTCGAACCAGGAAGTGCCGGACGCGGTGGTAGACATGATTGTCCACCGCCCGGTACGCCGGCAGCCGGGTGCCATAGCCGAAATACGTGCTCCAGCCTCGCAGCAGGCGATTAAGCCGGTCCCGTACCTCGGCCCAGGCGCCCATGTTGCCGGGGACCAGAATGTCGCTGACCTTGGCCTTGAGCCGCAGCACGCTCTTCTGGGATGGGCTCGCCCCCAGGTACCAATGGCCGTCCTTCCGGTAGTAATGCGGGCCGAAGCTGTAGCCAAGGAAGTCGAAGCGTTCGCGCCGGGCATCCCGGATCGCGGTCTTCGTCTCGTTGAGGGCGAGCCCGAGCTTGCTCATCACCTTGCTCGTCCACGCCAGCGCCTCGGCCGCGCGACCGCGGCTGAGGATGACGAAGTCGTCGGCATAGGAGACAACTTGGGCTCGATAGAGCTCCCCTCTCCCGGTGCCGCGCCAATGCTTCAGGAAGCGGTTCATGTACAGGTTGGCGAGCAGCGGGCTGATCACGCCGCCCTGCGGCGTTCCCCGCGCGTTGC
>DASTMQ010000495.1:0-10265 GCA_035714005.1 Hyphomicrobiaceae bacterium
CTGCAGGGCGAGCGCATGTTCAGCTGAGGCCGGGCGCACATTTGTGCGGGCTTGCCCGCGGCCGCGAAAGCGTGAGCAATCGCCCGTTCGCCAAGGCCGTTGCGGCCATTTGCAGCTGCGGCCCCGCGCCGCCATCCGCTGCGCGGCAGCCATGCCGAATTGGACCTGAGGCTTGGGGCCGCGGCTCCGGTCGCGCCGAGCTATCCTATTTGTAATCCACTCTGTCCAAAGTGTAATCGAACCAAACCTTTGCGAGGGCTGCCGCGCGCATATCTATCGGAAGAATGGGTCACTTCTGTCACCCGAGGGACCACCCTTGCACTCTTCTAGGAGACGCGTAATGCCCACCAATCCCAATCAACCAACCCAACCACCATCTTTCCGCCTGCGCCTGTCCCGCCGCGGCCTCGGTGCCGTCGCCGGCCTCGGCATGCTCGCCGCCGCGGGCGCGCTCGCAACCTTCACCCCCGCCGATCGCATTGGCGGCCTGATGTCCAGCAGCAGCGCGCTGGCCGCCGAGACCACCGCTCCCCCCGCGGTGGCGATGCCGAGTTTCGCCGATCTGGTGGAGCGCTTGAAGCCGACCGTCGTCTCCGTTTATGTGGATACCGAGATCGGCAATGTCGCGCAGTTGCCCGGCCGTGGGCGCCAGGGCGAGGAGTTCCAAGGACAGAACCCGTTTGGCCAGGGTTCGCCGTTTGAGTTCTTTTTCCGTCAGTTCGGCGGCCAAGGCCTGCCGGCCCAGAAGGTGCGCGCCCAGGGCTCGGGCTTCTTTATCTCGGCCGATGGCTACGTGCTGACCAACAACCACGTGGTCGACCATGCCAAGAGCGTGCAGATCAAAACCACCGAAGGCAAAACGCTTGAGGCCAAGGTGGTGGGCACCGACCCCAAGACCGACCTCGCGGTCCTCAAGGTCACCTCATCCGGCAGCTTTCCATTCGTCAAGTTTGCCTCCCACGCCCCCCGCGTCGGCGACTGGGTGCTGGCCATGGGCAATCCCTTCGGCCTCGGCGGCACCGTGACGGCCGGGATCGTCTCCGCCAGCGGCCGCGACATCGGCTCGGGACCCTATGACGACTATCTGCAGATCGATGCCCCGGTAAACAAGGGCAACTCCGGCGGGCCGACCTTCAACACGCAAGGCGAAGTGATCGGCGTCAACACCGCGATCTATTCGCCGTCCGGCGGCTCCATCGGCATCGCCTTCGATATTCCTGCCGATACCGCCAAGGTCGTGGCCGACCAACTCAAGAGCAACGGCTCCGTGTCGCGCGGTTGGATCGGCGTCATGGTGCAGCCGGTGACGGCCGACATCGCCGATAGCCTCGGGCTCAAGGATGCCCAAGGCGCCTTGATCGACGACGTGCAACAGAACGGTCCCGCGGCCAAGGCTGGCCTCAAGAGCGGCGACCTGGTGATTGCCGTCGGCAGCGACGAGATCAAGGATGCCCGCGAGCTTGCCCGCAAGATCGCCAGCGCTGCTCCGGGCAAACAGCTGACCTTGAACGTCAAGCGCGATGGCAAGGAGCAGGCCATTACCGTGACGACCGCCGCCTTCCCCAATGACCAGGCGCAGGCCGCCCGTCAGGACCGCCGGGAGCCCGGTAGCAACGCCAGCGACGCCAAGCTCGGGTTGTACCTGGCACCAGCCAGCGAAGTGCAAGGCGCAGGCTCCGAGGGTGTGATCGTCGTCAACGTGGACCCGAGCGGCATCGCCGCCGATAAGGGCCTGCAGCAAGGCGATATTATCCTCGACGCCGGTGGCAAGGCGGTCTCGAAGCCGAGCGACGTCAGCGCCGCCGTCAGCGAGGCGCGCAAGGCGGGCAAGCATTCTATTCTGATGCGCGTGCGCGGTGGCGAGGCCACGCGCTACGTGGCCCTGCCGCTCGCTTAACCTGCCCTCCTGCCAAGCAGCAACAACGACAAAGGCGCCACGGCTCGGCCGTGGCGCCTTTTTTGTCGGACCGCTCGCCCGATCAGTTGCCGAACAGCCCCTGGAAGAAATCGTTGCTGGTCTGCTGATAGGCCTTGCCGCGCTTTTGTGAGGCTTCGCGCATGGCGTCGCTGGCGTTTGGCGCCGGCTCCAGCGGCAACGGCTTGCCGGCCAGCGCCGCGATCAGGCGGCGGTCGTGCCCGTAAAGATCGGCGTGGAACTTCACGTGCCCGTCCTCGCCGGCGACGGCGGTAAAGTAGGTCACGTGCACGGGGATCTGCGCCGACAGCGTGATCTCGTTGTTTCCACCCCGCGCCATCAGGTCGCGGACATGTTCGGCCGACCAGCCTTTGTCCTCCGCCAACAGGATTTCGGCGAGCTTGCCCGGATTTTGCACGCGCATGCAGCCATGGCTAAAGGCGCGCACCGGTTTTTCGAACAACTCGCGCTGCGGCGTGTCGTGCATGTAAATGTCGTGCTTATTCGGGAACCTGAATTTCACGGCGCCCAGCACATTGGATGCCCCCGGCGGCTGAATAAACGTGAAGCGCCGGATGTCGACTTGGCTCCAGTCGACCTGGCTGGCGTCAACCGGGCGGCCATTGTAGCTGACCCTGAGGTTGTGCCGTTCCAGCACGCGCGTATCGGTGCCGCCAAAACCGCCGAAAATCCCGTACCCACCCGGGCGCAGATAAGGCAGAATCTCCTTGAGTTTGATGGAGTCGGGGACGCCCCACTCCGGACCGAACACGACGTAGCGCATGTTGGCCGAGAACATCACCGTCTGGGTGTCGGGCTTGCCCACAATAATCTTGGCCTGATGCAGCAGCCGACCGTTCTTGACCACGCGCGTCGTGAACTCGGGGACGTTGTCCCAAACATATAATTTCCCGAGATCCTCCGGCAGCCAGCGCCAGCGCTCCATGTTGGCGATGATGCGCTGCAGGTCGGAGGCGGGGTTGATCTCGGCCGGCCGGGCGCCGCCATTGAGGGCTGCGCGCGTGCGGCTGCTGACCACGCCGTCCGCCGGTCGGATGCCCTTTTGGCGTTGGAACGCCATCACCGCCTCGGCGAGCGCATCGTCATACACGTCGCGGGCCCCGGCCCTGGCCGGTACCTCCAGACGCTGGCGCAAAAAGGCGACGTGGGGATGCTCCATCCCCGGCCTCAGCGTGGGACCGTTGGGAAGTTCGATCGTCGGCTCGGCCGACGCATCCGGGCGGCTGCCGCCCGCGGGCGCCCTGAGCAGCGCCTGGCGCAAGCGTTCAAATTGGGGATGCTTTGGATGCAGGCCCTGGAGGTAGCTGCCCGGCGTGTCCGTGGCCGCCAGCGCCGCCAGCACGTCCTTGGGATCGAGCAGGGTCGGCTTTTGATCGAAGCTGCGGCTGACCTGGGAGGGGTCCAGCCGGCCACCGCGAGCGTGCCGCGCGTACTCGAGCGCCGCCAAGCTCAGTTTGATTTCGGCGGCAGCCAGCGCCGAGGCGCGCGTTTCGCCGGAGGCCAGTTGCGGCAGCTCGAAGGCCGCGACGCTGAGACCCCAGTCCTCCGCCCGACGGATCTCGGCAAGGGCGTGACGTGCCCGGGGACTGAACCCATCCGCCTTCACCCACAGCGGCGCCGCGCTCGCTTCCGCATAGTAGGCGACCAGCGCCGCCCGATCGCCGCGATCGACATTGCCGCGCGCCGGCTGGGCCAGCTGCTGGCGCACCTCATCGACAATGGGATCGGTCGCGGGCGCCGCCGCCGTCGCCGCAGGCGCGGCCCCTGGCGCCGGGATCGCCGTTTCGGCCGACGCGGGCGCATAGGGAGCCGGCTGAGACGCCGTGCTCGGCTCGACGCTGGCGGCGCGACCGTCGGCTGCGGGTGCCTCCGCCGTAGCGCCGGCGGGTGCCTCCGCCGTGGCGCCGGCGGGCGCCTCGGTGGCGAGGCCGGCAGCGGGCGCCTCCGTCGCGGCGCCGGCGGCAGCCTGGGCCGCGGGGGTTGCCGCCACGCCTGCGGGATCGGTCAGCACCTGCGCGCGCGCTGGTGCGGCCGGCCCGAGCGCCAAGGCAAGGGTCGCCGACACGAAGCCGGCGCCCGCCGCCACCAGAGTCTTTCTGTTCATTGCTTCCTTTTCTCCAAGATTCGTCGCAAGCTAGCCGCAAGCTTGAGCTCTGACCAGCAATACGCGCGGGCGCCCCGCGTAGATCGCGCTGAGGTCTGGCAAGCCTGCAACAGAGAGTGGACGTTTTTCTGCAGCCCGGCCCCCCATTACGGGGACCCATTGTGGCGACTTTTAGCGCGTGGCCGCCGCGGCGTTGACCTCCTCCGCCAGCAACGCCCTATCCGCGTCGGAGCCAGCAAGCGGCCGCCCTAGCCGGACTGGGGCGAGCCAGCGCCCAGGCGCTGCAGCAGGGCGTCCAGCATCGGCCTCTGGCCCTTGAGGAGCTTGCGCCAGGCCAGCTCGGGTGTGAACCAGGCGGCCCGGTCGACTTCGGGAAACTCGCCGGTGCGCCCGGACCGCGGCGGCCACTCCATGGCAAAGGTGTTCGACACCAGGGCCGCGGGATCGAACGCCCCTTCGACGGCCCACACCTCAACGACCTTGGCCGCCGACTGGCGGAAGGCGCCGAGCGCTATGGCTTTGCCCTCGGCCGTGCCACCCGTTTCTTCCCTGAACTCGCGCTTGGCGGCGGCGAAGGCGTCCTCGCCCGGCTCGTAGCCGCCCTTGGGAATGGTCCAGGCTCCGTCGTCTTTTTTGGCCCAGTAGGGCCCACCGGGGTGCACCAGCAGAACCTCGAGCTGAGGCCCGCTGCGCCGGTAGAGCAAAATGCCTGCGCTATGCTGTGGCATAAAGCCAACGCGCCTGCCCCATCCCCTCGCCGGCCCCCGCCTCCTTTACGGGCATAACGGCCGCCATGGTGCCGAGGCCCGCGGCACAAGCGCCGCGCCGCCCGCCGCCCGGTTCTGCCTTCAATGAGCCCGCGCTTTTGGGCTGGTCGGGCGCGCCTCGGCGGGCGCGCCTCATTCGGCAGCCTCCCGCTTTGCCCGCAGCGTGCTGCGCCGGGCCAGCAGCTCCTTGAGATACTGGCCCGTATAGCTTTGCTTTACCTTGGCCACGTCCTCGGGCGGGCCCTCGGCCACAATCGAGCCCCCACTGTCGCCGCCTTCGGGCCCCAGGTCGATAATCCAATCGGCGGTCTTGATGACCTCGAGATTGTGCTCGATGACCACCACCGTATTGCCGGCATCCGCCAGCTCGTGCAGCACCTCCAGCAGCTTTGCCACGTCGTGGAAGTGCAGACCGGTCGTCGGCTCGTCGAGAATATAGAGCGTTCGCCCGGTGGCGCGACGCGACAGTTCCTTGGCCAGCTTGATGCGCTGCGCCTCTCCTCCTGACAGCGTGGTCGCCTGCTGGCCGATGTGGATATAGCCGAGCCCAACGCGCGCCAGCGTCTCGAGCTTGTCGCGGATCGAGGGCACCGCTTTGAAGAACTCGGCCCCCTCCTCCACCGTCATGTCCAGCACGTCGGCAACCGATTTCTCCTTGAACTTCACCTCCAAGGTCTCGCGGTTGTAGCGCTTGCCCTTGCACACATCGCAGGTGACGTAGACGTCGGGCAGGAAATGCATTTCGATCTTGATGACGCCGTCACCCTGGCAGGCCTCGCAGCGTCCGCCCTTGACGTTGAATGAAAACCGTCCCGGCTGGTAGCCGCGCGCCTTGGCCTCCGGCAGCCCCGCGTACCACTCGCGGATCGGCGTGAAGGCGCCCGTGTAGGTAGCCGGGTTCGATCGCGGCGTGCGCCCGATCGGCGACTGGTCGATATCGATTACTTTGTCGAGGTGCTCCAGGCCCTCGATCCGGTCGTGCTCGCCGGGATATTCGCGCGCATTGCTGAGCCGGCGCGCCACCGCCTTGTACAGCGTATCGATGAGCAACGTGGACTTGCCGCCGCCCGACACGCCGGTGATGCAGGTGAGCAGACCGAGCGGAATTTCCGCCGTCACATTCTTCAAGTTGTTGGCGCGGGCGCCGATCACCTTGAGCGCCTTATCCGTACGCGGGCGTCGCCGCGTTGGGCTCGGGATCTGCCGCACGCCCGTCAGATACTGCCCGGTGATACTGTTCGGGCTGGCCATCACCTCCTCGGGTGTGCCTTGGGCGACGATGTGGCCGCCATGGATGCCGGCCCCCGGTCCGATGTCGACCACGTAATCCGCCGACAAAATCGCATCCTCGTCGTGCTCGACCACGATCACCGTGTTGCCGATATCGCGCAGGTGTTTGAGCGTCTCCAACAAGCGCGCGTTGTCGCGTTGGTGCAGGCCGATCGATGGCTCATCAAGAACATAGAGCACACCCGTCAGCCCTGAGCCGATCTGCGAGGCCAACCGGATGCGCTGGCTCTCACCACCCGACAAGGTGCCCGAGGACCGCGACAGAGTGAGGTAGTCGAGGCCGACATCGACCAGGAACTGCAGGCGCTCGCGGATTTCCTTCAAGATGCGCGTGGCGATCTCGTTCTGCTTCTTGGAAAGCTTCTTCGGCAACTCGCCGAACCAGGCGTTGGCGGCGCGGATCGACAGATCGGTGACCTGCCCGATGTGCAGTCCGTCGATCTTTACCGCCAGCGCCTGCGGCTTAAGCCGATAACCGCCGCAGGCATCGCACGGATGCGCCATTTGGTAGCGCGCCAACTCTTCGCGCACCCAGTCGCTGTCGGTCTCGCGGAAGCGTCGTTCGATATTGTTGATCACCCCTTCGAAGGGTTTGCTGTTCTTGTATTTGCGCGCTCCATCCTCGTAGACGAACTCAACCTCTTCCTCGCCCGTGCCGAACAGGATGGCCTCCTGCGCCTTTTTCGGCAGTTTTTCCCACGGCGTCGTCATCGCAATCTTGAAGTGCTTGGCCAACGAGGCAAGCGTCTGCTCGTAGTAGGGTGACGTGCTGCCGGTTTTGGCCCAAGGGTAAACCGCGCCCTGCTTCAGGCTGAGCGTCGGGTCGGGCACCACCAACTCCGCCTCAAAGCGCAGCTCGGTGCCGAGACCGTCGCACTTCGGGCAGGCCCCGGCCGGCGCATTGAACGAGAACAGCCGCGGTTCGATCTCATCGATGCTGAAGCCCGACACCGGACAGGCAAACCGCGCGGAAAAGACGATGCGCTCGTGGGTTTCGTTTTTGTTGCGCAGAATGCCTTCATCGCGCTCCCCGGCCGCATCGGGGTTAGAATTTGCCGCGGCCGCGCTGGCCGCGGCTTTGCTGCGCGCCGCGCTCCTGCCGCCGGCGGCGAGTGGCCGGTCGGCAAACTCGGCAATGGCAATGCCTTGGGCGAGCTCAAGCGCCGTCTCGAAACTGTCCGCCAGCCGCGTCCCCACGTCCTTGCGCACGACGATGCGATCGACCACCACGTCGATGTCATGCTTGTATTTCTTGTCGAGCTTGGGCGCCTCGGGGATCTCGTAGAACTGACCGTTGATCTTGACGCGCTGGAACCCCTTCTTTTGCAGTTCGGCCAACTCCTTGCGGTACTCACCCTTGCGTCCGCGCACGATCGGGGCCAGCAGATAGAGCCGCGTTCCCTCGGGCAGCGCGAGCACGCGATCGACCATCTGCTGCACGGTCTGGCTCTCGATCGGCAGACCGGTGGCCGGCGAATAAGGCACGCCGACGCGAGCGAACAAAAGCCGCAGGTAGTCGTAGATTTCCGTGACCGTGCCCACCGTGGAGCGCGGGTTTTTCGAGGTGGTCTTCTGCTCGATGGAGATGGCCGGCGACAACCCGTCGATGTGGTCGACGTCGGGCTTTTGCATCATCTCCAGGAACTGGCGGGCATAGGCCGACAGGCTCTCGACATAGCGGCGCTGACCCTCCGCATAGATCGTATCGAAGGCAAGCGATGACTTGCCCGAGCCCGACAGCCCGGTAAACACGATTAACGCGTCGCGGGGGATCTCCAGGTCGATATTCTTCAGGTTGTGCTCGCGGGCACCCCGCACGTGGATGGTCTTACTCCCCTGCGGGGGCGCGAACTTGGGCTCCTTGCTCATGGCGCGGGTCTAACGCAAACGCGCGGAGGCGGCAATGTGGCCGACCGGGCCGTCGACAGGCATCCTGACAGGGGTTGCCAGCGGCACCCCCGGGGTGCCCAAAATTGCCCCGTTAACTTGTGATCGCGCGCCGCTTGACATCCACCGCAATGAGCCCAAGATATTGAAATGGTGACCGTCGCTGCCGATTTCGAGGCGATTTTTCCGCGGTAGTCTCGCGTCAGTACCCTGGGTTTTGAGGACGGTCGCCAATTCGGATCAACAGCCAGCGGAGGGAGCATGACGCCACCTGACAGTCAAACCGCCCTCGCGCAGCGCGAGGGCAACGGCTCGCGCAATTGAAGCTCGAGCGACTGATCATCACAATTGATCGAGCCGCCGACAATTTGGAACTTGGGCGAGGCCGAACGCCTCGCAAATTGAGCCCGGCGTTGCTGGGCAGGACTCGAAATGACGAAGCGCCCCGTTTTGCGCCAGCCGCAACGGGGCATTCTTTTTGCCCCATCGGCGCATAGGCGCCCTTGCTGGCTCCACGCTTTCCGCGTCCCGAACTTCCCGGATGTCTGCGGCGGCCCAGAAGTTGCCGACGGTGGGTCCACCAGGGGTTGCCGAAGGCGGAGCAAAGCCCCGTCGAACCTCACCCGCCCACTGGCGCAGCACACCCCTCCTCCTGGTGCTGACCAAGCCCACCGCCCCGCCCGCGCGGCGGTTGGCCCGCCGCACCTCAGGCCTTTCGCCCGGCGCCCAGCGATCTTTTCAATCTTAACCTTGCCGCTGCGCTTGGGGGGCGCGCGGCGAGGCGAGCACGGCCGGTCTCTTCAAGCCCGGGCGGGTGCCGCGAAAGAGCCGAGTGCGCCGCGGCAAGCTTATTTGTTGTCGGTGGTGGCCACGAATTCGGGGTCTTCCTGAGCGCGGCGCTCGAAGGACAGAAAGTCGTAGTAGCCGCAGCGCCCGCCCGGATAGCTGCGGCACAGCGCCGGCCGCGCCTCGTAGATCGTGCAGCGACGCTTGTCGGTGTCGAAAAAGCGACAGATGCGCCCAAAAATCGGATCCGCCTTGCGGCGCATCGAGTACTTGCGGCCCCAGCGCTCGACGGTGAATTTGTCGCGCGCCTGCTCGAAGGTGAGGTCAAAGTGCTTGGCCAGCCGCTCCACGTCGCGCTTGTCGAGGGCGATCAAGGGATAAGAGCAGCAATAGCCGGGGCACTTCTGGCAGTTGTACATGGCCGGGTCCAGGTTGTTGCCACCGTTAGCACGGATTCGCAACCCGAGAGAACCGGCGAAAAGGCACTAAAGGCTTGCCCGCCTGAGCTCGGCCTTAGCGGCCGTCATTGCATCAATCCGCCTTCGAGCCCGGTGGCCGACCGCCGCCGGCTATCGTATTTGGCAAGGACGCCGCGCGCCTGCTCGACCACCGCATCCGCGATCGCCGCCTGACCCTCGGCGGTGGGATGAAAGGCTCCCGAATAGATGCTTGCCAACAACAGCTGCACCCACGAGAAAGCCTGCGTCTTCAACACGTTTTGCAGGAGCGACTGCGAGACGTGGAAGTTGCCGGTCATGAAGGCATCGTTGGGGGTGCGAAACCAGCGCCGGCGCGAGGCATAGGCGTGCCATTCGGAGGGCTCGTAGGGAAACCAGACGCCGTCGAACTTCCGCGGCAAGCGCTGCTCGTCGGCCATGCTCCATTGCTGCTCGGTATAGGTGGCGCAGATGCCCCGGCCGCGAAAGGCGGTGCGGTGGGCGTCGATGAAGGTCCAGCCGTGCTGCACCGAGCTGCCGCGCAGGATATCGTTGAGCCGCTCGGCCGCCACGCCACCCTCCTTCGCCTTGGCGGCGCTGAACACCAGGTCGGGTAACACATTCATGCCGGCCTGCCCATCCGGACAGGTGGATTTGCCGTCCTCGAGCAACGCCATCGGGGGATAGCCCGTCATGATGATGCGGTCGGACTCCGGCCAGGGCACGTGCAAAATACTGTGCACGGCGCGATTGACCGCCTTCAAGCGGTCGTCGAGATCTTCCAACAGCCGGCTCGCCTCGGTAAAGCCGTGCACGTGTCCAAACCACCCCCCGAGGCTGCGCAACATCGAGGTATCCGCCAGCACGGCGTTGGCCACCAGGCGGGCAAAGCCCATATCGTTGCCGCCGATCGACAACAGCAGCAGGTCGATCTTGCGCGCGCGGTTCTGGTCGCACTTCTTCATCACAAGGCCGCCCTTCATCTCGGGCATCTTGCCGCGCATGTGATAGGCCTCGGGAAGATCAAAGTCGCGCGGCTCGCGCTCGCCGCACTGGGC
>DASTMQ010000496.1:0-3922 GCA_035714005.1 Hyphomicrobiaceae bacterium
CCGGTCCGATCAAGCGCCAGGACGGCAGCGTCTGGCTCAAGGACGGCGAGCGGGCGAGCGACAAGGACCTGCTCGCCATGAATTTTTATGTCGAGGGCCTGGAAGGAGCCCTGCCCAAGTAAACCGCCGCAAGTGAACCGGCTCCAAGTGAACTGGCTCCAAGTGAACCGGCTCCAAGTGTACTGGCCCAACTGAACTGGCCCAACTGAACTGGCCCAAGTGAACTGGCCCAAGTAATGGGCTGGCTCGATCGCAGGCGCCCGAGGCCTGCTGGAGGCGCGCACCGGAAAGGCAACCTCATGCGTGAAGGAAACGGGCCCAAGCCCGGTAGCTACAGCGTCACCGCGCACGAGCGGATCTTGTGGGGACGGCCGGCCGCCGAGGCCGTCCTCGAGGAGGCCGACCGCTACGGCGCCAAGCGTATTTTCGTTACCTCGACGCGGTCCTTGACCGGCAAGCAGAATGGGCCGCTGCAGCGCCTGGAGCGGGCGCTCGGGACCCGCCACGTCGGCACCCATACCCAGATCCGATCGCACAGCCCGCGCGAGGACGTGGTGGCGGCGGCGGCCGCCGCGCGCGCCGCCAACGCCGACTTGCTGGTGGCGGTCGGCGGTGGCTCGGTGATCGATGCCACCAAGGCCGTGCAGCTTTGCCTCTGGGCCGGGCTCGACAGTGCCGATGCCATGGAGCCCTATTGCGTGGGATTTGAGCGCCACAGAAGCGCCTCCCTACCGCTGCCGGCCGACCCCATCCGCATGATATCGGTCTCCACCACGCTGTCGGCATCCGAGTTCACGGAGAACGCCGGCATCACCCAGTCCAAGACCAACACCAAGCAGTCCTTCCGCCACCGGCTGTTTGCGCCGCGCTCGATCGTGCTCGACCCCGCCGCCACGCTCGACACCCCGGACTGGCTGCTGTTTGCCACGGGCATCCGCTCGGTCGATCATGCGGTCGAGAACTATTGCAACGCGCGCGCCAGCCTGGCCACCGAAGCGCTCTCCTTGCAGGGGCTGAAGCTTCTGAGCCGCGCCTTGCCGGCCATCAAACGCGATCC
Organism: Hyphomicrobiaceae bacterium; assembly: GCA_035714005.1. Lineage (GTDB taxonomy): Bacteria > Pseudomonadota > Alphaproteobacteria > Rhizobiales > Hyphomicrobiaceae > AWTP1-13. The sequence goes on from DASTMQ010000496.1 coordinate 1,058, forward strand.
CACGGCGCTCGAGCCGCGCCAAGAGGCCCAGCTCGGCATGTGGCAAGCGATCGCGCCCTCGGCCTCGGGGGTGCCGACGGGAGCCAGCCACGGCATCGGCTATGCCCTGGGTGCCGGCTTCGGTGTCCCGCACGGACATACTTCCTGCGTCATGCTGCATGCCGTGCTGGCCTGGAACGCCGCCGTCAATGGCGAGCGCCAGCGAGCCCTGTCGGCGGCCATGGGAGCGCCCGAGGTCAGCGCTAGCGCGCTCATCAAGGCCTTAGTTGAGAGCCTCGATCAGCCGGTGTCCTTGCGTGCCGTCGGCATCAAGCGCGAGAACCTCGACGAGCTGGCACGCCGCGCGCTCAGCTACCAGCCCGTACAGCTCAACCCGCGCCCGATTAAGACGGTGGAGGACGTCAAGGAAATCCTGGAGCTAGCCTGGTAGGCGAGAAGCTCGTGTCAGGGCGCTTGAGCCCGGCTGCCGCGCGGGCGTGCGGTGCGCACGATCTGCCAACCTTGCCGCTCCAGAACCTTGAGCACCGCGCGCTCGAAGGTTTGCCGATAGGAGGCCGAAACCTGCAGCCGGAACACATCAAAGTAGATGGGAAGCACCTTGCGTCCGACCTCGAGGCGCGACGTCGCCGTGAAGTGCGGCAAATGCCGACCGGTGCTATCCTTGATTGTCCAGAAGGTTGTCACGGCATCGAGCCCCGCAGCAAAAATGCCGATACCAGGATAGGATGATTCGCCGTTGCCGCCTGTTACACGCTGAACACGCCGCATGAGGAAGCTAACCATGGAACAACGACGTTTTGGCAGGACTGGCTTGATGGTACCGATCCTCACCTACGGCGGCGGCTGGGTCGGCGGGCTCATTATCCGGGCCGCGCCTGAGGTCGGCCACAAGGTGCTCAACCGGGCGGTGGCGGCGGGTATCGATTGGATCGATACGGCGGCCTCCTACGGCAACGGCGCTTCGGAAACGGTGATCGGCGACTGGTTGGGGACGCTGGCAACGGACCAACGACCGCGCGTCTCGACCAAGTTCAACATCGACACCTCGGCCGGCGACTTTGCCAGTCAGGTCGAAACCTCGGTCGGCGACAGCCTGGCGCGGCTCAAGCTGAAATCGGTGCCGCTCATCATTCTGCACAATCGGATCGTCGCCGAGCGGGGAGCGGGCGACACGCGCGGCCTGACCGTGGGGCAAGTCTTGGAGCGCAACGGCGTGGCCGACATCATGGACGGGCTGCGCCGCCAGGGTTTGTGCCAGTGGATCGGTCTCACGGGCCTCGGCGATCCGTCAGCGCTCGCCGACGTCGTCGACAGCGGTCGCTTCGACGTCATCCAGATCTACTACAACCTCCTCAATCCGACGGCGATGCAGCCGGCCGGGCCAGGCTGGAACACGACCGACTTTGGCGGCCTGCTCAATCGCTGCGCCGCCCAGGACATGGGGGTGATGGGTATCCGCATTTTCGCGGCGGGCCATCTCGCCAGCAACGAGCGCCACGGTCGGGAGGTCGCCATCACCGCCAATGCGGAGAACGCGGCCGAGGAGACACGCGCCAAGGCCGCCCTTGAGGTCATCGGCACCCAGCACGGGACACCGGCCCAGGCCGCCTTGCGTTTCGGTCTCGGCTGTCCGCTGCTGTCCACCATCGAGGTCGGGATCGGCGAGACCTGGCACCTCGATCAGGCGCTGGCCGCCGTCGACATGGGGCCGCTGCCGCAATCGGTGCTTGCGGCTCTCGATAGCTTGCGCGCGACGCATCGCGCCTTCCGCAGCTGAGCCAAAAGGCCGGGCTCTAGCGCGCCCGGTCCTTCGCCGCCGGCACCATGCCCGCCTGTTCGATGCTGGCAAAGGCCGCCGGTCCGGCGAGGAAGTCGATGAGCCGCAGCGCGGCCGGCACCGCCTGCGAGCCGGCCGCCACGCCGGCCGAGAATAAGGTCATCTCTTGCACGGCAGCCGGCAGCGGGCCGACCAAATCGATGCCGGCGACCGGCAACAGCTCGCTCACCTGCTGCAAGCCGATTTCGGCGGCGCCACTGGCCACGATCTCAGCCACCGGCGTGGCCTCGGCGCGAATGAGCTTGGCGCCTAGCGCCCCGTCGATGGCGAGTGCGGCAAAGAGCTTGCCGAGATAGATGCCGCTGGCACTGGTCGAGATCGCGATCGACCGGCAGGCGAGCAGCGTGCGCGTGAGCGCCTCGACGGTGCCCACGTCGGGCTTGCACGCGCCGGCGCGCACGGCAATGCCGATGCCCGACCGTGCCAGCGCGCGGGTGTGCCCCGGCAGCAGAAGGCCCGCCTCGAGCAATCCGACCAGGCTCGGGCTCGACCCGATCACCACGTCCGCGGGCTCGCCCCGCTCCAAGCGGGCCGGGATCGAGGTGGGTGTGCCCGCGACCGAGCTGCCCCAATGCATCGCCACCGTCAGGTTGCTTGCGGTCGCGAAGGTCGGCGCCAGCGCCACGAGCGCGGCCCTGAATCCGCCGGAACACAAGACGTTGAGTGCTGCCATCGCGGCCTCATCCCAGCTTAAAGGGCCGCTCGGCAAACCCCAGCCACACCGCAACCGACCTGCCCGCACCCCAAGGCGTCGGCGCACGCCTGACCCACAAGGAACTCCGGCACGAGAACTCGGGCACAAGAGCTCGCGCACAAAAGCTCAGGCACGAGGCACCCCAGGCACACGGCACTCAGGCACACGGCACTCCGGCAAAGCGGGGCTCCGGAGGTTCTGGCACGGCCAGAGCCAGGCCGTCCGCTTGACCCCGCGGTGCGCTTGACCCAAGCGGGTGTTGCGGGGTGTCGCCGACCCCGTTTCAGCCGCGCTTGGTCTTGCCGTCGGACACCACGTGCAGCACCTCCACCTT
>DASTMQ010000497.1:0-4332 GCA_035714005.1 Hyphomicrobiaceae bacterium
GCGAGCGCTCGATAAAATCGCGGCGACCGCCGCGAAGCACGGCGTCGCCGCGGGAATGTATTTCATCCCGCCCGGGATGGACCCGAACTTCTACGTCCAGAAGGGGTTCAAGTTCTTCACCATGCCGTGGGGCCCCTGGGCAACGGCCGGGATCCAGAACGGCCTGTCCGGGATCAAGCGCTAGACGGTCTCTATGCGGGCGGTCGGGCGAACGGCCAGATCGCCCATCAGCGCCGCATCGCCGCTTCCGGCGAGACCGTCGAGCAGTACAATGCAAAGGCCGCACAAGCCACCATGCTGAAACGCCCGGGCCGGGCCGAGGAAGTCGCCGCCGCGATCCTGTTTCTGGCCTTCGACGATGCCTCCTACGTCACCGGCGCCCTGCTGTTCGTAGATGGCGGCATGACGGCGCGGTGAGGAATATTCAGCTATCGGTGTCAGGCAAATAGTCGCAAATTTTGCTTGACCTTACGTATTACGCGATCATTGAGGCAGCGCCGCGAAGCAAAGGGCTGGTAGTGTAACTCAAACGCTTGGCACCCAGCTTGGAGGCCCCCTCTCGACCCGAAGCGGAAGCTCGGTTTAGCGCCGCTTGGTGCCAGAAGCCGACCGGAGGAGTCCAAGCCCACCGACAATCGCTGGCTGCCTCCGTTACGCGCGGAAGGCGATTCCCTGGTGCCAGTGAACGCAAGCGCCTTCCTTGACAAGCGGTAGAACGTTACAATCAGAACAATTAACGCTGAATGATCCACATTAGAAACGTTAGGATGGACATGAATAGACCTTCAATCACGATAACGGGCACCGTTATCGAAACGAGCAGACGCCATAGTCCGTGCCAGTAAGAAGTCTTTAGCATCCCAGCGATCACAGCGGGGGCGGTTAAGAAGAATATTCGACCCCAAGCGAATACGCACGAAACACCCATTATACTGAGCAGTGCAATATACAATTTCCAGTAGCTGCTGGCACTAAACCAAGCAACAAAGGAGTCAGGGTCTGTCTGCCTCGTCTCACCAGGAAAGCGGAAGTAATAAACAAAAAGTTGGAACGGCACACCAATTGCCCCAATGATGCTATATATTAGCAATGTGGCACCGAGAAAAAGATTGAAGGTGCTAACGAAGACCAGAAGTGCTTGTGAGATGGACGTATGGAAGCGCCGCGCCAAGAGCCATAACATGCCGGCCATGGGGATGACCTGAAGCCCTATGAGCGTTACGGTCACAAAGGTCATTACAAATCCGGAAAGCGGGCCTGCTTTAACGCCCATCAATCCGGCAACCGACCCGCTCAGGCTCACCATGGCCGACCAGAAGCCTGCGAGCCAAAGTGTCTGCTTCACGGATTTAGTAATGAGTGCCGCCGTTGGGACTTGGAGATACTCTTCAGCGAATTGACGGGGACGCCAAGCCAGCTTCCAGTAAAAGGTCCAAATCGAAATGCCCTTGTGCAGAAAGGGTTTGATCGCAGCTAGTACCGGCTCAGTTGGCCGTTGTACCTGATTGCCGTTCACCGCATTTTCCCAACTTGCGACCATTATGGCCATGGGGTGTGCAAGCCAAATTTAGGTAGCCAATCACCAGCATTATGCCTGTTGCGTGCGCCCGCGCCACCAGCGGCCACGCGGCCGCACCGCCCAGCAGCGCAATCAGGTGGCGGCGCCTCATTTGATCACCTCGTCGGTGCGAACGAGCAACTGTCGGTGGCATCGGCCCGCAACCCAGTCACTTGCTGATGTGGGATTGAAGAACACAAGGTCGGATCAACCGCCGCTGGCTACCAGGTAATCTATAACATCGCCGGGAACCTAGAAGACACGATCTGGACCGCGATAGGCGATCGACCATCGTTATGCGAACGGCGGCTTACGGCACGATTCGGTAGCCCCGAGTTGTCATGGTCAAAGAGGGGCTGGCGCTCGCCGACCAGCTACACCGGCGCCGAGAGATCGGGACCCGGTAATGTCGTGGTGGTCGGTGTAGCCCGGTGTGGCCACCGTTTCTCAAGGCGGCAGCGATGCCGCGTAGGCGGCCAGCGAGACCATGTCGTCGATCGTCAGGTTGGCGACGTTGGGCACCATCAGCGAACTCCATGGCCCGGTCCGCGCGCCATGCTGAATATCGTAAAGTTGGCGGACAATATAGCTCGGCGAGCGGCCGGCGATGCCGGGGATCGGTCCCAACCCCCTTAGATCGGTCCCGTGACAGGTCGTGCATGGCGCGGTTTTCCCGCCACCACTTGCGACAAATTCGCGGCCCTTTTCGACGCTGCCTGGCGGCACATAAGCAATGAAGTGCGAGTGGGAATCGCGCATCTCGAATTGTTCAAGATGCTCCGGGACCTCGATGATGCGACCTGCGATCGGTTCCTTCTCGGCCCCGGGGAGCGCCGTCAGAAACCCTCCGGCACCGCGGGTCTTTGGCACCATATCGGTCTCGACGACCTTGATCACTTGGCGCGGCGTCAGCTTCGAAAAATAGGCCGCCGCCTGCCTGCTCGCGGTGTCGGTCATCGCCTTCGCGGTCTTGATCATCAGCCGCGGCGGGCCGCGCTTTAGAAGCGAACTCCGGCGCGCCCCGCTCTGGAAATCTTCGATCTGACGGATGATGTACTCCTCCGGCAGGCCGGCCAGGGCGGCGCTTTCCGGACCACCCGGGCCGTCGGCGCGGTGGCACGCGCCGCAGGCCATGACATCGGGCTTGCGCCCGTGGGCGACAATATCTGGCAGCGGCGGGTGCTCACCCGGGTGCCAGTCGAGTGCAAAGAACAGATCGCGGGCCTGGGTCACCGTGAACGCCGCCGCGCTGCCTGGAACATGCTGCAACTTGCCGTCGTCGGGCTCGGGTTTGAAACCCGGCGACTGCACGGGGTAAGCCCAGGCCGGCGGAGCATCTTCGGCGTGCGCCGGTTGTACCAATAGTGTAGAAATAGCCAGCCCAACCATCAATACCCAGGCGATCTCCCTCACAACCCGACCTCCTAAACCGCTTCACCTGCTCGGGTGAGGTTCGCATCCTGTCTCGGCCGCTCCATGCAAGGGCGGCAACCGGAAACAAAGGGTGCGTCAGTCGCGAGCAAAATGCTTTACCGCGATCTTTCTTTCTCCGTACCGTGACCTTGCTATTTGCTTACGATGGGATGCAAAGCCGGCCCGGAGGGCAATCCGTGGTTTTCTCGTTTGACGACTGCCGACTGGATATCGAGCGCCGCGAGTTGCGCAGGCGAGGCGAGTGTGTCGATCTCGCACCCAAAGTCTTCGATCTGCTGACTTTCCTCGTGCGGCACCGAGACCGCGTCGTCACCAAAGACGATCTTCTGCAAGCGGTTTGGGGTGGGCGGATCGTCTCGGAATCGGCGCTGACCACCCGGATCAATGAGGTGCGTCGGGCGATAGGCGATGATGGCACGGCACAGCGGCTGGTCCGCACGTTCGCCCGCAAGGGTGTCCGCTTTATCGGCGAAGTCGTGGTAATCCCCGATCAGGCGAATTCGGACGCCACCGACGCACTCCGCCTGGCGTCGCCATTAACCGAAAAACCCTCGCTCGTCGTGCTGCCGTTCCAGAACATGAGCGGCGATCCGGAGCAGGAATATTTCGCCGACGGCATGGTCGAGGAGATCACGACCGCGATTTCGCGCTTTCCCTGGCTGTTCGTGATCGCGCGCAATTCGGCCTTCACCTACAAGGGCAAGGCGGTCGATGTGCGGCAGGTGGCGCGCGAATTGGGCGTGCGCTACGTGCTCGACGGCTCAGTCCGGAAGGCCGGCAACCGGGTGCGCATCACCGGCCAATTGATCGACGCCGCGACCGGCGCGCACCTGTGGGCCGACCGCTTCGACGGCAGCCTCGACAACATCTTCGACTTGCAGGACGAGGTCGCATCGCGTGTCGTCGGGGTCATCGAGCCAAGGCTGCGCCTCAGCGAAACCGACCGGGTCAGCCGCAAGCCGACCGAGAACCTCGACGCCTATGATCTCTACCTGCGCGCGGTGGCGCAGACATACGCGAGAACCGAGGAGAGCATTGCCGAGTCGATCCGGCTATGCCGCCGCGCCCTCGAACTCGATCCCGCCTTTGCTCCGGCCATGGCAAGGCTTGCCGGTTCGCGCCAACTACAAAGGAACCAGCATTGGATTCCAGAAGCGGGTGCTGAGGTCGAGGAGGGCATCCATATGGCGCGGCAGGCGCTCGCCGCCGCCAGAGACAATCCTGAGGTGCTGAGGCTTGCCGGCTTTGCGCTCGCGGCTTTCGCAGGCGAGAGCGAGACGGCGCTGGTTGCGCTCGACCGCGCCATCGAACTCAATCCCAATTACGCACTTGCCTACGCG
>DASTMQ010000498.1:0-3522 GCA_035714005.1 Hyphomicrobiaceae bacterium
CCGGCGTTAAAGTTGCCTTTTGCGAGATCTTGATGCCGATCAAGCGCGCGCGGTCGGTGAGCTCGGCATGGGCTCGGCGCGCCAGTTCCTTGCGGCGGTGTTTTGCGGCGTGCCACCCTGCGAGGTTGCGGCGCATTCGCGCTGGCCTGGCCGCTCCGCCTAGGCTAAAGTTTCAGAAAGGTCGATTAATCGACTGAAATAAAAGATGAATTTTGCAATGCGTCATGCGCGACGCGGGTTGAGGAGGAAGCAGCATCCATGCAACGTCGAACCGTCCTTGCCGGCTTGGGGGCAGTTGCCGCAACAACCGGTTTTCCCAGCATCCTCAGGGCTCAGACGCCGATTACGCTCAATGGCGCCGTGCAGTTCAACGACGACCACGCCTTTACCAAGGCGCTTCTCAAGTTCGAGGAGCTGGTGAAGCAGTACTACGGCAAGCCCGTCAGCTTCGTGCTGCACAAGAACTCGGCGCTGGGTCTTGAGAAGCAGTATTTCGAATACATGGCGCAAGGCAAAGCGGTCGACTACGGCATCGTTTCCCCGGCCCACATGTCGACCTTTTCCAAGGCGGCACCCTTTATCGATGCCCCGTTCCTGTTCAGTGACCTCGCCCATTGGAACAAGGTGCTCGAGGCCGACCTCCTGAAGCCGGTGGCCGATGAGATCGCCCAGAAGGCCGACGTCATGCTGATCGGTTATGCCGGCGGCGGCGTGCGCAATATTTTCATCAACAAGCCGATGGCTTCGTTGGCCGAAATCAAGGGTCTGAAGGTCCGCGTCCAGGGGGCACCGATTTGGTCCAGGACCTTTCAGGCGGTGGGCATGGCGCCGACGGTGATCGCCTATAACGAGGTGTACAACGCCATACAGAACAATGTCATCAGCGCCGGCGAGAACGAGGCTGCCGGCGTCGAGTCCATGAAGTTCTACGAGGTGGCGCCCCATCTCGCCATGACGCAGCACGCCATTACCATTAGGCCTATCTGCTTCTCCGGCAAGGTTTTCAAGGCGCTGCCCGCCGATCTGCAGGCGGCCGTGCTCAAGGCCGGCAAGGAGGCGGGCGCTTACGGGCGCAAGATCGAGTCCTCCGAGGACGAGCAAAAGCTCGAGGCCTTGGAAAAGGCTGGCAAGCTCAAACGCGTTCAATTCAAGGACCGGGCCGAGATGGAAAAATTGGTCGCCCCCGTGATGGCAGCCTACGCCAAGGAAATCGGCGCGGACGACATCTACGGCAAGATCTCAGCGCTGAAGTAGCTCTCCTGGTCACGGCCAAGTCCGTTGCTGCGGCCGGGACGGTCTTCCGGCCGCTGTTCTCACCTGAGATCTGAGCCCCATGTATAACGCCTCTCAGCCAGCGCGCTTAAGCCTGTGGCGGCAATTCACCAGCGCCTATGCGGCGCTCTTGTCTTGGCTGCTGGTGGGATCGGTGGCCATTCTGGTCATCCCGGTCAGCCTGCAGATCTTTTCGCGCTATACGGCGCTGATTCCGTCCTACATCTGGACCGAAGAAATGGCGCGCTTCCTATTTATCTGGACCATCATGATCGGCGCCATCATTGGGGTTCGCGAGTCGACGCATTTCGAGGTCGACATTTGGCCGAAGCTCGCCCCGCGCGGCGAGGCCGTGGTGCGGCTGGTCGGCCGCCTCGGCGTGCTGGCCGCGGCTTTGGTGTTTGTCTTCGCCGGCTTGCATTTCACCGAGTTCGCCTGGCACCGGACCTCCGAACTCGCCGAGCTGCCGCTTTGGTTGATCCACGTCGCCTGGCCGATCATGGGCTTGAGCTGGATCGTCTTTCTCGGCGAACAGGTCTGGGATGACCTTAAAATTGTGCTGGGGAGAGCCCAATGACGGGTGCCGCGCTGTCGCCGGGGGAGGCGGCGCTCATTCTGTTCGGCTTGTTTTTTCTCTTGATGTTTCTGCGCGTGCCCGTGGCCTTTGCGCTCGGGCTCGCCTGCCTGCCGATCCTGATCATCGAGCCGAGGCTCGACACCATGACGCTGATGCAGGAGACCTTTAATGCCTACAATTCCTTCATCCTGCTGGCGGTGCCGTTCTTTCTGTTGACGGCCAATCTAATGAATGTTGGCGGCACCACCGACCGGCTGATGCAGCTTTCTCGCACAATGGTCGGGCATTTCCCGGGCTCACTTGCCCAGATCAACGTCGTGCTGTCGATCTTCTTCGCCGGTATCTCCGGCTCCTCGACGGCCGATGCCGCCAGTCAATCCAAGATCTTCATCGAAGCCCAGACCAAGGAAGGCTACGATCTGTCGTTTTCGGTCGCCATTACGGCGGTCTCCGCCGTACTCGCCGTGATCATCCCGCCATCGATTCTGATGATCGTCTGGGGCGGCCTGCTCACCGTTTCGATCGGGGCGCTGTTTCTTGCCGGCATCGTGCCCGGCCTCCTGATCGGCTTGGCACAAATGGCAACCGTGCACGCCTATGCCAAGGCACGGGGCTACCCGACCTATCCGCGCTCCTCGTGGCGCGAGTTTCTCTGTGCCAGTTGGATTGCCATTCCGGCCCTGATGACCCCGGGGATCATCGTCGGCGGCAAGATCTTTGGTTGGTTCACGGCCACCGAATCGGCGTGCATCGCCGTGCTTTATGCCGCGGTGCTGTCTTTGCTGGTGTACCGAGACATGGATCTTGCCGGCCTGCATGCGGCTCTGCTCGACACCGGCAAGCTTGCCGGCATCGCGCTCTTCTGCGTCGGCACGGCCAGCGCGTTCGGCTGGTTGCTCGCCTATTACAAAATTCCCGAGGCCATCCTATCCGGTGTTGCCGCCTGGGGTATGGGCTTCGCGGCGACGGGATTCTTCATGGCGGGGGTGTTTCTCGTCGTCGGCTGCTTTCTCGATGCCATCCCCGCCATCATCATCTGCGCGCCAATCCTCGAGCCGCTCGCCAAGGCGGTGGCGATGGATCCCGTGCACTTTGCCATGATCGGCATCGTCTCGCTGGCCTTTGGCCTGGTGACGCCGCCCTATGGCCTATGCCTCATGATCGCCTGCTCGGTGGCCGGCATCCGCATCCGCGATGTCATCAAGGACACGGCGATCATGCTGGTGCCGATGCTGCTGGTGCTCGCCCTGGTCGTGGTTTGGCCGAAGCTGTCGCTGTGGTTGCCCGGTCTGATCTCGCCGGAATTTTTGCGCTAGGCGAGCGCGGCAGGCCTCGCCGGGCGAGGCTAGCCGCGCCGGGACGCCCGCAAGGCGCGGCAATCGGTGCGCTCGCTTCCGGCGTGGGCCGCCGCACTTGTGGTGTGCCCGCGTGGGGGCGCGGCTGCCCCCACGCTCGGCGCAAGCGTTCAGGAAGCGCTGCGCTTTCCGATCTCAGCCCGCAGCTTCTCTTCGCGCTCTCTAAGCTCCGGCGTGAAGGCCTCGCCAAAATCCTCCGCCGCAAACACCTGGCGGATTTCGATCTCGCAATCGCCCTCGTGCGGATTGGGGCAGCGTTTAACCCAGTCGATGGCCGCCTCAAGGGAAGCGACCTCCCACAGCCAGAAGCCCGCGATC
>DASTMQ010000499.1:0-8961 GCA_035714005.1 Hyphomicrobiaceae bacterium
CGGATGGCCTCACCACCCGGCACCTCGCCGATACCGGTGCGGCCGGCGTTGTCCTTCAGGATCACGAGATTGCGCGTGAAGAAAGGACCGTGCGCGCCGCTCAAATTGAGGAGCATGCTGTCGTGGCCGGCCACGGCAGTAACTTGCAGCTCCGTCACGATTGGCGCGGCATTGGCTGGCATGGGCGATGGCCTCTTCAGGACGGCTGCTGCTTCTCACGCCCGCCGCCCGCCTCGGCGTTGGGCGGTGCAGGGCAACGGTTGGCTGGCCGCCGCCGCGGCGCGGCGCGGCGATCTCAGCCCCAGCGCCGGGGCCCGGCGCTAGCCGGCCCTGGCGCCCAAGGCGCGTTCGATGATGTCTTTGAGGTCACCCATTTCCGCCTCCGTCAGGTCCGTCAGCGGCGGGCGCACCCGCCCGGCGGACCGCCCCATGATGCGCATGCCGGCTTTGACGATGCTGACGGCATAGCCACGCCGGCGATTGCGCAAGGCGATATAGGGCATAAAGAACGAGCTGAGGAGTTCATCGGTGGTGCGCCGGTCGCCCGCTTTGACGGCCGCATAGAAGCGTTGCGCGGCAGCCGGAATGAAATTGTAGACCGCCGAGGAATAGGTGGTGAAGCCGGCGGCAAAATAAGGCACGGCAAAGACCTCCGCCGTCGGCATGCCGCCGATATAGAGCAGGCGCTCGCCAAGCAGCCGGCGCACGCGGGTCAGCTGTTCGACGTCGCCGTGTCCGTCCTTGAAGCCGATCAAGTTGGCGTGGCGTTCGGCGAGCCGCGCCACGGTTTCGGCGGCATAGATGCTGTTGTCGCGGTTATAGAGAATGACGCCAATGCCGACGGCCCGGCAGATGGCATCGATGTGCGCCTCGAGCCCGCCCTGCTCGACGTTGAGAAGATAGGGTGGCAGCACCAGCACGGCGTCGGCACCCGCGGCCTCTGCGCCCCGGGCAATCTCCACCGCCAGTTGCGTGCCATAGCCCGTACCGGCGACAATCGGCACCCGCCCATTGGCCGCCACGACCGCGGCACGGGTCACGCGCCGCGCCTCCTCAGGCGTGAGCGAAAAGAACTCACCCGTTCCGCCCGGGGCGAACAGGCCAACGGCACCGTGCCCGATGTTGATAGCAATGCTTTCCCGGTAATTGTCCTCGTCAAAGGCAAGATTGCCGTCAAAGGCAGTGGCCGGAAAGGCAAGCAGACCCGACCCCAGCGTCGTCTGCAACTTTGCAAGCTCTGCCGTCATGATCCAAATGCACCCCGGGCGTGACATGGATGTCAGGTTATCGTACAACATCTAGCAGCGAACGCGCCCGCGTTCAACCCGATGCGCGCGCCGCAGGCAGGGGTGCCGGGGCATACCAAAGATCAGATACGGCGCAGCTGGCAATTGCTGCTATAGTCGCGCGCGCGGGAAGAAAAGAAACTTTGATGCAGGGGACCTCAATGCCTCAGCGTCTCGGCCGCAAGTGCCCGCGCACCGTCCGCCGCGCCAGCCTTCGCACCGGCCTTCGCAGCAGCCTTATTGCAACCGCCATGGCGGTTCTCGCTGGCCTTTTTGGGCAGCCACGCGTCGGCATGGCCGCCGATGCTGATGCGAGCTATCCCAGCCAAAACGTCAAGTTCGTGGTGGCCTTTCCCGCCGGCGGACCAACCGATGCAATGGCACGCATCCTTGGCCAACGCTTAAGCGAAAAATGGGGGCAAGGCGTCGTCATTGAAAATCGCGGCGGGGCCGGCGGCAATATCGCGGCGCGCCAGATCGCCAAAGCCGAGCCCAACGGCTATGCCGTCCTGGTCACCACCAGCGCTTTTGCCGTCAACCCTAGCCTCACGGCCAACGCCGGCTATACACCCGAGAGCGAGTTCAAAACCGCCGTCATCGCCGCCACCACCCCCAACATCATCGTCGCCAGCAAGACCTTGCCGGCGCGTTCGCTGCAGGAGCTTATCGACGCGGCCAAGACTGAGAAGTTCAGCTACGGCATGCCGGGACCGGGGACCACACCACATCTATCCGCCGAAAGAATTTTCAAGTCACTGGCCAAGGTCGACATTCCACCCGTGCCGTTCACGGGGGCCGCTCCCCTCCTCAACGCGCTGCTGGGTGGCCACATCCCCGTAGCCTCGCTCGCCATGCCGCCGGCCATCGCCCTCATCAAAAGCGGTGAGATCAAGGCGCTCGCCGTGCTCAGCGACAAACGCGTGCCAAGCCTGCCGCAGGTGCCCACCGCCATCGAGCAAGGTTATGGCGACGGCGAGGAATCGACCTGGATCGCACTGTTTGTACCGGCGGCGACGCCGGTTGCCGTTATCAACAAGCTCAACGGCGATGCCAATGCCGTTCTTAGCGAGCCCGCCATCGCCGAACGGCTCGAGCAGCTGGGCATGGTGCCGGTCGGCGGTGCGCCCGACAGCGCGGAGAGCTACGTGCGCGCGGAAATCAAAAAGTGGGGCGAGGTCGTGCGCAGCCTCGGCGTGAAAGTGGAATGAGTGTTTGAGCCATGGCGGACGAGGGCCAAGCTCGCGGCGAAGCCAATGGGCCTACCGGCCGCGCTGGGAAGCAGTGCATGACCGCACAAGAGCTGCTGTCTGAGACCTGGCGGCAACTGGCCGCGCGCCACGGCGTGGGCGCGGGGCTGGCGCAGACGGTGCTCGAGGAGCTGATCGGCGCCTACGTTGAGCCGGCACGCCAGTATCACACGCTCGAGCATATCGCGGCGCTCTTGCGCCAACTCGACGAGCATGGGGACGGCGTCATCGATCACGACGCCGTGGCGCTGGCCATCCTCTTTCACGACGTCGTCTACGACGCGCGGCGCCAGGACAACGAACAGGCCAGCGCCGCCGTGGCGCGACAGCGCTTGACGGCGCTCGGCTTTGCCACGGACATCATTGACAAGGTTGCCGCCTACATCGAGGCCACCCAACACGGTCGCAAGCTTGATGCGGTCGCCGATCCCGATCTGGCGCTGCTTCTCGACCTCGACCTGTCGACGCTGGCGGCGCCGCCCGACGTCTACCGGCGCTATGCCAACGCCATTCGCGGCGAGTACGCTCACGTGCCCGACGCGCTCTATCGCAGCGGGCGCCGGCAAATCCTTGACGGCTTCTTGGCGCGGGAGCGGATTTACCGTACCGAGCGGTTGCATGGCCTTTGGGAAGCACGCGCGCGTGCCAATCTGAGCGAGGAGATTGCGGGCTTGCGTTAAAATATTGGGCACCGTTCAAGACAACGCCCGAAAAATGCGCAGTTTGAATACCGGCTCATATTTCGTGCAAATCAACGTCGCGACTGAGGAATGGCTCCGTTGACCCACACGTCCCAGTCCTCGGGCCTGTCCTCGGGTGACAAAAATGGACCGGCATGTTCACACGGACCTGAAGGTCGAACATCGGTTGGCAACGATGACCGATGCGGGTCGCCTGTTTGACATCCGTCGCGCAGCCATCACCGAACTTGCCACGACGAAGATGTCGACGTCAGAAGCTCAAGCCTGGGCAGCAGCGCTCACAATTGCCGGAATGGAGCAAAAGATTCGCGAGCTTGAAGTGTGGGTGGCTGAAGTAAATCGTTCGGTGCTGGGCTGGGGTGCGATCGGTGGCGACAGGCTAGAGGGCCTATATACAGACCCAAAATTTGCCGGCCGAGGCATCGGCACAGGCTTGCTTGGCTTGCTCGAAACCTTGATGAAGCGGCGCGGGATCACGTTGCTGCGCGCAGAAGCAAGCCGCAATGCTGAGACGTTCTACCTTCGTCGCGGTTATGAGCTAACCGCAGTCCATACACTCAAAGCTGCCCACCCCATCCAGAAACGATTATGAAAGGCGTTCGCGCCGGCGCTGCCACCGCGTGGCGGTTTAGTGCAATACATATTTCGCGCAATACAGATTCGTCCGTGCACGCAGTACATATCAACTATGCTATGCAAATAAATTGCATCGACATGGCAATACCGATAAAACACGCGGATCGACAGTTTTCACGAGTAGGAACGATGGCACGGTCCAATGGTAAGTTTTCCGAAAAACAAGTATCTGCTTGGTTTTCGGAGCTGGACTTCGATAAGCAGCACGCATTTCTTGGCACCCTCAATCAAACGCACGATAGCGCAAAGCAGGTGAAGATCGACGCGCTGCGTCGCCAGCTCTCGGACCTGGAAAGTGGCCGGGGCCGGGCCAGCGGCAAGCGCGCGCGCAAAGGCGTGCGCCGGAAACGCGCCGCGGCAGTGAAATACCGCGACCCCAAGACGGGCGACACCTGGTCGGGCCGCGGCCGCATGGCGCGCTGGCTGGCCGATAAGGTCTCGGCGGGCGAAAAAGCCGATAAATATCTAGCCTGAAACGCCGGTCTTAAAGTTACACACAGCCCCGGGGTGACAACGGCAACCGCCTGGGCTAGGATCCCGCTCGTGTGTTCTCCCACACGTTGCGGTGCAGGATGGAAAGGGGCCGCTGCCTCCGAGGCGGCCTTTTTCTTTTGCGCGCCATTTTGCCGCCAGTTAGACCGCGCGCCCCCTCACGCATACAAGGCCAGCAGGCCTCACGCGCACAGAGCGCCAGTGGGCCGCACGCGTACAAGGCCAATGGCCGTACGCGTCCAAGGCCAGTAGACCGCACGCGTCCAAAACCCGCTGGGCCTCGCGCGTCAAGGGTCGATCGGCTAACCTTGGCCAGCGTCCCGCGGCCTGCCCGGCATGGAGCTGAGGAACGAGCCCGTTTCCCGGCGCTGCCCCAAGGACTGGCCCGGTGCGAATGAGGAGCCAAGCCCATGCTGCGGGATGCCCACCGCCACGATCTATCCGGGGCCACGGGCGAGGCGGTCGGCGCCTTCGATGCGGCCGTGCGGGCCTTCACGCTGGTCTATGGCGACACGCTCGGCCTTTATGATGCGGCGCGTGCCGCCGCGCCCAGTTTCGTCATGGCCCACCTCGGCAAAGCCTGGGTGCTCTCGCTCGCCAGCGATCCCCTGCTGGCGCAAGAGGCGCGCACCCTGATCGAAGGCGTCCGCGAGCTGCCGCGCAACGAGCGCGAGAGTGCCCACCTCGCCGCCCTATCGCACGCCGTCGCCGGACATCGCGCCTCGGCGGTGGCCATTCTCGACCGGCATCTCATGGCCTATCCGTTCGATCTGGTCGCGCACATGGCCGCGTTGCAGATGGATGGGCATCTCGGGCGCTTTCCCTTGGCGCGCGCCCGCACGGCGCGGGCGCTACCGCGCTGGTCCACGGCGCAGGAAAACTACGGCATCTTGCTGTCGTTTTACGCTTTTGGCCTCGAGGAAGCGGGCGACTACGGCCAAGCCGAGGAGGTTGCGCGCGCGGCCGCCGAGCTCGAACCGTTTGGCTACTGGCCGCATCACTGCGTCTCGCACGTGCTGGAGATGACGGGCCGGCCGCAGCTGGGGATCGACTGGATGCTGGCCCGCCAACCGTTCTGGTCGGCAAAGGAAAACAACAATCGCGTGCATATCTGGTGGCACAAAGCCCTCTTTCACGTAGAGCTCGGCCAGTACGCGGCGGCGCTCGAGATCTATGACGGACCCATTCTGGCGGCGATGCGCCCCGCCAGTCTTTCCATCTGCAATGCCTCCTCGTTGTTGTGGCGCTTGGACATGCTGGGCTGTGAGGTGGGCCCGCGCTGGCAACACTTGGCCGCCAAGTGGCGAGGCCATGCCAACGGCGCGCTCTACGTGTTCTGCGATATTCATGCCGCCATGGCCGAACTGCGGGCGGGCGAGAGGCAAGCCTTGCAGGATCGCCTGGCGGCGATGCGCAAAACCGCCGGGCTGCCCGCGGAATCGGCCCCACTTTATCGCGACATTGGCCTGCCCCTGGTCGAGGCGCTCACAGCCTTCCAGCACGGGGCCTACGCCGAGGCGGTGGAACGCCTGCTGCCGGCACGCTATGAACTATGGAAAATGGGTGGCAGTCACGCGCAAAGGGACGTGATCGACTGGACGCTGGCGGAGGCGGCGAGGCGGGCGGGCCTGCGCGATGTTGCCCTGTCGTTGGCGCACGAGCGCCTGGGCAGCCGGCCCCACAGCGCCCCCAGCCGCCGCCTGCTGGCACAGGCGCAAGCACTCCCCGCGTGAGGCTTTTAACGCGCCTGCAACGCGATAGGGCCGGCAGCGTCGATCACCGCTTATTTCGTCTTAAAAGAGACGCGGCGTGGCCGCCGTGCCGCGCTCGCGCGTTCTCAGATAGAAAATTAATGTCGTTCAACAACACGCTCCGGCGACACAAATCGAGGACTTCTGCGAACCTTGAGCAAAAACCCTTTTTTTTGCGCGCGACCTGCCGACGGCGCGCGTTTCTAGCGTATGCTGAGAACTGGAGTTGGCGCTAAGGCCGGCGCGTCTTGACCACCACCCCGCACCGCGGTTGAGGCTGCTGCGGCTCAAATGTCAGCTCCCAATTGATTAGCGCATTTAAAACTCGAGGGCCGCGCCGCTGGCGCAGCCCTCTTCTTGTTTGATCTGTCGTTTGGCCCGCTCTTTCAGCCGGTATTTTGCTTGCGTCTCGGCATCGCCCACTGGTCCCGAAATAATCGCAAGCATCTGACGGCAAAAGCCAAATTTCGGAAGCGCTAGACCGACAATGGGGGCGCCGCCACCAGTCGCGATGATCAGCACGCCTAATAAAAGCCAATCGCGGCAGAGGCCTCAAACATCGCCTGCCCCGTCTTTTCAACGTGTCCCATCAACAACAGGATCTTTTGCCGTGGCGCACCTGGGTGCGGCAGGCTGGAGCCGATCGCAATTTGATGCTAACGATATCGTTTCGCACGCAGACGGACCATTAGCGTCCAGCGTCGGCAGAAAGGAGGCGGGCAGCCCCTAGGCCAGCCCAGCGGATCAGACAACGGAACGCCTCGGCAGGGTGCAGTTTGAGTAGCGTCGGGGGAGTAGATGCGTACGGCGGATGCAGTGGCGCGGGGTGCGCTTGCACTGTCTATTTGTGCAGTCGCGGTGACAGCAGGGGCCCCATCGAACCCGGCACGGGGCGAAGCGTTGCTATCGCCCTGTTGCGATGACCTTGAGGAGCGCCTGGCGGAG
Organism: Hyphomicrobiaceae bacterium; assembly: GCA_035714005.1. GTDB lineage: Bacteria > Pseudomonadota > Alphaproteobacteria > Rhizobiales > Hyphomicrobiaceae > AWTP1-13. The sequence continues at coordinate 7,059 of DASTMQ010000499.1, forward strand.
CTCGAAACCACTTCGGTCCGCAGCGGCTCCCATAAGATGTCTTTTCGTGTTTACGGCCAAGTCAATCGCGCCCTGTTGCTGTGGAAGGACGGGTTCGACTCTGGTGACCATGTGGTCGACAACAACACCTCCTCATCCCGTTTCGGTTTTGTCGGGCAAGCAACCATCAAACCCGGCCTGACCGCCAGCTATCGCGTGGAAATCGAGACGGTTTTTCCGTCTTCAGACGAAATCTTCAACGCCCCTGACGGCCGTACCGGAATTCTCGCTGGCTCGAACCAGCTTCGTATCCGCCAGAATTATTGGACGCTGGCCAGCAAGGATATCGGCGGCCTTTCGGTCGGCTATCAGTCGCCGGCGACGGACGATGTCACCATCATCAATCTGGGAAGCCAGATGAATGACGCCCCCGTCCATTACAATAACGCCTTCCGCATTCGTCTGGATTTGGCCAAGCCCGCGATTATCACCGACCTGACCTGGGGCCAAATTGCCCATAACGTGGATTCGCTGCGCGGCCATTTCGTTCGCTACGATACGCCCATCATCAACGGCTTTCTTTTATCCGCGGCGGTGAACGAGGACGTTTGGGATGTGGCGCTGCGCTATCAAAAGGAAGCCTATGACTTCCGGTTCGCCGGCGGCATCGGCTACATGAATGATGCAAGCAACGACTTTGAAGACGTGCGCGGATCGGCGTCTCTGATCCACGATCCAAGCGGGCTTTATGCTTCTATTGCCGGCGGCACGCGCAACGCCCAGCATTCCGTGGCTGGGCCCGACCATCCCGCGCATTTTTATTATGCCCAGCTGGGCATCAGCAAACAGTGGGTGTCGTACGGCAAAACCACGGTCTATGGCGACTATGGGCTCTATAAGGATTTCAACGTTGATGAGCCCTTGAGCATTAATCCCGACACCAGCCTGCCCGTGGTCTGGGGAACTCTGACCCGCACCGAAGTGCGCCGCTGGGGTTTTGGCATCGAACAGGGTTTCGATGCGGCTGCAACCATCCTCTACGCCCAGGCGCATTTTTATGACCCTAAAATTGTCGGATATCCGTGTGACTTTGTGAAACCGGATGTCTGCGGCGGGGATCCGACGAAAACCACGAGCCTGCCGGCGGGGTCCTGGCAAGGGTTTGTGTTTGGTGCGCGTATCCAATTCTGAACTGGGTGGGGCCCGCTCGCGCCAACGCGAGCGCGCCAAGCAAACGACGAGCGATGGCGAGGTCTGAGCACGTCAGTAAGCTGAAGGAGGGCGCCCGGGTCTGGAACGCCTGGCGGCGCGAAAACCCGCGCGCCGAACCGCAGCTCGCCGATCTCAATCTGCCCGTTGGCCTGCGGCAATTCGGGCTCGCGCAGGGCGGACCCGTCGATCTCAGCCAAGCCGATCTTTGCCGCGCGGCGCTGGAGCACGCGACGCTGATCGATGCCGACCTGACGGGCGCCTATCTGTTGCAGGCAAACCTGGCGCACGCACGCCTGACGGGAGCCGATCTCACCGGCGCCAATTTGAGCGACGCCCGCCTCGACCATGCCGACCTCAACGGGGCGCAGCTCGCCGAGGCAACGCTATGCGGGTCGAGCCTCAAAGGCGCCCGCAATCTGACGCAGGCGCAGATCGAAAAAGCCTATGGCGATGAAGACACGCGCCTGCCCGCCGGCCTCGTCCGCCCGGCCCGATGGCGCAAGGACACAACCCCTCGCGCCAACCAACTCGCTCGCCGGGCCGCCTCCAAGCCCGATGGCCGCAAGTTCGACCCCTACGCCGTGCTCGGCGTCCCCCGCACCGCTGCGCTCGCGGAGATTCGCGCCGTCTATCTGCAACTGGTCAAAGAGCTGCATCCCGATGGACGCGAGCTCGATCCGATGGCCGGCGAACTGTTGAAGGCCGTCAACAA
>DASTMQ010000500.1:0-2081 GCA_035714005.1 Hyphomicrobiaceae bacterium
CTCGATGGTGCTGGTCATGGCGACGATGTTGCCCTCCGCATCAACGATGGTGAAATGGCTGGTGCCGGCCGCCTCGACGGTTGCGTCCTCGCCGAGCGCACGCCAGCTGTGTTTTTGCGGGGTGCCCGGGCGCGGCCGCGGCATCGCCGTCAGGTCACTGATGAGGGCGCGCCGGCCGTCAAGATAGGCCGCATCGAGCAAGCCCACGGGCGGGGAGACAAAGGCCGGGTCGGCGATGTAGTGGTCTCGGTCCGCGAAGGCGAGTTTCTCGGCTTCCGCGATACGATGGAGTGCGGCTGCGTTCATGGCATCGAGCGGGGTTTTGCCGACCTCGAACGGCTCAATCAATTTCAGGATCTGAGCAATCGCCAAGCCGCCAGAGGAGGGTGGCGGCATGCCGCAAACCCGATAGGCCCGGTAGCTGACACAGATGGGTTCCCGTTCCAGGGCGCGATAGCCAGCCAAATCAGCCAAGGTCATGCTGCCCTGGTGGTTGGGTGCGCCCTTGACCGCACCGACAATGGCCTCGGCCACGGCGCCCCCATAAAACGCCGCGGCCCCATCCTCGGCAATGACCTTGAGCGTTGCTGCAAACTCAGGGTTTTTCAAAAGGTACCCGGCCGGCCTGGCGCTATCGGTGGCGTCGAAGAAATAGCGGCGTGCGGCGGGCGCGAAATTTGCGGCTCCATACCAGCGCAGCAGGAGGTGCAGGCGCGGCGAGACCCTGAAGCCGTCGCTGGCTAGCCGAATGGCCGGGGAGAGCAGGTTGGCCCAGGGCAGGCGGCCATGCTCTTTGTGCATGCGTTCCAAGACGCGCAAGGTACCCGGCACACCGACGCTGAGCCCACCGAACACGGCCGCATCGAAGGGGCGGGGACGGCCGGCCTCAAGAAATTGTTCCGGATCGGCGGCGGCCGGGGCGGTCTCGCGCCCATCCAACGCCTTGAGCCGTTGCCGCTCGGCATCCCAGTAAAGGACAAAGGCACCACCGCCGAGCCCAGAGGACTGGGGCTCGACCAGGTTCAAGACGAGCTGCACGGCCACCGCCGCGTCGGCGGCGCTGCCGCCCTGGCGCAAGACTTCAAGTCCCGCTTCGGTGGCATAGGGATTTGCCGTCACCAGCATGTGACGCTTGGCCGTGACGACGCCTTGCCCATACCACCCTGTAGCGGCCTCCGGAGCCGCCTGCGGCTCCAGGCCAAAGGACGGTGGGGGGAAAACGGCGAGCACGCCCAACAGGGCGCACAGGATCTGAGCACGCCGTCGCGTCCCCGCCGTGACAAGGCACCCCGTGGCTCGGCGATGGTTTCGCGCTCTGGCGGGGGTCATAACCATCTGCACCGGCCAAATGTGGTCGCCGCCACGCCAGAGGCGGACAGCTTTGTGCACCGTTTCTGCCATGTTGCCCAAATCGCACAACGCCGCCACGATCGTTGCTTTTCAATACCTTGGACTATGTCCGAAGGGTTGCATCCTGGGTCTTGCAGCCCCACACTCCGCTTTGCGTCGAGCGGGGCGCGGCGCTTGGGACCGGGTCCCAAGGATTGCGGGCACCTGTCGATGGGCTCCAGGCCACGGAGCCAGGGACGGCGATCAATTCGAACTTCGTAAGGCACTGTTCACCGGGGCCGAGGCAAGATTGTTGGCCGTAACGAGAGGGACAGGCAACAAGAACACGGGAGCCTGAGACGATGCGCAGTCTACGCTTGCTATGCCGCAGTGCCATTGCGGCGGGAGCCATGACGATCACCACCGGGTTGCAGATCACCCCGGCGTCTGCCCAACTCTTCTGGGATTGGGGCGGCGGTAGCACGGTGGGCGGCAGTGGTCGCGAAGTTGTGAGCTTCAGCCCGCAGTATAGCAAGGGCCAGATCATAGTCAGTTTCGGCGATCGTCGCCTGTACTATATCACGCAGCCCGGCCAGGCGTTGAGCTACCCGATCGCGATCCCGCGCGAGCAAAGCCGCTGGCAGGGTGTCACCAGCGTGTCCGACAAGCGGGTTAACCCATCCTGGACGCCCACTCCCACCATGGTCGCCGAAAATCCACGCCTGCCACGCTGGGTGCCCGGGGGCCATCCG
>DASTMQ010000501.1:0-9965 GCA_035714005.1 Hyphomicrobiaceae bacterium
CCCCGCTAAGCACTGGGCACGAACGGACGCAGACGATCAAATTCCCATCGCCGGCTACCGGCTCAAAAAGCTCGACGCCCAGCAAAGACAGTTAATCACCCAAGAGCTCAAGTCACAGCGGGATGCGCCCACCGCGTCCGCGACTGGGGGAAGCTACGCCGTCATTGGCGCGGAGGTGCCCGCCGATGTGGCGAGCACCGCGCTCAGCCCCATGCCGCAGGCTCTGACGGACAAGTTCACGGAATTGCGCGGTACCACCTTCATGCGTTCGGCCGGCAAGATCCTCATTGTCGATCCCAAGAACAACCAGGTGGTTGGCCTGCTCGAGGGCTAGTATCGGCACCGTCGCCGCTTCCGCAAACGCTCCCCTTCATGCTACAAGGAGGCGCAAAGTCTGGGAGGAGACCATGCGCACTTTTCTCGTCGCCGTGTTGGCCGCCGTTCTGATCGCGGGTACCGCCGCCGTCGTCCTCAACACCTACGTGCCGGATACTTCGGCCGAAGCCTTTTCCACCCAGAGCGTGCGGATTTGATCCTGTTAACCAGGCAAGCGCCAGGGGCGGCGCTTTGCCCATGCCGACCACCTCGGTTGAGCGTCCGGGTGCGCTTCGCCAATGCGGCGCTCCCTCTTGTGGCCTGCCTTCCCCGGGGGCAGCCAGCATTGTTGTTGAGGCCCGCAATCTAAAGACCGACCCGACCATTCCTGTCCGGGAGATTGCGGGCTAAGGAGTGCTTGAACACACCGCGGGTAACCCCCGCGCCCCTTGCCCACAGACACTCAGGCTCCAGACATTCAGGCCATTGTCAGGTCTGAATGGGCTCGCCGCGTTTCTCCAGCGCGCCGATGTTGCCCCCGTGCGCCCATGTCTCCCGCATCGCTTTCGCCTGAGCCTCGCTCGCCCCTTGCACACACTTAACGATCAGGAGGGCCGATCGTGGCTGCTGCGCCTGTGCCACAGAGCACAGCGCCGCCGCGCCTTTCGCGAAATACTGCCCGCACAGCATTGAGGATGTTGGTGACACCACATTCCGCGCCCATGGGAGAATACGATGCGCGAAATTTCACTGATGGCAGCGACCGCGGTCATTACCGCCCTGATCACCGCTTGGAGCATGCACACCGTTGGCACCGGTATGCCATCGAAGGCTACGGCCGCGTCGAGCTCGATGAGCGTCATGCAAATGATGCGGGATGCCAAAAACCTTCCCGAGCAAAGCTTCGACGCGCACTAGGCTGAACCAGCGGGTCCGAGCGGTTGCCGCCAGCGGCCACCGCGGCTCCGCCTACCCTCAAAAAGATAGCGCGCAGTTTTCTGCGCTCGCCGGTGACCCCGCCGCGGTGGCCGAGAAAGCCCGGAAAGAACCGGCAAGCTTCGGCAAGCTTCGATGATCGGCGCGAAAAAGGTCGGCGCCTAGGATCCCTCCATCCGCTCCCCGCCTCGTGAGCGGCCCAACATGGAGGTGAGATCATGAAATTTTCGACACTGGCGCTACTTTGGATCCTGGCAAGCCTTCCTGCCGGCGCTTATGCGACGTCGGCCTGGGCCGGCAGCTGCAGCCACTGCGTGTTCGACGACGAGCCACCGGTTCAACCCACGCCCAAACGCGCAGACCTTGGTTGAGCCGTCCTTGGTTGAGCCGTGTCGGCGCCGGGTTGGTGAAGGTGCGTCGGGCCGTATCGCCGCCCGCGGCGGGCGGCCCACGCCTGGCCAAGCCAAGCGGGCATGATGCCCCCGAGCGCCGGGCGTGCCGGCGCCATCCCCGCCGATGCGGGCGGCCATTAACTCAAATCGACTGCCGAAATCCGCACGACAAAGACATTGACCTCGAGATCAAACTGGCCCTCGTCATACTTTGCCGAGGCGATCTGGGCAAAGCGCGATCGATAGCGCAGCAAGCGCTTGGCATATTGGGCCCTGCTCGTCGGCGCGGGCTGCTCGAGGCTCGCCAGCAGGCGTTGGCAGACGTCGACGCGCACCGTCTTGTCGTTATCGGTCATAAAAAATGAAGCGGTACCGAAGGCGACGCTGACACTGCACACTTTGAGGGTGAGCACGGCGCACTGCCTCGTTCGTTGCGAACCCCGTTGGCCGAAGCGACGAGCCCGCCGTCGCCCCGGGGGGCACGTTGCCTCAGCATTACAACCTTGGCTGTGTCGTGGAGCACACCATAATCCGCGGCGTTAAGGGGCGATGTGCTGGGAGCGTCATGTAGATGACCGAACGCGATCGCCGTGCCAGCTACACCGGCTGGCGAGGGACGGGGACGCGCTCACCATGGCAGAGACGCTCGACCAGCAAACCGCCAAGTGCAAGCAGCGGATTGCAATCATCGAAATGCTGATCGAGGAACAGCGCGAGGCAGGGCTCAGCACCGAGGAAGCCGAACGCGTGCTTGGCCTGGAAAGGAGCTTTCTTAAAATCCTCGAAGATATGAAGACGGCAAGCGGGGACAAAAAAGCCCCGTGAGCGCTTGCCGCCGCGGGCACGTGGCCTCAACGTTGCGTTCCGCCTCGCGTCGACAGCCGATTCGCGCGGGGGCCGCGCCCGAGCGCAACCGTTGCCAGAACGCGCGGGTGGCGCGTCGTCGGCAGCGCACGGCAGCCGGCAAGCCTTCGGCGGCCGAGACTAGTCTTCGTACTTGAACGAGACCTTTAGCCGAACGCGGTAGGCCTCGACCTTGCCATCGTTGATCACCACGTCCTGCGCCGACACTTCGGCGATGCGCAGGTCGCGCAAGGTATGCGCGGCGCGCTCCACCGCGGCGCTTGCCGCCTTTTCCCAGGACGTTGGGCTGGTGCCAACGATTTCGATGATTTTGTAGACGCTTTCTGCCATGACGTCCTCCTAAGCAATGCACACTGGAAGGACCGACGGACGTGGGCTCGAAGCCCACCCGACTTTAGGAGGCCTTCGCCCTCTTTGGCAATTGCTTTGGCTACGGCGCAGCCGAGGTTGGTGCTGCCCCGCCCGAACGGCGGCTGCAGTCCGGCTTTCCCGCGCGCGATAAACAGGGAAAATCGGTATGCGTTACGGGCGCCAGGGCGAGGGCCGCGGCTTAACGCGAGGCGCTGAGCACCCAATAGATCGCCCCAATGATGGCGCCGCTCACAACGATGGCCGCACCGTAGGGGCCGGCCAAATCATCGATCCAATTGTAGATCGTCCACACCATATCCATCGTGCGGTTCCCAAGGCAAAGTGCGTTGGCGCGCAAACGTTGGCATGCTCCGAGAAGCGTGTCACCGCAATCGTTCGTGATGGTTGAAGGAAGATTTAAAGGCAAGATCGACTAGCAAGGCGCGCGCTCGCTGTCGCCCGCACCGATGCACAGGAGACTTAAAATCTCCCTCTTCGCGGTGGCGCGCGCCGCTAAAGGTTTTCGGGTTTGAACTTTGCGCGCAGGCTCACGCTGCGCCCGGACAGCATGAATTCCCCATCGCCGCGATAGTGCATGGTGCGGGGGAATTTCGGCGACGTCGCCGCGCGTGCCTTGACCACTTCGAAAATAAAGAAGTTGTAGGTAGCCACCAGTTTGGCATCGACGAGTTTGCATTCCAGGTTGGCGTAGCATTCCTTGATCAGCGGCGCCTTGACGGACACACCCTCGACCGGCGTCAGCTTGAAGGCTTTAAACTTGTCGACCTTTGCACCGGTGCAGTTGCCGATGCCGACCACCGCGCTAGCGAGGTCGTAGGTCGGCAGGTTGATCACACACTCCCGACTGCTCTTGATCAGGCCATGGCTATGGTTGCCTTCGGCGATGATGCAGCCGACCAGGGCGGGCGTAAATTCCATGACCGTATGCCAGCCCATGGTCATGATGTTGGTGGCGCCCCGCCAGGCCGAGCTCACCAACACGATCGGGCCGGGCTCCAGCAGGCGGCGGATGTTGGCGACGGGAAAGTCGCGTTTGCCGTCAGATCGCATCGGCTTGCTCCCGCACGGAAATGCTCGGCTGTGCCGTTCTCAAAAAAACACGGCCGGCGGCTGGCCAAGCAGGATTTGCCCAACCGCCTCGAAATGCGCGCCACGCGATTGGATTTGCTGGGACAGGGTGTGGATGTCGCGGAAGCGGCGCTCGTAGGGGCTGCCCGTGAAAATTGCATCGACGCCGGCCGCTCGATAGCTGAAGTAGGCGACATCGACGGCGGCGTGAATGGCAGTGATTGAGGCGAGCCGCACCCGAGCCCGATCCGCCAGCGCGATCGGTTCGATCTCATCGGCCCGCGCATAGATCGAGGTTAGCGTCTCCAGCAGATAGGCGCGTGCCGCCTCGAGCTTCGCTTGTGCGCGCCCGACGTCGCCCTGCACCACCGCATTGTCGGCGAGACGCTGCAGCCCCCGCGGTGATTTGCGCGCCGCCAACTCGAGGAACGCATCGAGCATGGCCCGCGCCGTGCCGAGCGCGACCGCCGCCACGCCGGTGGCGTAGAGACCCTGCATGGTGAAGGCGTAAAGCGGCCCCCGCTCGCGCCGCAAGGTCGGATCCTCTCTCGTCGTGCTGAACGCCTCGGGTATTAGCAGGTCGCTAACGCGGTAGGAATCGGAGCCGGTGCCGCGCAGGCCAATGACCTTCCAGGTGTCGACCACGGTTGCCCGTGCCGCCGGAAACAGCAACGTGCGGATGGTCGGGTGGCCTTGGCGGTTAAGGCGCAGCGAGCCATCGGCCTCGCTGACCTGGCAGTGTGCTCCCATCCAATTGGCATGCCGGCAGCCGCTGGCGAAATCCCAGGTGCCGCTCACCCGATAGCCGCCGTCGACCGCAAGCGCGCGCGTGGCATTGGGCGGTCCCCAGGCCACGACCGTGCGCGGATCGGCAAAAATCGTGCGTGCGACGTCTTCAGCGAGGAAGGCCGCGATCAGGGCAGCGCTATTGGCGACGAACACGATCCAAGCCACGGAGGCGTCATGGCGGGCGATTTCCTCGACGGCCCGGCAATAGACATGCGGCTCGATCTGATCGCCACCGACCGAGCGCGGCAGCAACATCCGCAACAACCGGGAACGGTGCAACGCCTCTTGCACGGCCTCGGGCAGGCGCTGCTCGCGTTCGATGCTGGCGGCGGCCGCCGCCAGCGTGGGTCCCAAGTCGCGAGCTCTTGCGACCGGATCGAGAGGTTCCAGACTATCCACGCGCAACCCCGTTCGCTGACCGGACAACCATTGCGGCCAAGCCGAGGGGCCCTGTCAACCGCCGATCGGCCCAGGAGACATCGGGGACACGGGGGACATGGGGCGCACTTGGGAGACTTGGGAGACTTGGGAGACTTGGGAGACTTGGGATGTGGTCCCGCGGGCCGCTCTTGCCGGAGCGGCCCGGGGGCGAACGCCGCCGCGACCAGCTTAGCCCGGCGCGGCGCCCTGGGTGGCGGTATAGACGGCGTAAAGCGACTGGCTTGCCGCCATGAACAGGCGGTTGCGCTTCGGTCCGCCGAAGCAGACGTTGCCACATATCTCCGGGATGCGAATGCGGCCCAGTAGCTTGCCGTCCGGGTTCCAGACGGTGACGCCGCTATAGCCAACCGAGCGGCCCGCATTGCTCGAGCACCACAAGTTGCCGTTGACGTCGGCGCGCACGCCGTCGGGCCCGCATTTTACGCCATCGATCATGAAATCGCTGAACAGCTTGCGGTTGGAGAGCTTGTTGTCGCTGCCGACGTCGAACACGTACATCTCGCCCTTGCCACCGGGGCCGGTGTCGCCAGGCCCCTTGCCGGTGCTGACGACGTAAAGCTTCTTGTAGTCGTGAGAGAAGCATAGACCATTGGGATCGGGCACCTGCTCTTCGGTCACCACGAGGTCGATGCGACCGCTGGGATCGATCCGGTAGCAGTTGGTCGGCAATTCGCGCTTGGCCTCACCGATCTCGGCCGCCTGACCCAGGCGATTTTTCAGCCTGCCCTGCGCGTTGCTGGGGCCGCCGGAGACGTCCGGCGCCCCTTCGTAGAGCTGACCGCCGTAGGGGGGATCGGTGAACCAATAGCTGCCGTCGGGGTGTGGGACGACATCGTTGGGCGAATTGAGGCGCTTGCCATCGAAGCGGTCGGCCAGAACCGTCACCGAGCCGTCGAGTTCATAGCGCACGACCCGGCGCGTCAGGTGCTCGCAGGAGAGCTGCCGTCCCTGAAAATCAAAGGTGTTGCCATTGCTGTTGTTGGATGGCGCGCGCATGACCGTGACGCGGCCGTCATCCTCTAGCCAGCGCAGCTGCCTGTTGTTGGGAATGTCGCTCCAAACGAGGTAGCGCCCTTGTGCATTCCAGGCGGGACCCTCCGACCACAACGCGCCGGTCCACAGCCGCTGGATCGGGGCATTGGGCTGGGCTAAGCCGTTGAAGGTCGGATCGACGGCAATGACGTCGGGGTCCCAGAAGTAGGTGTTGGGGGCGCCGTTGGGCCCAAAATCACGGGGCGGAGAGGTAATCGTGCTCGGCGGCGCGACCGGTCCAGCGGGTGTTTGAGCGCCAACCGCCGATGCACCGAGCGCCAACGCCCCGGCCCCTGCGCCGAAGGTCTTTACAAGCTCGCGCCGGGTCAAACCTGCGCCGCGCGGGACAGCAGCATCCTGAGGCCGAGACATAGGCAAGTGCTCCCTATCAAGTCTATCGACAACAACCTTTTTGCGAGGCGCATAACGCGCTCCGAATATGTCGGAAACGTGCCGGAACTCTGCTTGCCGCGATCTCGTCCGTGCGCTGTGTTTTTCGCCTCGCGCCAGCCCGCGGCAGCGCGGGCGCAGGTTTGCGCTCGACCCGCACTGGTTCCCGCGGCCGCGGCGAATTCAGCGGGAAATTGCTGGCAACCGGGAGGAACTGGCCCAGCTTGCGAACGTTCACTCCGCACCAAGGCCAACTGTGGAGATGATCATGAGACTCATCCTCAAGGCGACCGCCGCGAGCGCGTTCCTCGCATTGGGAGCAACGCTCGCCCTCGCCCAAACCAGCACGCAGACCACGCCGTCCGATTCGCCCAGCAAGGCTGAACCCGGCGCACCGCAGCAGGGTCCCGGCAAGCAGGTGCCCTCGCCCAGCATGGGTACGGGATCGCGTCCGATCGGCCCGCCGTCGACGCAGGAGGTCGCTCCGGGCAAAAATCCGACGGGCGAGAGCGTTGAGAAGAAGAAGAGCGATTCCAACGACAAGGAAATGGGCAACCCGCCCGCCAAGAAATAAGCGCCTTTTAACAACATGACGTGGCGCGAGCCCGGCCCCTCGGCCGGGCTTCCCACGTCGTCTTGCCGCTATTGCTTATTTCTCTTGCGTGCGCTGCGTTAAGCGAGGCCTCAAAGCCGCAAGGGCACCCTAGCCACCGCGGGCCGACAACAGGCTCGCGTCCTGCTCTTGCCCCAGCCGTTCCGCCAGCAGCCCGAGCCAGGTGCGCACTTCCTGTACGCCGCCGAAATCGGCCTCGTCCCGGCTGAAGTGCTCGCCGGCAACCTTGAGACCCACGCCGCTCAGCGCGTCGGCGGCCTTGAGCGCGGTCTCATCGCCCACATCGTCACCAATCATCAGCGGGCGACGCCCCTTAAAGGGGGGCCGGCGCATCAGGTCCATCAAAGCTTGACCTTTCGAGAAGCCGCGCGGCACGGCCTCCAACACCTTGCGGCCGCGCCGCAGCACCAGGTCGTAGGAGGAAAGACCGATGATGCGCGCCACCTCCGATTCGATGGCGCGCTGGGCTGCCGGTGCGTTGCGGTAATGGACCGCCGCGCCCGAGCCCTTCGCCTCCACCAGAATGCCCTCGGCGATGCGGCTAACGCTTGCCATCATTTCGATCACGTCGGCGGGCACGGGCTCGGCCAGCATTTTGATCGGCCCCTGGGGCTCCTCGCGCAGCTCGGTACCGTGCACACCCGACGCCACCAGCTTGACCGGGGCCAGCAACCGGTCGGCCTCGACCACGCGCCGGCCCGTGATAATGGCGAGCGCCCCGCCCAGCCCGTCCGCAAGCGAGGCGAGAAGCGAGGGAAGCTCGGGGGGAACGGTCACCGCGTCGGGCGTGGGGGCCATGCGCAAAAGCGTGCCGTCGATGTCGAGAAACAGCGCCCAGCCTCGTGGGTTGGCCAAAACCGCCCCCGCCCGGTCCCTGATTTCCGCAGCCAAATCCTGCATCTCAAAGCTAGCTCGCATCAAAAAAGCGGTGCATTTGCGACCGTCCCTGTCAGTGCGACCAAGTGCGCACGCCAAGCGTGGTCCTAGCCGCCGCCACGCGTTCGTCAATGGCCTCGCGGGCAAGCAGGCCCGATTGGGTGTCGATATGGCCAACCACGGCGGCCGCGTTGATGGCCGCGGCTCGCAGCGCATCCTCCGCCGGCCGCCCCGAGGCAATGTATGCGGTAAAGGTCGCGTTGAAGGCATCGCCGGCGCCGGCCGTGCCCGCCACCAGTGTTTCCAGCACCGGGCAGTAGAGGATGGCATCGGCCGTGCCGAGGTAGGCCCCATCGCGCCCATCGGTCACCACCACATAACGGGGGCCCAGCTGCCGCAAGGCGGCAAAAAAGGCGTTGAGCGTGATCTCAAGCCCGCCGCTCGTGAAGCCCCGCGCGGCAAGCCGCGGCGGCATCTCGCCGGCCTGCATCGGCAACGCCTTGCCGCCCTCGCCGAAGCGGCCCACCAGCGCGGGGACCAGCACGTCGGCTTCCGAGCGATTGACGGTCAAAATATCGATATGGGCCAGGCTCTCGATGAAAGCGTTGCCGCGCGAGGACAGCTGACGCACGCGGGGATTGGTGGCCACCAAGGCGCGCTGGGCCTTGGCCTGCTTGACGATGGCGGGAAAGGCGTCGGCCGATTCATTGCTGAGCGAGGAGACGTAGACGAGGTCGACGGCAAAGGCTTCGGCGCGCAGCTCACTGGCATCCAGCAGCGTGTTGGCGCCACGAAACGTGAAGATGCCGGCGTTGCGTTCGTGCGAAGACAAGAGCACCGAAGCCCCGGTCGGGGCGCGGCCATCGCGCATCGCCCAGCGGGTCGAAACGCCCTCTTGCAACAGATGATTGAGCACCGTCTCGGCGCGCGCATCCTTGCCGAGCTTGACGAGCGTGGCAACGTCTAGCCCAAGCCGCGCCAAGGCGACGGCGGCGTTAACCGCACCGCCGCCGACGTGGGTGGAAACCTCGAGCGCCTCGGTCTTGCGTCCTTCCTCCAGCAGCAAAAACGAACTGTCGGCATTGCGCATGCTCATGCGCTCGATGCGATCGGAGGCGATGATGGCGATCGTATCGATCATGGCTCCGCCGACCGTCAGTGCTTTCATTGCCCCCTCTGGTATCGGCTTGCGTCCGCCATCGGCACGCCCGCGAACAGATCGTCGAGCACCGGTTCCCACAATCGGACCCCGCCGGTGATGCCGGCGGCATTGCTGACTATTCGCACCTGCGGCGGTGGCTCGAAGGCAATTTTGCGGGCATTGCCGCCGCCGATGTAGAGCCGATCGCAGTTGGTGAGTTCCAATACCGACCTGATCACCTTGCGCACGCGGCGGTTCCACACCGCGGAGCCTTTCACGGCCAGGGCCGCCTGCCCCGCGTATTGGTCATAGCTCTTGCCCTTGCGGGCGCGGTGCTGGCCGAGCTCGAGTTGCACCAGCAGCCGCCGTTCCCGGAAGATTGCGCAGCCCACGCCGGTGCCAAGCGTCACCACGCATTCAAGGCCCGGGCCCTCGACCACGCCCAGGCCCTGCACCACGGCATCGTTGAGCATGCGCACGGGGGCGCCGAAACGCTCCGCGAGGGCGGCGATCATGGCAAAGCCCGCCCAAAACGGGGTGCCGAGATTGGGGGCGGTGACGACCTCGCCGCCGCGAACCACACCCGGGAAGCCGACGGAGATGCGATCGAAGCTGGGCGAGGCGGCAACCAGCCGGGCGATGCTGGTGAGCACAGCCTCCGGGGTCGCCGGCTTCGGGGTCGGTGCCCGCACCTGCTGGGCCAGCAGCCTGCCGCTGGCATCGACCGCCGCCGCCT
>DASTMQ010000502.1:0-19805 GCA_035714005.1 Hyphomicrobiaceae bacterium
ACGTCCTCGTAGCTGCCCTTTTTGCCATAGGTTCTCAGCTCTTGCGCCAGGGCCGGCCCGGCACAGACGGCGAGCAGGACGCCGATTGCCAGAGCCCATTTTGCCAGAGCCCCTTTCGCCACCGCACCCAGCATCGCCACCGCCTGCATTTCGGTTTTCAAGTGTTGCCCCGTCTGGCGCCGGTTCGGGTCAATCAATGCATGGATCGCGGGTTCCTCAGGCGAGCCAGCGCTTTTTAAAAGCAGAAGATGCGCTGCGACATGGCCGCAAGATCGAGGAGCAGGGCCTCGCCGCGCACGCTGAGCAAGTAGGCCGCGCCCGCCAGCAGCGCGCCCAGCAGGGCCAGCAGTGCGGTCAGCAGCGCGCGCGGCATCCGCTCGATGCGCGCCCGTCGTGGCGCTCGCGGGCCGGCGGCGGTCTGGCTTTGCTGTGCCATGCGTTTCCTTCTCGGTAGCGGCGCGCCTTAGCGCCGCAACCCATCGCCTCAATGCGTCGCCTGAGGCTCACGTCGCCGCGGCCAGCCGCGACACCGGACGCTCCTGGATCGGCCAGTGCACGGCGGCCGCGAACAGGCCTAAGGCAATCGAAATCCACCACATCATATCGTACGACTTGGTCAAATCGTAAAGGGTACCTGCCAGCCACAGGCCGGCGAACGAGCCAATCTGGTGGGAGAGGAAGACGACCCCGAACAGCATCGACATCCAGCGCGTCCCGAAAAAGGTTGCCACCAGGCTTGAGGTTAGCGGCACCGTGGACAGCCAGAACAGTCCGAGCAGGGCGCTCAGCACGATCACCGTCAGCGGGGTAATGGGAAGGGTAAGCAGGCCAAGAAAGATGAAGCAGCGCCCGAAATAAATGAGGCTGAGGCCGCGTCGCTTCTCGATAAAGCGGGCCGATTGGCCGGCAAGGTAGGTGCCGGCGAGGTTGCCCAGCCCAACCATGGTTAAGGCTATGACGGCAACGCTGCCGTCGAGGCCCTTGTCGGCGACGAAGGCGGGCAGGTGCACGCCGTAAAAGGCCACGTGAAACCCGCACACGAAAAAACCAGCCACCAGCAGCAAATAGCTCGGATGGCTCAGCGCCTCCCTGACGGCCCCGCCGAGCGTCTGGCTGTCGATGACGCCGGCGGCGGCGCTGGGCTTGCCGCTGAGCGGCCAGGCCAAGGGCAACATGATGCTGGTCGTCAGCATCAGCAGCAGCAGGCTCAGCTGCCAGCCCGCGACATCCATCAAAAGGTGCGTGTAGGGGAAGGCCACGAAACCGCCGATGCCACCCGCCATGCCGAGGCTGGCGATCGCGCTCGTGCGCTGGTCGGGCGGCGCGGCGCGGCCGACGGCGCCGACCAGGGATGTGATGCCGGTGCCGCTCACGCCGATGCCGAGCAGGACGCCGCTCAGCATCAGATCGAAGCCGCTACGCGCCGCATACATAACGTACATGCCCGCCATGGTGGCAAGCACGCCGGACACCACGACGCGCCCGGCGCCGTGGCGATCGGCCACCATGCCGGCAAACACGGCGCCGATGCCCCAGGTCAGATTGGCGATCGCCATGGCGGTCGAGAAGGGTTCGCGGCCGATGCCGAGCTCGGTCGTCATCGGGGGCAAATAGAGACCCATCACTTGCCGCAGCCCCATGGCGATGCCGCAAATGAGCCCCGCCGAAACGATGACAACCCACAGTGGCTGCCGAGCGGTGATGGCCGGCGCAACGTGTTTTTGCATTTCTGCTTCCAGTCCCTTGGCTAGCACGGCGGCGCACCCTACAGGCAGGCGCCTTTTCCAGAAAACAAAATCGCGCCCCGATTGCCCGAGTATTTCTCAGGTCAGGCATGACGTTTGCTTATGTCTCGATGAGCCAGCGTTGCTCGATCTCGACGACGGCACCGTCGGCATCGGCAAGACCGCGGCCCACGAGCGCAACGCGCCAGGGGGGCCCGGCAATGCGATAAAGATTGTAGCGCGCGAGGCCCTCGCGCTGATGGCGACGGGCGAGCGAAGCCGAGGCCACACCCACGATCGGGATCGGTCTGCCCGCCGCGGAGGGCTGCAGCGCCAGCATGTCGAGGTGGTTGTGTCCATGAATGACGAGCTCGGCGCCGCGCGCGTAAAGAATTGCCTGCAGCGCCGCCGCGTCCCGTAGCCCGCGCGTGGCCGAGGCCTGGCCGGGCAGCGGTGGATGGTGAATGAGCACCAGCCGGAACAGCCCCTGGCACTCGGCGCGCTCGAGCACGTCGGCCAGGCGGGCCAGCTGGTCCGGGCCGGCACGGCCGGCGGCGATCAGCGGCGGCGTGGGCACGGCCGAATTGAGGCCGATGAGGGCAATGCCACCGAGGCGCCGAACGAAGGGGAACTCGGCGGCGCTGGCGGCGCCCAACAGCGGCGCGCCCTCGGCATTGGAGCTCATGTATGGGGCCCAGCGCCGCGTCCCGAGGTCGCGGCCGCCTCCGCGCGCGTAGATGTCATGGTTGCCGGGAATGACGCTGACGCGCTCGGGCGGTCCCAGGCCCTGGAGCCATGTCAAGGCGTCGATGTGCTCCTGCGGCAGGCCAAGATTGGCAAGATCCCCCGTGACCACGATGTGGTCCGGCCGCTGCGCCTTGAGGTCGGCAACGAGGCGGTCGAGCACGCCGCGCAGATGCTGTGCCCGGCGACTGCTGCGCCAGTTCCAGTAGCCGCTCAGGCGCTTCAGGTTCCAATAGCGCGGTGTGAAACCGCGGATCGGGCCGAGGTGCACGTCGGAAAGGTGAGCGATGGTGAGCGCGGTGTGCATCGGTGCGCGGATTGGTAGCCGCTTCGCTGCGCCTTGCCAAATGCAGCGGACCGGTCGATGAAGGGCGAGCGTGCAAATTTGATACGCGCGAGCCTCGCCGATGGTCAGCCATGTGGTTTTGATAAGGGCGCTGCAGCGCTACTGGCGCTGGCGCCGCGGGCTCACCATGGGTGCGCAAGCCATGGTGCTGGACGAGCAGGGCCGCGTCCTGCTGGTGCGGCACGGCTATCAGCCGGGCTGGCACTTTCCCGGCGGCGGCGTGGAGAAGGGCGAATCGGTGATGACCGCGCTCGCGCGTGAGCTGCGTGAGGAGGTCGGCATCACGCTCGAGGGACCTGCACAGCTGTTCGGCGTTTATGCCAATTTCGCGGCTTTCCCTGGCGACCATATCGCCCTCTTTATTGTGCGCAGCTGGCAGCAGGCCACGGTGCCCACCCCCAATCCGGAAATCCGCGAACAGCGCTTTTATGCACCGGATGGCTTGCCGCCCGGCACGACCCAGGCGGCACGGCGCAGGTTGCAAGAGGTTTTGGGCCAAGCGGAACCGAGCCAGTTCTGGTGAGCGGCGCAGCCAGCATATTTGTGCGCGCCGCGCCGGCGAGCCAATTTGGGCGAGCGCCGCTTAAAGCTGCGGGCAGCCAGGCGGCAAACTGTATTCGCCCGGGCCGATTTTTCCCGTAGGATCGGCTGGCTTTGACCCGAGCGAAGGCGTCGCCGAGGGCAGGTCGCATGCAACAACGCGTTCTTCACACGGCCAAATCGGCCTGTCCGCACGACTGCCCGAGCGCCTGCATGCTCGAGGTTAATGTGCTGCAGGACGGTCGCATCGGCCGCATCGCCGGCGCTCGCCACAACACCTACACGCTGGGCGTGGTGTGCGCCAAGGTTGCGCGCTACCACGAGCGCATCGACCATCCCGAGCGACTGCTCTATCCCCTACGCCGCCGCCGGCCAAAGGGCTCCGGCCAATTCGATCGGATCTCCTGGCCGGCGGCGCTCGCCGAAATCGCCGACCGCTTCGCCGCCATCGCCCGGCGCTCGGGACCGGCGGCGATCTGGCCTTATCATTCCGGCGGCAACATGGGCGTGCTGCAGCGCTACGGCCTCGATCGGCTGCGCAACCCCATGCGCTACTCGCGCCAGCACACCACGATCTGCGTGACGCCGGCGGAATCGGGATGGCTGGCAGGCGTCGGCAAACTGGTGGGGCCGGACCCCCGCGAAATGCAGGAGGCCGACCTGATCGTGATCTGGGGAGGCAATCCCGTCTCCACCCAGGTCAACGTGATGACGCACGTGGCCCGCGCGCGCAAGGCGCGGGGTACCAAGCTCATCGTCGTCGACGTCTATCGCACGCCGACCGTCGAGCAGGCCGATATCGCCCTGATCATCAAGCCGGGTTCGGATGCTGCGCTGGCGCTGGCCGTCATGAACGTGCTCATCACGGAGCGCTTGCTCGATCGCGACTACCTTGGCCGCTACACGGATTTCGACGCCGAGGTCGAACGCCACATTTTGACGCGGACCCCGCAATGGGCCGCCGACGTCACGGGGCTCAGTGCCGCCGAGATCATCGCCTTCGCGCGTTTGTACGGGCAAACGCGCAAGAGCTTTATCCGGGTCGGATTTGGCTTTACGCGCACGCGCAACGGCGCCTCCGCCATGCATGCCGTATCCTGCCTGCCGGCGCTGACCGGCGCCTGGTCTGAACGCGGCGGTGGCGCCTTCTTCCTGAGCTTCGACAAGAAGCAATGGGGCCTTGACACCTCTCTCATCAACGCCAGCGACGCCATCGATCCCTCGGTCAGGATCCTCGACCAATCCCGGATCGGCGCGGTCCTGTGCGGTGAAGGCGAGGCGCTGGACGGTGGCCCCGCCGTTGAGGCCATGCTGATGCAGAATGCCAACTCGGCCACGGTCGCGCCAAGTACGGCCAAGGTGCTCAAGGGCCTCGCCCGCGATGACCTGTTCCTGGTCGTGCAGGAGCAATTCTTGACGGCAACGGCGCGGCACGCCGACATCGTGCTGCCCGCGACCATGTTCGTCGAACATGACGACATCTACTATGGTCTCGGCCACACGCACTTGACGTTCGGGCCGAAGCTGGTGGAGCCGCGCGGGGAAGCGCGCCCGAACAGTCACACCGTGCGCGAGCTTTCGCGTCTGCTGGGCGTCAAGCATGCAAGCCTGGCGCTGTCGGATCGCGAGCTGCTCGATCACGCGCTCTTGGGCGGGGGCATGGCGAGCTTCGCGGAGGCAGCCAAGGTCGGCTGGATCGATCGCGCCCTGTCGTTTAAAGCCGCGCATTTCCTCGACGGCTTCCCGCAGCCGGATGCCCGCTTCCACTTTAAGCCGGACTGGCGCCGGGTCGGCCCCGGCCACGGCGTGATGCCAAGGATTGCCGACTGGTCGAACCGCTACGAGCGCGCCGACGCGCGCCATCCCTATAAGCTGGTATGCCCGCCGGCGCGCAATTTCCTCAACAGCACGTTCTCGCAGACCCCGACCTCCGTGGCCAAGGAAGCCGGGCCCTGCGTGCGCCTGCATCCGAGCGCGGCACGACTGGCGGGGGTCAGCGAGGGATCGCAGGTGCGGATTGGCAACGACCGCGGCTCGGTCGTGCTCAGCGCGCGGCTCGATGCGGGCCAGCAGGAGGCGACCTTGATTGTGGAGGGCATCTGGCCGGCGGAGGCCTTCCGCGAACGGCGCGCCATCAACACTTTGATCGGCGACGATCCCGTACCCCCCAATGGCGGGGCGGGCTTTCACGATACTGCGGTGTGGCTCGAACCCGTTGCTTGCCCGTGAGGGCAATAGCCCCAGCCGAGGCCCGGCGGCGCGCGTGCTCGCGGCCTGACCGCAAGCGCCGCCGCCACGGCCGCCCGCAACCGCTGCTTTGCGAGCAGGTGTCAGGAGCACTCCCATGAAGGTCAAACGTATCGAACATGTGGCAATCGCGGTGAAGAGCCTGGCAAAGGCGCGTGCCATCTTCGAGGAAAAGCTCGGCTTGACCTTCGAATATGAAGAACACCTGCCGCAATATCGCACCAAGCTTGCCATGTTTCCGGTTGGCTCCACCTACCTTGAACTGCTCGAATCGGATGCGGCCGACACGGAGACCAGCAAGTGGATCGCGGCGCATGGCGAGGGCCTTTTTCACATCTGCCTGGAGGTTGAGGACATCGAAGCGGCCTTGGCCGAACTCAAGGGCAAGGGCGTGAGGCTGCTCGATGAAGCGCCCCGCCGCGGACACGCAAATTCGCGCATCGCCTTCCTCGATCCCAAATCGACCAACGACGTGCTGATCGAACTCGTCGAGCTCGGCGCGGGCCACGCCGATGCCCCGCCCGCGACACTGCCGGGGCCGCAGGCGCCGTGATGGGATGCGTTCTGCCGACGCCTGTCGCCGCGGCTCGCAATGGCGCGGCCGGGCCGGCGGTGAGCCCTTGAGCCGAGGTAGCGGGCAGCGTGGAACACGAAAAGACGATTGCCATTGGCGTCGACATCGGCGGCACATTTACCGATGTCATCCTGATCGATGAGGCGGCCGGCCGCCTCTATTCGGCAAAGGTGCTGACCACACCCAATGCACCCGCCGAGGCCGTGCTGGCGGCGGTGGCCCAGGTCCTCTCGCTTGCCGATCGAGGCTACGCAGAGTTGCGTGCCATCGTGCACGGCACGACGCTGGCGACCAATGCCATTATCGAGCGCAAGGGCGCGGCGACCGCGCTCTTCACCACGCGCGGGTTTCGCGATGTGCTCGAAACCCGCACCGAGCTGCGCTATGACCTTTATGACCTGTTTATCGAATTTCCCGAACCGCTGGTGCCGCGGGATCGCCGTATCGGGCTTAGCGAGCGCGTGCGCTTCGACGGGAAGATCGAAACGCCGCTGCTGGCCGCCGAGCTTCAAGATGCCTTGCGCGGGCTCCGCGCGGAGAAGGTCGAGGCGATCGCGGTCGCATTCCTGCATGCCTACGCCAATGCCGCCAACGAGCAGGCGGCGGCCAAGATCATCGCGGCCGCCTGGCCGGAGGTGGCGATTTCCTTGTCCTCGCAGGTCTTGCCGGAAATTGGCGAGTACGGCCGCGTCTCCACCACGGTCGCCAACGCCTATGTGCAACCCTTGATGTCGCGCTACCTGGCGCAGTTGGCCGAGGCGTTCCAGCGGGCCGGCTCGCGCGGCGCCTTTTTCGTGATGAGCTCCAACGGCGGCAGCCTCAGCCTCGACCTCGCCCGCCAATTTCCCGTGCGGCTGGTGGAGTCCGGGCCTGCCGCCGGCGTCTCGATCGCCACGCACTTTGCGCGCCGTCTCGACAAGCCGAACGTGCTGGCCTTCGACATGGGGGGCACCACCGCCAAGATCGCGTTGATCACCGGCGGGGAGCCCAGGCGCACGAGCGAACTCGAGGTCGCGCGCGTGCGCCGGTTTCAGAAGGGCAGCGGACTGTTGCTCAAGGCGCCCGCCGT
Source organism: Hyphomicrobiaceae bacterium (assembly GCA_035714005.1). GTDB lineage: Bacteria > Pseudomonadota > Alphaproteobacteria > Rhizobiales > Hyphomicrobiaceae > AWTP1-13. Next base: position 7,245 of record DASTMQ010000502.1, read on the forward strand.
CGAGCTGATCGAAATCGGTGCCGGCGGCGGCAGCATTGCCCAGGTCGATGCCTTGGGCTTGCTGGCCGTGGGCCCCGACAGTGCGGGCGCAGATCCGGGGCCGGCCGCGTATGCCAGGGGTGGGGAGGCGCCGACCGTCACCGATGCCGACCTGCTGCTCGGCTACCTCAATGCCGACTATTTCCTCGGCGGCAAAATGCGGCTCGACCGCGCCTTGGCCGCGGCCGCCATCGCGCAAGTGGGCAAGCGGCTCGGCATCGACACCAGTGCGGCCGCGCGCTCAATCTACGAAGTCGTCAACGACAATATGGCGAACGCGGCTTCCGTGTACGCGGCCGAGCAGGGCATCGATCTGCGGCCCTTCACGCTGTTGGCCTTTGGCGGCGCCGCGCCGGCCCACGTCTGCGACGTGGCGCAGCGGCTCGGCATCACCGAGGTGCGCATCCCCCTGGGCGCGGGTGTGCTCTCCGCGCTCGGGTGTCTCGCCTCGCCGGTGTCGTTCGATTACGTCTTCGGCTACATGCGCGAGCTGAGCCAAGTCGACTGGAACCACGTGACCGCACGGTTCGCAGCCTTGGCGGCCGAAGGCCGCGGCCACCTCGCCGCGGCCGGCATCCACGAACCCATCGCCTTGAGTTTCTCGGCCGACATGCGCTATGTGAGCCAGCGCTACGAAGTCAACGTGGCGTTGCCGGGTGGCGAGCTCGGCCCCGGCCTGCTCGCGCCCCTCCACGAGGCCTTCTACGCCGCCTACCGGCAGCAATACGGCCGCGAGATTCGCGAGGTTCCCGTCGAGACGGTGAGCTGGCGCCTCACCATCTGCGGACCGCGACCCGAGCTCCCCGCGCTGTGGCCGCGGCACGCTGAGGCCGATGCCACCGTCAAAGCCAAGGGGCAGCGTCCCGTGTTGTTTACCGGCGCGCAGGCGCCCATCACGTGTGCGGTCTACGAGCGCCGCCGGCTCGCAATCGGCGCCAGCTTCAGCGGCCCCGCCGTCATCGAGGACCACGAATCCACCAGCGTCGTGCCGCCCGGGGCGCGCGCCCAGATCGATGATTTAGGCATGCTGGCGATCACACTGAAAGGATGAGGTATGGCGAGCAAGGACGCCGCGGGGCTCGACGTCACCACACTGAGCATGTGGTGGAACAAGCTCCTGAGCATCGTCGATGAGGCCCAGGTCACCCTGCTGCGCACGGCCTTCTCGCGCATCGTCACCGAAGCCTGGGATTTCAGTTGCGCGCTGTTTGACCCCAGCGGTGAGATGATCGCGCAGGGGCGGCACGGGCTGCCGGCGTTTTTGGGCTGCATGGCGCAGGCCATGCAGGATTTCCTGGCGGCCTTTCCACCGGCAACGCTCAATCCGGGCGACAGCCTGATCACCACCGATCCTTGGATCGGGGCCAGCCAAATCAATGATGTCTTCTTCGTGACACCGATCTTCCACCGCGGCCGCATCGTCGCCTATGCCATGAGCGTTTCCCATTCCCCGGACGTGGGCGGGCGCCTACTGTCGGCCGACAGCAAGGAGGTGTTCGAGGAGGGCTTCCGGCTGCCGATTATCAAGCTGTTCGATGCCGGCAAGCCGAACGAGGATCTTTTCCGCATCATCCGCCTGAACGTGCGGGTTCCCGACATCGTGGTCGGCGATTTGCTGGCACAACTTGCCGCCAACACCATCATGGCGCGCCGCCTGCTCGAGTTCCTCGAGGCCAAGAACCTCCAGGACGCCGATGACTTGTTCGCCGCCGTCAAGGCGCGCTCCGACCTGGCGATGCGCCAGGCCATCGCCAAGCTTCCCGTTGGAACCTATCGCGGCGAGGTCGCCACCGACGGGTTCGATGCGCCGATTACGCTGCGCTGCGCCGTCAGCGTGCGTCCCGATGAGATTAGCGTCGACTGCACGGGCTCCTCGCCGCAGCAGCTGCACGGCATCAATTGCACCAAACGCTGGTCGTTCGCGGAAATTGCCCACGCCTGCATTTGCGTGGCGCACCCGCAATCACCGATCAACGGGGCAACGCTCAAGCGCATCAGCTACACGGTGCCGGAAGGCAGCGTCATCAATGCCAGCTATCCTGCCGCGCTCGGGGCCCGCGCGCTGGTGGCGATGTATCTTCAGGGTCTGATCTTCCGCACCTTGGCCGAAGCAATTCCCGACCGCGTGATCGCCGAAACCGGAACGCCGCCGCATCTTTCGGCCTACATGGGCTTTGGCCACAGCGGGCGCCGCTATGTCGATATCATGTTCCTGAATGGCGGGCTTGGCGCCAGGCCTCACCTGGATGGCATCTCCTCGCTCGGCTGGCCGGCCAACATCGCGGGCATACCCGTCGAGGTCACCGAAAACGAAAAGCCGCTGCTGTTTCTCAGCAAAGAGCTTGCCACCGATTCGGGCGGTGCGGGCCGGCAGCGCGGCGGGCTGGCGGCTCGGCTCGCCATCAAATCGGAAGCGGACGACCCCATCACCGTCGGCGTCCGGCTCGATCGCATCAGCCATCCCGCGCTCGGCCTATTCGGAGGCATGCCCGGCGGCTGCGCGGCCGTCTCCGTCAATGGCCAGGCCGTGCATGCCAAAAAGACGATCGCGCTCGCCAAGGGAGACGTGTTTGCCGTCCGCTGTGCCGGCGGGGCGGGCTACGGTGATCCGCGCGAGCGCCCGGCAAGCATCGTGCGCCGTGACGTGAAGGGCGGCTACGTTTCCGAGGCGGCGGCGCGCGAGCTCTATGGCGTCGCCCTGACCGGGACCGAAGGCGGCATCGATGCGGAGGCCACGCGCGCCCTGCGCAAGCGGGCAGCATCAGCCGATCACGTAACCACCATCGGCGATCAGGGTCTCGCCCGTGACATAACCGGCCGCATCGGAGGCGAGCAATAGCACCAACTTGCTGATCTCCTCCGCCGTGCCCCAGCGCCCGAGGGGTACGCGCTCAAGCCCGCGGTCGCCGGCGTAGGCGGGGTCGGCCGTGAGCCTCGTCATGCGCGTCAAGGCGCGCCCCGGTGCCAGGCAGACCACGCGCACGCCGTGCTGCCCCCACTCGACGGCGGCGGCGCGCGTCAGCTGCGAGATGGCGGCTTTGGCGGCCGCATATACGGCCCGGTTTTCGCCGCCGCTGAAGGCGGTCTGCGAGCCAATTGAAAGGATGACGCCGCGACCGCGTTCGACCATGCCGCGGCCGATCAGCTGCATGAGTTGGATCACGCCGACGAGGTCGGTGTCGATCAATCGGCGCACCTCGTGCCATGACGTCTCCAGCAGCGGCTTGGCAACGAGGATGCCGGCGTTGTTGATAAGGATGTCGATTGCGCCCACGGCAGCGGCCAGCCGTTCCACGGATTGCGGATCGGCTTGATCGAAGCGGTGGGCCGTGGCGCCGAGGCGCCCGGCGATGGCGGAGAGCGGGGCCTCCTCAACGTCCGCCAAGATGAGCGCTGCATGATGCTCGGCAAAACGTTCCGCGATGGCGGCGCCGAAGCCGTTGGCGGCGCCGGTGATCAGGACGCGACGCCCGCGGAAATCGAGATCCCGGGCCAAAGCGGTGGTGTCGGTCATTGGCTGCTGTCCGTCATGGAAGGCTGGCAAGCCTTGGGGGAGAGAACCCGGCGCAGGGTGAGCTTTTCGCCATCGACGGCCTTGAGAATGGTGAGGCCGCGCGCATCGATCCCGACCATTCCGGGCCGCACGCCGGCCTCGAGCCTGGCCCAGCCGCGCAGCGGTGCGGCGCGGCCGCTATCGAGTTCCACCACGTCGTCCTCGTCGATCCCGGCCAGGGCGGCGTCGGCAGGATTGAGCCGCCAAACGCGTCGGCGACTGACGGCCCCCGCTTCAAAGGCATCTAGCGTCAACCGGGCTATGAGCGTGCTGCGACGAGCGCGCAAATGCCGGCGCCGGGCGCCCGTGGCCGCCGTGTCGATCGCCCCCATTGGGTCCAGTACCAGACCATAAAGATCGTGCGCCGCCGCCGGCGAGATATAGCCGTCCTTGAGGTCGGCGGCGACGCGCTCGGGTTCGCGATCGAGCGGATCGCCATAGCCGCCGCCGCCGGCCGATCGGACCAGGACCACGTCGCCGGCTTGCAAGGCATGCCCGGCGATCTTGCCGGGCGTCGCAAAGCCCTCGATGCCGCCGTTTCGCTCGATCCAGGCGCCGACGGGGGCGCCCGACAAGCCGCCCAGCACGCCGAAGGCCGGCACCACGGCCCCATCCGACAGCAGCGAATAGCGGGCATCGGCCGCCAACACGCGCAAGGCGCGCTGCATCGACAAACCGCCGCGCGTGGTGCCCGGCCCGCCGGAATCGGTGGCCAGCCGCGAACTCTGCACCAGCAGGGGCATGCGCGTTTCGATCACCTCGGAGGATTGCACCGTGACGAGATCGCCCCAGTCGATGGTGGCGATGGCGCTCGGGCCGTCGTCTTCGGCAAAAGCGCCGTTGCCGCCGGCCGACCATTCGTAGTGCACCCACTCTCGATTGGCCCGCGCATCGAAGCCGCCGATCAAGTTGTGGAAAGAGGTGCGGCAGAGGTCGCCGGCGACCTTGTCGGGCACCATTTGTGCCAGTGCCCCGACCATGGCGGCGATCACGCGCTTGCGGATCTCGCCGTGCGAGCCGGCGGGGGCAGGTCGCTCAACATTGACGATGGTGCCCGGCGGCGTGATCACTTCGATCGGCCGGAATGAGCCCTGGTTGAGAGGTGCCTGCGGGTCGAACACCGACTTCACCGTGATCAGCACGCCGGCGGCGGACACCGCGGCCGTCGAGTTCACCGGGAACGGCACTTGCGGGGAGGCGCCCGTGAAGTCGGCGATCATGCGATCACCCTTGACGGTCAGCGCCAAGGGCAAGAGCAGCGGCTCGAAGCGGTCACCCATGAAGGTCTCGAGATAGTCTTCGTAATAGCTGGTGCCGTCCGGTACCGCGGCAATGGAGGCGCGCATGCGCGCTTCGGCCCGATCGAGGTCGAGGCGAACGGCCTCGAGCAGGGTATCGACGCCGTAACGGGCGCAGATTTCATGGATGCGCTTTTCCGCCACCCGGCAAGCAGCCAAGCTTGCCTGAAAATCGCCGAGGCGCTCGTCCGGCACGCGCATGTTGGCGAGCAGAAGCTCGAGCACCGCCTCATTGGTCCTGCCGCCCTCGAAAATCTTCAACGGCGGGATGCGAATGCCCTCTTGGTAGATCTCCGTTGCCTTGCCCGACATGCTGCCCGGCACCATGCCGCCGACATCGGCCCAATGGGCGCGCACGGCGGGAAAGAAGATCAGGCGCCCGTCCCGGAAGATCGGATAGATGATGGTGACGTCGTTGAGGTGGGTGCCGCCGGCGTAGGGATCGTTGAGGAGAATGACGTCACCTGCGCCGAGCGTTGCGCCCAGCTTGGCCATGGCGGCGCGCACCGACCACGGCATGGGGACGACATGCGAGCCGATATCTTCCGATTGGGCGATGACCTGGCTGTCAGGCGCGAACAAGCCGCAGGAAAAATCCTTGGCGTCATAGATGGCGACAGAGCTCGCCGTGCGGCAGACGGTGGCGCGCATTTCGCGCACGGTGGCAATGAGCGCCTGCGTCAAAACTTCCAGCGTGATCGGATCCAGCGTCGAGGACATTGCTCTTTCTAGCTCCGGCGCATCAGGAGACAACCGATAGCATCGAGTTCTACGCTCCAGCCTTCGGGCACGAGGGTGGTGGTGCCGCCTTCCTCGATCAGCAAGGGTCCACGGCAGGCTTCGCCGGCCGGCAGGCGATCGCGATCCATGACGCTGACCTGCCGCTCGGCGCCGGCGATATTTACTCCCCTGGTGCCGCGTACGGCCGCGGTCAGCGAACGGCCGTCACCATTGAACCGTGGCAGCTGCGGCTTGTCGGAGAGGCCCCAGGCGGCCAGGCGATAACTGACGATCTCGACGGCGCGACCGGTGGCCGCGCCATAGCGCGCGGCGTAGAGCTCGGCAAAGGCGTGCTCGATCTCGGCCATGCCGCCGACGTCGACCGCCACCGGGACGGAGAGCTCGAACGACTGGCCCAGATAGCGCATGTCGAGGCTTGCCGCGCAGCGTTGGCGGTCGGGGGCGAACCCATCGGCATCGAGCTCGGCGGCGCCGGCCCGCTTCAGCTCCTCGAGCGCCGCCCGCACCTCCTCAATCGAGGTCTTGCTGGTAGCGGACACGCGCGTGCGCACAAAGTCACGGCGCACGTCGGCGATCAGCAGCCCGAGCGCGGAGAAGTTGCCGGGCAGCGGCGGCACCACGACCGTCTTCATGCCCAATTCGTCGGCGATCTCGGCGGAGTGCAGGGGGCCGGCACCGCCGAAGGCGAGCAGCGCGTAATCGCGCGGGTCGATGCCGCGCATCACCGAGACTTCCTTGATGGCGTTGGCGAGGGAAACGGCGGCGATGCGCAAAATCCCCGCCGCCGTTTGCTTGGTGCCGAGGCCGAGGCGGCGCGCCAAATCGGCCACGACGCGCTCGGCCGCGGCCGCCTCGAGGCCAATCTCGCCGCCCAGCGGTCGTTCGATGCCGAGCCGACCCAGCACCACATTGGCATCGGTGATGGTCGGCTCTTGGCCGCCGCGGCCATAGCAGGCGGGACCCGGCATGGCCCCCGCCGAGCGTGGACCGACGCTGAGAAAGCCGCCCGCAGCGAGCGCGGCGATGCTGCCGCCGCCGACGCCAATCGAGTTGATATCGATTTGCCGGATCTTCACGGGAAAGGGGCCGACCCGACCCTCCGTCGTCATGGCGTAGTCGCCATCGCGCAGCAGGCACACGTCGGTCGAAGTGCCACCCATGTCACAGGTGATGAGGTCGGCATGGCCGATGGTGGCGCCGATATGGCCGGCGGCAATGACGCCGGCGGCGGGTCCGGACAGCATTGACAGCACCGGCATCGCCTCGACGCGATGCGCGGGCAGCGAGCCGCCGTTCGACGTCATGATGGCCAAGGGCGCCGAGGCGCCGGCCTGCGACAATCGTTTGTTGAGATCGCCGAGGTATCGCTTCATGCGCGGGGCGACATAGGCGTTGAGCGCGGTGGTGGAGAAGCGCTCGTATTCCCGGAACTCGGGCAAAACCTCGGCCGAGGTGGTCACCGCTGCCCGCGGCAGCGCCGCGGCGAGCAGGGCTGCGGCGCGCTGCTCATGCGCCGGGTTGGCATAGGCGTGCAGGAAGCAAACCGCCACCGCTTCGACGTCCTCGCCGGCCAAGCGCTCGGCAACCGCCATCACCTCGCTGTCATCGAGGGCCCGCAGAATTGAGCCGTCGACGCGCAGTCGTTCGCCAATCTCGATCAGTTGCGAGCGCGGCACCAAGGGTCGCAACGGCCGCGCCTTGATGTTGTACATTGCCGTGCGATTGCCGCGGCCAACCACCAACACGTCCCTGTGACCGGCCGTCACCAAGACGGCGAGGCGTGCGCCATTGCCTTCCAGCGCCGTGTTGGTTGCCACCGTGGTGCCGTGCACGATGCGTTTGAGGTTCGCGGCGGGGACGCCGAGCCGGTCAAGTCCGATCAGAATGCCCTCGGCCTGATTGTCGGGCGTCGAGGGGGTCTTCAAGATCCGGAGCGTGCCGGCGGCCACGTCAAACAGCACAAGATCGGTGAAGGTGCCACCGACATCAACGCCGAGCCAGAGCATGCTGGGGACCCTACCGGCCGGTGAAGACGGGTCGGCGCTTCTGCAAGAAGGCGCGTGCCCCCTCGCGATAGTCCGTGCTGTCCATCGCCGCTTCGATCAAGTCGGAGATTTCCTTTTCTCTCTGCTCGACCGTGCCAGCGCTCAAAGCCTCGAGAATGAGCTTGGAGCCGCCGAGGGAGAGCGGCGCATTGCCGACGATCTCATCCGCCAGCGCCCTGGCGCCGGCGAGCGCCGTGTCGGCCGCGACCAGGTCGAGGAGCCCGATGGCGAGGCACTCCTCGGCGGCGTAGGCCCGGCCCGTGAAGAGCACGCGTTTGGCATTGGCGAGACCGACCTGGCGGTAGAGCAGGGCACAATCGAGTTCCCCGTAGACGACGCCGAGCCGGGCCGCGGGAATGCCCATGCGCGTGCTGGCGTCCCCGACCCGAAGGTCGCAAGCGAGCGCCAGGGCGCAGCCGCCGCCCATGCCGTAACCCGAGATCGCGGCGATGGTCGGCTTGCAACAGTCGCGCAGGGCGCGGCTGGTCGCCTCGTTGGTCGCCTCGTAGACGCGGCCCGATTGCGCGTCGGCGCGCACCGAAGCGAACTCGGAAATGTCGGCGCCGGCGCAAAAGTGACCACCCGCCCCGGTCAGGATAATGGCGCGCACGTCATCGCGTCCGCCCAGCTCGGCAAAGATTTCGCCGAGCCGTCGCCACATGGCAAGCGAGACCGCATTGCGCTTGGCGGGGCGGTCCAGCGTAACCGTGGCGATGCCGCTAGTTTCGCAAGAAACGACAATGTCTTGTTGAGTGACCACGACGAACCCTGTCAGAAAGGAAGTGCGCGAGGCGCGGGAAGTGGGCACAATAAACGAAAAACCGCGGATGGGAAAAAGTGAAAGCCGATGGCAAGCGCATTGGAACGGTTGAGCGTCGTAGATCTCTCCAGTCACCTGTCGGGACCGTACTGCGCCATGGTTTTGGCGGACCATGGTGCGGACGTTGTCAAGGTCGAGCGCCCCGGCGGTGGCGATGATGCCCGCAAAATGCCGCCGTTTGTCGGTGGCGAAAGCGCCCCGTTCATGATCTGGAACCGCAACAAGCGGTCCGTGGTCATCGATCTGAAGACGGCAGCCGGCAAAACCCAGCTGCTAGACCTCATCGATGGTGCCGATGTGCTGATCGAGAATTTCCGGCCGGGCACGCTCGAGCGCTTGGGGTTGGGCTGGGCCACGCTCTCGGTGCGCAATCCGCGCTTGATCTATGCCGCCATCTCCGGCTTCGGCCAGACGGGTCCCTATCGCGATCGCGGCGGCTTTGATCTGGTGACGCAGGGGATGTCGGGTTTGATGAGCGTCACCGGCCCGAAGGACGGGCCGCCCCATCGCATGCCGATCGCCATTTCGGACGTGGCGGCCGGCATGCACCTGGCGATCGGTATTCTGTGCGCGCTGGAGGCGCGGCACCGCACGGGACGCGGCCAACTGGTCGAGACCTCGTTGCTGGAATCGGCGCTTTCCTTCGGGGTCTATGAAGCAGCGCACGTTGCCGCCACCGGCACGACGCCGCCGCGCCTTGGCCAGGCGCACCGGGGCAGCTCGCCCTATCAGGTGTTCCCGACGGCGGACGGCTGGATCACCCTCGGCGCGGCGCAGGACAATTTCTGGCTCAGGCTGTGCGAATTGCTCGGCATCCCCGAATTGAGCAAGGATGCGCGGTTTGCCAGCAACGGTGATCGCGTGCGCAACAACAACGCGCTCGTCGCCCTGCTCGAGGGGTACTTTAGGACGAAGCCGTCCGCGCATTGGCTGGCGGCGCTCGAGGCGGCGGGCATTCCGTCCGGTCCGGTGCTGGACTTCGACCAGGCGATGGCGGATCCGCACGTCGTGGCGCGCGGCATGGCGGTCGATACTCTCCATCCCTCGGCGGGCACGGTCAAGACGCTGGGCATTCCGGTGAAGCTATCCGAGACGCCGGGCGCGCTTAGAAGGCCGGCGCCGCGCTTGGGCGAACACACCGTCGAGGTGCTCGCCAGTGCAGCCTCGGCGAACCGGCAGGCGGCGGGAAGCTGATGAGGCGCGTTTGGGGCGCGGCCTAGGGGTTGAGCTCCCGCGAAGGAGGAAAGCCTGCTGGTGTCACTCTTACCTCGGCCGCGGGCTCACTGCGGCCGCGAGCGTGCGGCGGCCTCCAGTTCCTGGCGCCCGTGCCTGTCGGCGGCCAGGAACCAATCGGCGATCTCGCTCGAGGTCACAAAGGCGCAATCTTGCCGCGCCGCCAGCAGATCGAGCGCCTTTTCCAAATAGTAGGCGCGGTGCGGGACGCCGAGAACGTGCGGGTGCATGGCGAGGGTTAGCACGCGGGGCTGCCGTTCGAGCTCGCGTTCGAGGACGGCTAACGTCGCCTCGAGCCGTTTTAACAATTCGTCGCTCGATTGCCCCTGCACGACCCAGATCGGTACATCATTGAGCTCCCAGGTGTAGGGAAGACAAAGCAAAGGGCCACCCGTCGTCAGCATCCAGCAAGGCAGATCATCGACCAGCCAATCATGCACGAATTCGACGCCGCAGCGTTGCAGGATGTCCGGCGTGTCATTGCTTTCGCCGCCGCCGGCGCCGAACCAGCCGCGCACCTTCTTGCCCGACAGCTGCTCAAGCCTTGTCAGGCAGCGACGGATTTCGGCCTCCTCGTTGGCGACCTGCTTGAGCGAGCGCTGGAACCAGCCATGGCCGACAAGCTCCCATTCCGCATCGACCACGGCCTGTGCCAGCGACGGATAGACGTCGGCACATTGGGCGTTCATGAAGGCCGACGCCCTAATGCTGCGCTGGCCCAACAGCTCCAACAAGCGCGGCATGCCACAGCGCATGCCGTATTCGACCCAGGAATAGTTGGGAAGGTCCGGCGGCTCGACTTGGGCACCGTGCGGCGCCGGCAGGATGCCGCGCGGCATTTTCTGTTCGAAGGGCCAATACTCGATATTGACGACGGCATGGACCATCAGCGGCTTGCCGCGGTAGGGCTCGAGCCGCGCGCGCTCGGATGACATCTGAAAGGGGATGCGAGGATTTGGCCACATCGGTTCTTTCTTTCCTAGTACTGCCGCCCTAATACAGCCGCAGGTAGGCCGCCGGCCATTCGGCGGCAATGCGCTGCAGGCCGCTGAGCCGCCGGCAAGTCCCGGGACGCTAAAGGTCGCAGCCTCTGCGGTCGATGAAAAATATCCCGCCAAGCGCGCGCGAGGTCGAAGGCAAGGTGACGGGGCCGCAGGGGAGCTGGTCTCAACCGATGGCGAGCAGCGCCGGCTGCCGTTTGGGTAGGGGATCGCCGCGGGCGAGGGCGTATTCTAGTCCCGTGCCCAGCGGATAGCGCACATGGCGATAAAAACGCATGCCGAGGCGGCGCATCACCGCGAGCGAAGCGTCATTGGCGCCATCGGTGCCGGCGAGCACGAGTTCGAAGGGCTCCTGAAAGGCTTTGGCGATGGCGGTCCAGCCCATGCGGGTCGCCAAGCCGCGGCCCCAATGGGCGGGCGCGAGGAGATAAATGAGCTCGACCGACGCGGCCGAGAGATCGGGCCGCAGCTGCACGCATCCCGCATAGGATATGCGCGGGCTCTGCAAGATCCACAAACCCAATTGCGTGCGCGCGGCATCGGCGATGGCGCGGCCAATGCCTTCGGCAATGCTGTCGCGCTTGGGTGCCGCGCCATCGAAAAGATAGCGGTAGACGAGCGGCTCTGAGGCCAAGCGATGCACGCCGTCGACGTCGGCGAGCGTGACGGGGCGCAGATGCCAGCCATCCGGATCGAGCGGATCGCCGGGCTTGGAGATAGTTTCCGGACGGTCAATCATGGCGGCTTATCATGCAAGCTGGACAGCACGCAGACGACCCGGGTGGTTCGCCGCCACGGCCAGTCGCGCGCCTACAACCGGTTGCTGCCTCGGAGCGCCGCCTCACCCCGGGTGCCTCACTCTTCCCTGGCTCAGGCTCTTGCCGGCGCCCTGGACCGCCGGCAGCTTGCGGTCACTTGCGGCTCGGCGCTTGCGCGCGCTTCAGCAATGTTTCGCGTCGGAGGGCGGGGACCTTGCCGGTGCCGCCGCACTCGGGACACAGCCGTTTGCGGCCCGGTAAACGGGATTCGATCCGGCCGGTCGCCTTGCAAACGGGGCAATCGGTATTAATGGTCTTAGCTCTTGCAGGCATCGCCCTGAATATAGGACACAAATGGATCTGCTAGGAGGGTTCAGCGCGTCGCTCCTTAACGGCTTGCCCCCTGGCGCGCTCAATTTTCTGGCGCGCACGGTCATGCACAGTCGGATGCGGGCGTCGGCGCCACCATTGCGCCATACCCCAGCAGAGGCTTGACCCGATCAGGAAGGAAAGAAAGTCGGCCAACACGACGGCGATGCCATCGAGGAACCGGCCCAACGCCTCCGGAGCGAGATGATAGGGCACGCCAAGGAGGTAGCGTTTCGCGGCGACGTAGCAGAGGGCGACCACGAAGGTTTGCACGGCGACGATGCGGTATGATCGCGCGGTGAAGCCGATCAGTATCAACAGCAAGCTGACGAGCCAATATATGAGCCGGTTGCGATCAAACATCGGCCGCAGGCCTTGCCACTCCGCGTCAAGCCTTGCCAAGCCTCGGCGACCATAGCATCGGTCGCGAGGTGGTTCAAACCTGCTCGGGCTTGCGCGGTCGGTGGCACGCTCTGTCGTGGCCGGCGCCAAATCCTCTTGCTTTATTCGGCGCATGCCTGCCCTGAGAAGCGAGCCACGCTCCTTGGCGTCCTTGTTAGGGTGCCCTCTGCTGGTGGGTTGGGGATCGCGAGGAGGAGCCGGACCCTTCCCGCTCCGGCTGCAGAACGTGAACCAACAGCAGCACGATGATAAGCCCGATCAAGTAGATGATCCCGACGAAAGAAATTTCGTCACCCCGAAAG